>NZ_JAEKDA010000010.1:0-265651 GCF_016405635.1 Pseudomonas sp. MF6755
GTAGTGAAACGATGCATCGCCGATGGTAGTGTGGGGTTTCCCCATGTGAGAGTAGGTCATCGTCAAGATTAAATTCCGAAACCCCAATTGCGAAAGCAGTTGGGGTTTTGTTTTGGGCGCTTGAAAATATTAAAAGGCATCGCTCATGCCCTGAGTGCTAACGAACGGCCTTTCTATGCAATGACTCTGCGCATGGCTATTATGCGTGCCTCATTGTGAGGCGATACCTGCATGCTGATGTTGTTGAAACTTCTGAAAGATGGTCGATTTCATTCTGGAGAGGCGCTTGGCGCCGCCCTCGGGGTCAGTCGCAGCGCTGTGTGGAAGCAGCTCCAGCATCTCGAGGCCGAGCTGAATCTGCCCATTCATAAGGTCCGGGGTCGTGGATATCAGTTGGCTACGCCGCTGGTGTTCTTGGATGCTGCGCAGATTTCTCTTGGGGCGGCTCCCTTAGCCTGGCCCGTTCAAATTTTCGACTCTATTGATTCCACCAATGCCGAAGCTTTACGCCTAGTCGCAGCGAACTGCGCGGCGCCCTTTGTAGTGGTGGCGGAGCAGCAAACAGCTGGCAGGGGCCGGCGGGGTCGCAAATGGATCAGCCCATTTGCGCAAAATGTTTATTACAGCCTCGTATTGCGTATTGAGGGTGGTCTGCGACAGTTGGAGGGCTTGAGTCTCGTCGTGGGGTTGGCAGTGATGCAGGTCTTGCGTGAGTTGGGTGTGCAGGGTGCTGCCTTGAAGTGGCCCAATGATGTCTTGGTTGGGCGCAAGAAAATTTCTGGCATCTTGCTTGAGTTGGTCGGGGATCCTGCAGATATCTGTCACGTTGTTCTTGGGATAGGTATCAACGTAAATATGCAGAAGGCTGATGAGGTCGATCAGCAATGGACCTCGATGCAGCTCGAGACTGGCTTTCCTGTTGACCGCAACCACTTAGTGGCGCGCCTGGGGTTGCAACTGCAAAGCTACCTGGATCGACATAAAATTGCTGGTTTTGCCGGGTTGCAAGAAGAGTGGGAGCTGCACCACTTGTGGCAGGGTAAGCCTGTGTCTCTCATTGCGGGCGCCAGCCAGATTGACGGGGTGGTGCTTGGTGTGGATCGTCAGGGCGCGTTGCGTTTGGATGTCGATGGTGTTGAGAAAATATACAGCGGTGGTGAGTTAAGCCTGAGGTTGCGTGATGATTCTTGAGCTCGACTGTGGAAATAGCTTCATTAAATGGCGTGTACTTGAATCGAGTGGAGCAAGTATTTCTGCGGAAGGCATCGCGGACTCGGATATTGCACTGATTGACAGTCTGACGGCTCTTTCTGGTCTTCTGCTCACGCGTTGTCGATTAGTGAGCGTTCGAGCGCTTGAGGAAACCGATAAGCTAGTCGTCGCGTTGGTGGAAGCATTTGGCGTTACCGTATCCTGTGCAGGCTCTGCGAGAGAGATGGCCGGAGTGCGCAACGGCTACGAAGACTTCGAACGACTTGGGCTTGATCGCTGGTTGGCGATGCTTGGTGCATTCAAATTGGCATCAGGCGCTTGTCTGGTGCTCGATTTTGGTACGGCGGCCACCGCAGATTTTATTGGCTCGGATGGTGAGCATGTGGGTGGGTTTATTTGTCCTGGAATGCCGCTTATGCGCAACCAACTGCGCACCCATACGCGCAAGATACGCTATGGCGATGTAGCGGCTGAGAGAGCTCTGGAGCGCCTTTCTCCTGGCCGGACGACTGTAGAGGCTGTTGAGCGCGGTTGTACGCTCATGCTTAGAGGGTTCGTGCTGACTCAGCTTGAGTTGGCTCGAAGCTACTGGGGTGAAGATTTCACTGTCTTTCTGACTGGAGGGGATGCTGACTTGGTCTCGGATGCTGCGCCACAGGCACGACTGGTGCCTGACCTGGTGTTCGTGGGTCTGGCGATGGCATGTCCTTTGTGTTGAGGTGATTATGCGCTGGCTGTTTTTGCTTTTACTTGTCCTCAATGCTTTCTATTACGTCTGGCATCAGCAAGAGGCGCCATTGCGCGCCAAGGATGTCACGCCTTTGAGCCTCTATCGGGGCGCGCAGCAAGACATTCGGCTCTTGAGTGAATCCGCAGATACGGTGGCTCGTCGCGACCGAGCAAAGGTGCCTGATACGCAAAACACCTGTCTGTACATCGGTGGTTTCTCCGATCAGCGCCAAGCCCTTTCTATCGAACAGCGGCTAACGAGCCTGGATATAAAGGTCAAGGTTCAATTGTTGAGCGCACCCGAAGCCACGGGTTATTGGTTGCGTGTCGCCCCTGAGAGTCGGCGATTGGCTGACGATCTGCCCTTTGAAAACCTTGCTAAGGAATTCAATGAGTTAAAACATAAAATAATGCAGTGCGAAGGCATTGCAACTCGCGAATAGTTTGCATAGAATGGCGCCCGCTTCGCAGTGAAGACCTTTAAGGGCTACAGCGCGAAGCGAGGTCAACGCAGCTAACCTCATATTTTTAATGAGAAAATGCTTGACAGAAGGCCGGCGTGATGTAGAATGCCGGCTCGCTTAGGAGGGGTTCCCGAGCGGCCAAAGGGATCAGACTGTAAATCTGACGTCTACGACTTCGAAGGTTCGAATCCTTCCCCCTCCACCATTTTTAGCGTGAGCTGCAAGCTCCGCGGGTATAGTTTAGTGGTAGAACCTCAGCCTTCCAAGCTGATGATGCGGGTTCGATTCCCGCTACCCGCTCCAAGTTTGCAGGTTGTGCAAGGTGTTTCGCTCTTGTAGCTCAGTTGGTAGAGCACACCCTTGGTAAGGGTGAGGTCAGCGGTTCAAATCCGCTCAAGAGCTCCATATGACAAGGCAGATATGAAAATATCTGCCTTTGTTTTAACAGCTGCCTCGGCTTGTATCGTGTTGTAACTGGCTTTAGTGGTCAGTCGATTGCAAGTCTGTTGGGGTTGGTTGTTGTAAAGTCTTTTTCAGGCCTGCATAATGGTCGGCCTGATTTTGTTTTAGGTCAGTAGCTCAATTGGCAGAGCGACGGTCTCCAAAACCGTAGGTTGGGGGTTCGATTCCCTCCTGACCTGCCAGATTCACGTGGTGTATCTGGCTTTCTTTTCACAGGATCTTCATAGATGACTCCTAAGGCTGAAGCTCAAAGCTCTCGTTTCGATCTCGTCAAGTGGCTCGCCGTAGTCGCATTGGTGGTCGTAGGCGTTGTTGGCAATCAGTATTATTCTGCTTCGCCGATCCTGTACCGTGTACTCGCTTTGCTGGCCCTTGCTGCTGTAGCTGCCTTTGTAGGCCTGCAGACTGCCAAAGGCAAGTCTTTCGCGGTCCTGGTAAAGGAAGCTCGCACCGAAATACGTAAAGTCGTTTGGCCGACTCGCCAAGAAACCACGCAGACCACATTGATTGTCGTGGCTGTTGTTCTGGTTATGGCGTTGCTGTTGTGGGGGCTTGATTCCCTGCTCGGCTGGCTTGTTTCCTTGATTGTTGGCTAAGGGTGTCCCGTGGCTAAGCGTTGGTACGTTGTGCATGCTTACTCGGGTTACGAGAAGCATGTTATGCGCTCTTTGCTAGAGCGCGTAAAGCTCGCAGGCATGGAAGATGGCTTCGGCGAGATTCTGGTTCCCACTGAAGAAGTGGTTGAAATGCGGAATGGCCAGAAGCGCAAGAGTGAACGCAAGTTCTTTCCTGGCTACGTGCTGGTTCAGATGGACATGAATGAAGGTACTTGGCACTTGGTCAAGGATACTCCTCGTGTCATGGGTTTCATCGGCGGTACTGCTGATAAGCCTGCTCCGATCACCGACAAAGAGGCAGAAGCAATTCTGCGTCGCGTTGCTGATGGTAGCGACAAGCCTAAGCCGAAGACGTTGTTCGAGCCGGGCGAGGTTGTTCGTGTTACGGATGGTCCGTTTGCTGATTTCAATGGCACCGTCGAAGAAGTTAACTACGAAAAGAGCCGGATCCAAGTGGCAGTGCTCATTTTCGGTCGCTCTACTCCGGTAGAGTTGGAGTTCAGTCAGGTCGAGAAGGTCTAGCTGGGCAAGCATCCCAACCCCGCAGCCTTAGGCTGTGGGGTTTTGTCGTCACTGGGATATACGCGCAAGTAACCGGGGAGCCTTTCGAGGCGCTTGAACCCGTAATTGGAGTGCCTCATGGCCAAGAAGATTACCGCTTACATCAAGCTGCAAGTGAAGGCCGCTCAGGCCAACCCAAGCCCACCCGTCGGCCCAGCTTTGGGTCAGCACGGTGTGAACATCATGGAATTCTGCAAGGCCTTCAACGCCCGTACTCAGGGTCTTGAGCCAGGTCTGCCGACTCCAGTGATCATCACTGTATACAGCGACCGTAGCTTCACTTTCGAAACCAAGTCGACCCCGGCTTCGGTTCTGCTGAAGAAGGCTGCTGGTCTGACTAGCGGTTCCGCTCGTCCTAACACCGTTAAGGTTGGCACTGTAACTCGTGCTCAGCTGGAAGAAATCGCGAAAACCAAAAACGCGGATCTGACTGCAGCTGATATGGATGCAGCCGTGCGTACCATCGCCGGTTCTGCTCGTAGCATGGGCCTTAACGTGGAGGGTGTGTAATGGCTAAGCTGACCAAGCGCCAAAAGGCTATCGCCGGCAAAATCGAAGCAGGCAAGGCCTACAACTTTGTAGATGCCGCTGCCCTGCTGACTGAGCTGTCGACTGTCAAGTTCAGCGAGTCCGTTGACGTTGCTGTAAACCTGGGTGTTGACCCGCGTAAATCCGACCAGGTCGTTCGTAGCGCAACTGTGCTGCCACACGGTACTGGCAAGACTGTACGTGTAGCTGTCTTCACCCAAGGCCCGGCAGCAGAAGCTGCTCTGGCCGCCGGCGCTGATCGCGTTGGCATGGACGACCTGGCTGCCGAAATGAAAGGCGGCGACCTGAACTATGACGTAGTTATTGCTTCCCCGGATGCAATGCGCGTTGTAGGTCAGCTGGGTCAGATCCTTGGTCCACGCGGTCTGATGCCTAACCCTAAGGTCGGCACCGTAACGCCAGACGTAGCTACCGCGGTTAAAAACGCCAAGGCTGGTCAGGTTCGTTATCGCACCGACAAAAACGGCATCATTCACACCTCCGTTGGCAAAGTCGGCTTCGACGCCGTCAAGCTGAAGGAAAACGTTGAAGCCCTGATCGCTGATCTGAAGCGTATCAAGCCTGCTTCTTCGAAAGGTATCTACGTCAAGCGCGTTACCCTGAGCACCACTATGGGCCCAGGTCTGGTCATCGACCAAGGCTCGCTGGACGTATAAGACACAAATTGGCGCAAGTGATTGCGCTAATTGAAAGATTGGGGTCCCTGCCTGGCGGGGGCTATCCAAGACCGTAGGCGACGCAAGTCTTAAACCAACAAGCCTACGCAGATGGTGCTCCCGGTTCCTTACCGAATCAGACACCAAAACGACATCCGGCCCCGGCCAGATGAAACGGTAACAAGCAGGAGTTAAACCCGTGGCAATTAATCTCGAAGACAAGAAGGCCATCGTCGCTGAAGTCAACGAGGCTGCCAAAGCTGCTCTGTCCGCTGTCGTGGCTGATGCCCGTGGTGTGACAGTAGGCGCTATGACCGGACTCCGTAAAGAGGCTCGTGAAGCTGGCGTATACGTACGTGTTGTACGTAACACCCTGCTCAAGCGCGCTGTTGCTGACACTGAATACAGTGTTCTCAACGACGTGTTCACCGGCCCGACTCTGATCGCGTTCTCCAAGGATCATCCAGGCGCTGCTGCCCGTTTGTTCAAAGAGTTCGCCAAGAGTCAGGATAAGTTCGAGATCAAGGCAGCTGCGTTCGAGGGCAAGTTCCTCGCAGCTAACCAAATCGACGTACTGGCAACACTGCCGACCCGTAACGAAGCTATTTCTCAGCTGATGAGCGTGATTCAAGGCGCTACCAGCAAGTTGGCTCGTACTCTGGCCGCAGTTCGCGAGCAAAAAGAAGCTGCCGCAGCCTAAGGCTCAGCAACCTCTCTCGCGTTTTTTTGTTTATTTCGATGGCCGCGTAGGCCGTCCCCCAATTCAGGAAATACAGCAATGTCTATCTCCCAAGACGATATCCTCAACGCCGTAGCTGAAATGTCGGTTCTGCAGGTTGTTGAGCTGATCAAAGCTTTCGAAGAAAAATTCGGCGTTTCCGCTGCCGCTGCTTCCGCTGGCCCAGCTGTTGCTGCTGTTGCTGCTGAAGAGCAAACCGAATTCAACGTCATGCTGCTGGAAGCTGGCGAGAAGAAAGTAAACGTGATTAAAGCAGTTCGTGAACTGACCGGCCTGGGCCTGAAAGAAGCCAAGGCTGTAGTTGACGGCGCTCCTGCCCAGGTTCTGGAAGCAGTGTCGAAAGACGCCGCTGACAAAGCTAAAGCAGTGCTGGAAGAAGCAGGCGCTAAAGTCGAGCTGAAGTAAGCATCGACCTTGCGTCTCCAGCCCAAGCGTTAAGCTGAAGGCTGATGGCTGGTGGCTCTTGCCACCGGCCTTTTTCCGTTCTTGGTTGTCGACTCGGTCGCCGCCATTAACGCGCTGTAGCCACCCGATGCGGTGGTGCAAACCATGGGGTTTGCGAGATTTTCTGGCTGCTCCCGTCGGGAGGGGCCAAACAAGCAGGTGACCAAGCTGGGGAACGCTGATGGCTTACTCATATACTGAGAAAAAACGTATCCGCAAGGACTTTAGCAAGTTGCCGGACGTCATGGATGTCCCGTACCTTCTGGCTATCCAGCTGGATTCGTATCGTGAATTCTTGCAGGCGGGAGCGACTAAAGATCAGTTCCGCGACGTGGGCCTGCATGCGGCCTTCAAATCCGTTTTCCCGATCATCAGCTACTCCGGCAATGCTGCGCTGGAGTACGTCGGTTATCGCCTGGGCGAACCGGCATTTGATGTCAAAGAATGCGTGTTGCGCGGTGTTACGTACGCCGTACCTTTGCGGGTAAAAGTCCGTCTGATCATTTTCGACAAAGAATCGTCGAACAAAGCGATCAAGGACATCAAAGAGCAAGAAGTTTACATGGGCGAAATCCCATTGATGACTGAAAACGGTACCTTCGTTATCAACGGTACCGAGCGCGTTATCGTTTCCCAACTGCACCGTTCCCCGGGCGTGTTCTTCGACCACGACCGCGGCAAGACGCACAGCTCCGGTAAGCTCCTGTACTCCGCGCGGATCATTCCGTACCGCGGTTCGTGGTTGGACTTCGAGTTTGATCCGAAGGACTGCGTATTCGTGCGTATCGACCGTCGTCGCAAGCTGCCGGCCTCGGTGCTGCTGCGCGCGCTCGGTTATACCACTGAGCAAGTGCTGGATGCTTTCTACACTACAAACGTATTCAGCCTGAAGGATGAAACCCTCAGCCTGGAACTGATTGCTTCGCGTCTGCGTGGTGAAATTGCTGTCCTGGACATCCAGGATGAGAAGGGCAAGGTCATCGTTGAAGCCGGTCGTCGTATTACTGCGCGCCACATCAACCAGATCGAAAAAGCCGGTATCAAGTCGCTGGACGTGCCTCTGGACTACGTCCTGGGTCGCACCACCGCCAAGGTCATCGTTCATCCAGCGACAGGCGAAATCCTGGCTGAGTGCAACACCGAACTGAACACCGAAATCCTAGCAAAAATCGCCAAGGCCCAGGTTGTTCGTATCGAGACCCTGTACACCAACGATATCGATTGCGGTCCGTTCGTCTCCGACACCTTGAAGATCGACTCCACCAGTAACCAATTGGAAGCGCTGGTCGAGATCTATCGCATGATGCGTCCTGGCGAGCCGCCAACCAAAGACGCTGCCGAGACCCTGTTCAACAACCTGTTCTTCAGTCCTGAGCGCTATGACCTGTCTGCGGTCGGCCGGATGAAGTTCAACCGTCGTATCGGTCGTACCGAGATCGAAGGTTCGGGCGTGCTGTGCAAGGAAGACATCGTCGCGGTATTGAAGACTCTGGTCGACATTCGTAACGGTAAAGGCATCGTCGATGACATCGACCACCTGGGTAACCGTCGTGTTCGCTGCGTAGGCGAAATGGCCGAGAACCAGTTCCGCGTTGGCCTGGTACGTGTTGAGCGTGCGGTCAAAGAACGTTTGTCGATGGCTGAAAGCGAAGGCCTGATGCCGCAAGACCTGATCAACGCCAAGCCAGTGGCTGCGGCGGTGAAAGAGTTCTTCGGCTCCAGCCAGCTCTCGCAGTTCATGGACCAGAACAACCCGCTCTCCGAGATCACCCACAAGCGCCGTGTTTCCGCACTGGGCCCAGGCGGTCTGACCCGTGAGCGTGCTGGCTTTGAAGTTCGTGACGTTCACCCGACGCACTACGGTCGTGTTTGCCCGATCGAAACGCCGGAAGGTCCGAACATCGGTCTGATCAACTCCCTGGCCGCTTATGCGCGCACTAACCAGTACGGTTTCCTCGAGAGCCCGTACCGCGTAGTGAAAGACGCTCTGGTCACCGACGAGATCGTGTTCCTGTCTGCCATCGAAGAAGCTGATCACGTGATCGCTCAGGCTTCGGCCACGATGAACGACAAGAAAGTCCTGATCGACGAGCTGGTAGCTGTTCGTCACTTGAACGAGTTCACCGTCAAGGCGCCGGAAGACGTCACCTTGATGGACGTATCGCCCAAGCAGGTAGTTTCGGTTGCAGCGTCGCTGATCCCGTTCCTGGAGCACGATGACGCCAACCGTGCGTTGATGGGCTCCAACATGCAGCGTCAAGCTGTACCGACCCTGCGTGCCGACAAGCCGCTGGTAGGTACCGGCATGGAGCGTAACGTAGCCCGTGACTCCGGCGTTTGCGTCGTGGCTCGTCGTGGCGGCGTGATCGACTCTGTTGATGCCAGCCGTATCGTGGTTCGTGTTGCCGATGACGAAGTTGAAACTGGCGAAGCCGGTGTCGACATCTACAACCTGACCAAATACACCCGCTCGAACCAGAACACCTGCATCAACCAGCGTCCGCTGGTGAGCAAGGGTGATCGCGTTCAGCGTAGCGACATCATGGCCGACGGCCCGTCCACCGACATGGGTGAGCTGGCTCTGGGTCAGAACATGCGCATCGCGTTCATGGCGTGGAACGGCTTCAACTTCGAAGACTCCATCTGCCTGTCCGAGCGTGTTGTTCAGGAAGACCGTTTCACCACGATCCACATTCAGGAACTGACCTGTGTGGCACGTGACACCAAGCTTGGGCCAGAGGAAATCACTGCAGACATCCCGAACGTGGGTGAAGCTGCACTGAACAAGCTGGACGAAGCCGGTATCGTTTACGTAGGTGCTGAAGTTGGCGCTGGCGACATCCTGGTAGGTAAGGTCACTCCGAAAGGCGAGACCCAACTGACTCCGGAAGAGAAGCTGTTGCGTGCCATCTTCGGTGAAAAAGCCAGCGACGTTAAAGACACTTCCCTGCGTGTACCTACCGGTACCAAGGGTACTGTCATCGACGTACAGGTCTTCACCCGTGACGGCGTTGAGCGTGATGCTCGTGCACTGTCCATCGAGAAGACCCAGCTCGACGAGATCCGCAAGGACCTGAACGAAGAGTTCCGTATCGTTGAAGGCGCGACCTTCGAACGTCTGCGTTCCGCTCTGGTAGGCCACAAGGCCGAAGGCGGCGCAGGCCTGAAGAAAGGTCAGGACATCACCGACGAAATCCTCGACGGTCTTGAGCACGGCCAGTGGTTCAAACTGCGCATGGCTGAAGATGCTCTGAACGAGCAGCTCGAGAAGGCCCAGGCCTACATCGTTGATCGTCGCCGTCTGCTGGACGACAAGTTCGAAGACAAGAAGCGCAAACTGCAGCAGGGCGATGACCTGGCTCCAGGTGTGCTGAAAATCGTCAAGGTTTACCTGGCAATCCGTCGCCGCATCCAGCCGGGCGACAAGATGGCCGGTCGTCACGGTAACAAGGGTGTGGTCTCCGTGATCATGCCGGTTGAAGACATGCCGCACGATGCCAATGGCACCCCGGTCGACGTTGTCCTCAACCCGTTGGGCGTACCTTCGCGTATGAACGTTGGTCAGATCCTCGAAACCCACCTGGGCCTCGCGGCCAAAGGTCTGGGCGAGAAGATCAACCGTATGATCGAAGAGCAGCGCAAGGTCGCAGACCTGCGTAAGTTCCTGCACGAGATCTACAACGAGATCGGCGGCCGCAACGAAGAGCTGGACACCTTCTCCGACCAGGAAATCCTGGATCTGGCGAAGAACCTGCGCGGCGGCGTTCCAATGGCTACTCCGGTGTTCGACGGTGCCAAGGAAAGCGAAATCAAGGCCATGCTGAAACTGGCAGACTTGCCAGAAAGCGGCCAGATGCAGCTGTTCGACGGCCGTACCGGCAACAAGTTCGAGCGCCCGGTTACTGTTGGCTACATGTACATGCTGAAGCTGAACCACTTGGTAGACGACAAGATGCACGCTCGTTCTACCGGTTCGTACAGCCTGGTTACCCAGCAGCCGCTGGGTGGTAAGGCTCAGTTCGGTGGTCAGCGTTTCGGGGAGATGGAGGTCTGGGCACTGGAAGCATACGGTGCTGCATACACTCTGCAAGAAATGCTCACAGTGAAGTCGGACGATGTGAACGGTCGTACCAAGATGTACAAAAACATCGTGGACGGCGATCACCGTATGGAGCCGGGCATGCCCGAGTCCTTCAACGTGTTGATCAAAGAAATTCGTTCCCTCGGCATCGATATCGATCTGGAAACCGAATAACACGTGACGCGAATCGAGAGCGGGGCTGTTTAGCCCGCTCTCTGCTCCGCCAGGAGGAAAGGCCTTGAAAGACCTACTGAATTTGCTGAAAAACCAGGGTCAAGTCGAAGAGTTCGACGCCATCCGTATTGGGTTGGCATCGCCTGAGATGATCCGTTCGTGGTCGTTCGGTGAAGTTAAAAAGCCGGAAACCATTAACTACCGTACGTTCAAACCAGAGCGTGACGGCCTGTTCTGCGCCAAGATCTTTGGCCCGGTAAAGGATTACGAGTGCCTGTGCGGTAAGTACAAGCGCTTGAAGCACCGTGGTGTGATCTGCGAGAAGTGCGGCGTTGAAGTTGCATTGGCCAAGGTTCGTCGTGAGCGCATGGCGCACATCGAACTGGCTTCGCCGGTTGCCCATATCTGGTTCCTGAAATCGCTGCCGTCCCGTATCGGCTTGCTGATGGACATGACCCTGCGTGATATCGAACGCGTTCTCTATTTCGAGAGCTATGTCGTTATCGATCCAGGCATGACCACCCTTGAAAAAGGTCAGCTGCTGAACGACGAGCAGTACTTCGAAGCGCTGGAAGAGTTCGGCGACGATTTCGATGCCCGCATGGGTGCCGAAGCTGTCCGCGAACTGCTGCACGCTATCGACCTGGAACACGAGATTGGCCGTCTGCGTGAAGAAATTCCGCAAACCAACTCCGAAACCAAGATCAAGAAGCTGTCCAAGCGTCTGAAGTTGATGGAAGCCTTCCAGGGTTCCGGCAACTTGCCAGAGTGGATGGTGCTGACCGTTCTGCCGGTTCTGCCGCCAGACCTGCGTCCGCTGGTACCGTTGGACGGTGGTCGCTTCGCGACGTCCGACCTCAACGACCTGTACCGCCGCGTGATCAACCGTAACAACCGCTTGAAGCGCCTGCTTGATCTGTCCGCTCCGGACATCATCGTGCGCAACGAAAAGCGTATGTTGCAAGAAGCTGTCGATGCCTTGCTCGACAACGGTCGTCGTGGCCGCGCTATCACCGGTTCGAACAAGCGTCCTCTGAAATCCCTGGCTGACATGATCAAGGGTAAGCAAGGTCGTTTCCGTCAGAACTTGCTCGGTAAGCGTGTTGACTACTCCGGTCGTTCGGTAATTACCGTAGGCCCGACCCTGCGTCTGCACCAGTGTGGTCTGCCTAAGAAGATGGCACTTGAGCTTTTCAAACCGTTCATCTTTGGCAAGCTGGAAATGCGCGGTCTCGCGACCACCATCAAAGCGGCCAAGAAAATGGTCGAGCGCGAACTGCCAGAGGTTTGGGACGTTCTCGCTGAAGTGATTCGCGAACACCCGGTTCTCCTCAACCGTGCACCGACCCTTCACCGTCTGGGTATCCAGGCGTTTGAACCGGTACTGATCGAAGGTAAGGCTATCCAGCTGCACCCTCTGGTCTGTGCTGCGTACAACGCCGACTTCGACGGCGACCAAATGGCCGTGCACGTACCGCTGACACTGGAAGCCCAGTTGGAAGCGCGTGCGTTGATGATGTCGACCAACAACATTCTGTCGCCAGCCAACGGTGAGCCAATCATCGTTCCGTCGCAGGACGTTGTATTGGGTCTGTACTACATGACGCGTGAAGCGATCAACGCCAAGGGCGAAGGTCGTGTGTTTGCTGACCTGCAAGAAGTTGACCGTGTGTTCCGTGCCGGCGAAGCCGCACTGCATGCCAAGGTCAAAGTGCGGATCAACGAAACCGTCAACGACCGTGACGGCGGCAGCGTGACCGGTACCCGTATCGTCGACACTACTGTCGGCCGTGCGCTGCTGTATCAAGTTGTGCCAAAAGGTCTGTCGTACGACGTCGTCAACCTGCCAATGAAGAAAAAGGCGATCTCCAAGCTGATCAACCAATGCTACCGCGTGGTTGGTTTGAAAGAGACCGTGATCTTCGCTGACCAGTTGATGTACACCGGTTTTGCTTACTCGACTATTTCCGGCGTTTCCATCGGTGTTAACGACTTCGTTATCCCGGATGAAAAAGCTCGCATCATCGGTGCTGCTACCGACGAAGTGAAAGAAATCGAAAGCCAGTACGCCTCCGGCCTGGTAACCCAGGGCGAGAAGTACAACAAGGTGATCGACCTTTGGTCCAAGGCCAACGACGAAGTTTCCAAGGCAATGATGGCCAACCTCTCGAAAGAGAAAGTCATCGACCGCCATGGCGTCGAAGTTGACCAGGAATCCTTCAACTCGATGTACATGATGGCCGACTCGGGCGCACGGGGTTCTGCTGCGCAGATCCGTCAGCTCGCCGGTATGCGTGGCCTGATGGCCAAGCCGGACGGTTCCATCATCGAAACGCCGATTACTGCGAACTTCCGTGAAGGTTTGAGCGTACTCCAGTACTTCATCTCCACTCACGGTGCTCGTAAAGGTCTGGCGGATACCGCGTTGAAAACCGCTAACTCCGGTTACCTGACTCGTCGTCTGGTAGACGTTGCACAAGATCTGGTTGTAACCGAGATCGATTGCGGCACCGAGCACGGCCTGCTGATGACTCCGCACATTGAAGGCGGTGACGTTGTAGAGCCGCTGGGTGAGCGCGTATTGGGCCGTGTTATTGCCCGTGACGTATTCAAGCCAGGTACCGAGGAAATTATCGTTCCTGCCGGCACCCTGGTCGATGAGAAGTGGGTCGAGTTCATCGAGCTCAACAGCATCGACGAAGTGATTGTTCGCTCGCCGATCAGCTGTGAAACCCGCTATGGCATTTGCGCCAAGTGCTACGGCCGTGACTTGGCTCGTGGTCACCAGGTGAACATCGGTGAAGCGGTCGGCGTTATCGCTGCCCAGTCCATCGGTGAGCCGGGTACCCAGCTGACCATGCGTACGTTCCACATCGGTGGTGCGGCAAGCCGGACCTCCGCAGCCGACAGCGTTCAGGTGAAGAATGGCGGTACTGTCCGCCTGCACAACCTGAAGCACGTTGAGCGAGTGGATGGTTGCCTGGTTGCTGTGTCCCGTTCCGGTGAGCTGGCAATCGCTGATGACTACGGTCGTGAGCGTGAGCGTTACAAGCTGCCGTACGGTGCCGTGATTTCGGTTAAAGAAGGTGACAAGGTCGACGCTGGCGCAATCGTGGCCAAGTGGGATCCGCACACTCACCCAATCGTTACCGAAATGAAAGGTACCGTGACCTACGTGGGCATGGAAGAAGGCATCACGATCAAGCGTCAGACTGACGAATTGACCGGTATGACCAACATTGAAGTACTCGACGCCAAAGATCGTCCAGCTGCCGGTAAAGACATCCGTCCTGCCGTGAAGATGGTCGATGACAACGGCAAGGATCTGTTGCTGCCAGGCACTGACGTAATCGCTCAGTACTTCCTGCCAGCCAACGCCCTGGTCGGTGTAGCGGATGGTGCGAAGATCGCGATCGGTGATGTTATCGCGCGTATCCCGCAAGAAACTTCGAAGACCCGCGACATCACCGGTGGTCTGCCGCGTGTTGCCGACTTGTTCGAAGCTCGTCGTCCGAAAGAAGCGTCGATTCTGGCTGAAGTCAGCGGCACCATCGCGTTCGGTAAAGAGACCAAGGGCAAGCGCCGCCTGGTCATTACCCCGAACGACGGTAGCGATCCGTATGAAGAGCTGATTCCGAAGTGGCGTCACCTGAACGTCTTCGAAGGCGAACAGGTAAACCGCGGCGAAGTTATATCCGACGGCCCGAGCGATCCACACGACATCCTGCGTCTGCTGGGTGTGAGTGCGCTGGCCAAGTACATCGTTAACGAGATCCAGGACGTTTACCGTCTGCAAGGCGTGAAGATCAACGATAAGCACATCGAGACCATCCTGCGTCAGATGCTGCGTAAAGTTGAAATCGCTGAATCCGGCGATTCCAGTTTCATCAAGGGCGACCAGATGGAATTGACTCACGTACTAGTAGAGAACGAGCGTCTGGCTGGCGACGAGAAATTCGTTTCCAAGTTCACTCGTGTGCTGCTGGGTATCACCAAGGCGTCGCTGTCCACTGAGTCGTTCATCTCGGCGGCCTCCTTCCAGGAGACCACTCGCGTACTGACCGAAGCAGCGGTAACCGGCAAGCGCGATTACCTGCGCGGCCTGAAAGAAAACGTAGTCGTGGGTCGTCTGATCCCGGCAGGTACCGGTTTGGCTTACCACAGCGAGCGTAAGCGCCGCCGTGAAGCTGACAAACCGCTGCGCGTAAGCGCCAGTGAAGTGGAAGCTGCACTGACCGAAGCGCTGAACTCTAGCGGTAACTGAGTTCTGCGATAGATAAGTCTGGGCCCTGGCAGCCCCATTCGTCGGATCGAGGCAATTTTGCCCCGGTTCGATGAGGGGGGAGGTCGGGGCCTTGCCTTGACTGGGGACAAGATCCTCTTTAGACTCTTGTACCCCTAAATTTGGCGGGAATTCGTTCCTGCCATTTTGCTTTTCTTGCAAGACAATAGCGTCGCAAGACAACAGTGGAGCTAGTAGATGGCAACTATCAACCAGCTGGTACGTCAGCCGCGTAAGCGTATCGTCGAGAAATCCGACGTACCTGCGCTGCAGAACTGCCCGCAACGTCGTGGCGTATGCACTCGCGTGTATACCACTACGCCGAAAAAACCTAACTCGGCACTGCGTAAAGTATGCCGTGTGCGTCTGACCAACGGTTTCGAGGTTTCCTCGTACATCGGCGGTGAAGGCCACAACCTGCAAGAGCACAGCGTGGTACTGATCCGCGGCGGTCGTGTAAAAGACTTGCCAGGTGTTCGTTACCACACCGTACGCGGCTCCTTGGATACTTCCGGCGTTAAAGGTCGTAACCAGGGTCGTTCGAAGTACGGTACCAAGAAGCCTAAGTAGTAGCGGCTTTTTGTAAACTGAATCATCTTATTTTCTGAGTCGATAAGAGTAAGGTCGGAGGCGTCCCGCAAGGGCACCGATTCCGAGCGAACCTGAAGACCGTTTGAGGGCTTATCCATGCCAAGAAGACGCGTAGCAGCCAAGCGCGAAGTGCTTGACGATCCAAAATACGGAAGCCAAATTCTGGCCAAGTTCATGAACCACGTGATGGAAAGCGGTAAGAAAGCCGTTGCCGAGCGTATCGTTTATGGCGCGCTGGAAAAGGTTAAAGAGCGCAAGAACAGCGATCCCCTGGAAATCTTCGAGAAAGCTCTCGACGCCATCGCTCCGCTGGTCGAAGTGAAGTCGCGCCGTGTAGGCGGTGCTACTTACCAGGTTCCGGTCGAAGTTCGCCCGTCCCGTCGTAACGCTCTGGCAATGCGCTGGTTGGTAGACTTCGCCCGTAAGCGCGGCGAGAAGTCTATGGCTCTGCGTTTGGCCGGCGAGCTGTTGGACGCTGCTGAAGGTAAAGGTGCTGCTGTTAAGAAGCGTGAAGACGTGCACCGTATGGCTGAAGCTAACAAAGCTTTCTCGCACTACCGCTTCTAATCTTAGCTTCACTAATTTTGCGAGGGCTTTATGGCTCGTACTACTCCGATTAGCCGCTACCGTAACATCGGTATCGTTGCTCACGTGGATGCTGGTAAAACCACCACCACCGAGCGCGTACTGTTTTACACCGGCAAAAGTCACAAGATGGGCGAGGTGCATGATGGCGCCGCGACCACAGACTGGATGGTTCAGGAGCAGGAGCGTGGTATTACCATTACTTCTGCTGCTATTACCGCCTTCTGGAAAGGTTCCGAGAAGCAGTACAAAGACGAGCACCGCTTCAACGTAATCGATACCCCGGGCCACGTAGACTTCACTATTGAAGTTGAGCGTTCCCTGCGCGTACTCGACGGCGCTGTCGTTGTGTTCTGCGGTACCTCGGGCGTTGAGCCTCAGTCGGAAACCGTATGGCGTCAAGCCAACAAATACGGCGTTCCACGTCTTGTTTACGTAAACAAGATGGACCGTGCTGGTGCGAACTTCCTGCGTGTGATCGGTCAGATCAAGCAGCGTCTGGGTCACACCCCGGTGCCAATCCAGTTGGCTATCGGTTCCGAAGACAACTTCCAAGGCCAGATCGATCTGCTGACCATGGAAGCTGTTTACTGGAACGATGCTGACAAGGGTATGGTTCCTGTTCGCAAGCCTATCCCTGCTGAACTGCAGGAACAGGCTGACGAATGGCGTAACAACATGGTTGAAGCTGCGGCCGAAGCCAGCGAAGAGCTGATGAACAAGTACCTCGAAGGTGAAGAACTCACCAACGCGGAAATCAAGGCTGCTCTGCGTCAGCGTACTATCGCTGGTGAGATCGTCTTGGCTGTTTGCGGTTCCTCGTTCAAGAACAAGGGCGTTCCCCTGGTTCTCGATGCTGTGATCGACTACCTGCCGGCACCAGTAGATATTCCTGCCATCAAGGGTACTGACCCGGATGACGAGACTATCGAGCTGGAGCGTCATGCAGACGACGCAGAGCCGTTCTCCGCTCTGGCATTTAAAATTGCCACTGACCCATTCGTGGGTACCTTGACCTTCGTCCGCGTTTACTCGGGCGTGTTGAACTCCGGCGACGGCGTAATCAACTCGGTCAAAGGCAAGAAAGAGCGCGTGGGTCGTATGGTGCAAATGCACGCAAACGCCCGCGAAGAGATCAAGGAAGTACGCGCTGGTGACATCGCGGCCTTGATCGGCATGAAGGACGTCACCACTGGTGAAACCTTGTGCAACGCTGACAAGCCAATCATCCTGGTTCGCATGGACTTCCCGGAGCCGGTTATTTCGGTTGCCGTAGAGCCTAAGACCAAGGATGACCAGGAAAAAATGGGTATCGCTCTGGGCAAACTTGCTCAGGAAGATCCATCTTTCCGCGTCAAGACTGATGAAGAGACTGGTCAAACGATCATCTCCGGCATGGGCGAGCTTCACCTGGACATCCTGGTTGACCGGATGCGCCGTGAGTTCAACGTCGAAGCCAACATCGGTAAGCCTCAGGTTTCCTATCGTGAGCGCATCACGAAGAACTGTGAAATCGAAGGCAAGTTCGTTCGTCAGTCCGGCGGTCGTGGTCAGTTCGGTCACTGCTGGATCCGTTTTGCTCCTGCTGACGAAGGTCAGGAAGGTCTGCAATTCGTGAACGAAGTAGTGGGTGGTGTTGTTCCTAAGGAATACATCCCTGCTATCCAGAAGGGTATCGAAGAGCAGATGAAGAACGGTGTTGTTGCCGGCTATCCGCTGATCGGCCTGAAAGCAACCGTTTTTGACGGTTCTTACCACGACGTCGACTCCAACGAGATGGCGTTTAAGGTGGCTGCTTCCATGGCAACCAAGCAACTGGCCCAGAAGGGCGGTGGTGAGTTGCTTGAGCCAATCATGGCGGTAGAAGTTGTTACACCTGAAGACTATATGGGTGATGTCATGGGCGACCTTAACCGTCGTCGCGGCATGATCTTGGGTATGGAAGACACGGTTTCCGGCAAAGTGATTCGCGCCGAGGTTCCGTTGGGTGAGATGTTCGGTTATGCGACCGACGTTCGCTCCATGTCCCAGGGTCGCGCAAGCTACTCTATGGAATTCAAAAAATACAACACAGCTCCGGCGCACATCGCTGAAACTGTATCCAAAAAACAAGGCTGATTCAGTCCTTTAGGCAAGGAGTTAATTGTCGTGGCTAAAGAAAAATTTGATCGTTCCCTACCGCACGTCAACGTTGGCACCATCGGTCACGTTGACCACGGTAAAACCACTCTGACTGCTGCTCTGACTCGCGTTTGCTCCGAAGTATTCGGTTCCGCAATCGTTGATTTCGATAAAATCGACAGCGCACCAGAAGAGAAAGCTCGTGGTATCACCATCAACACCGCGCACGTTGAATACAACTCGCTGATCCGTCACTACGCTCACGTTGACTGCCCAGGTCACGCTGACTATGTGAAGAACATGATCACCGGTGCTGCTCAGATGGACGGCGCAATCCTGGTTTGCTCGGCCGCTGATGGTCCGATGCCACAAACCCGTGAGCACATCCTGCTGTCCCGTCAGGTAGGCGTTCCGTACATCGTGGTTTACCTGAACAAGGCTGACCTGGTAGACGACGCTGAGCTGCTGGAACTGGTTGAGATGGAAGTGCGCGATCTGCTGAGCACTTACGACTTCCCAGGTGACGACACTCCGATCATCATCGGTTCTGCTCGTATGGCTCTGGAAGGCAAAGACGATAACGAAATGGGCACCACGTCCGTTCGTAAACTGGTTGAGACTCTGGACAGCTACATCCCAGATCCAGTCCGTGTTATCGACAAGCCGTTCCTGATGCCAATCGAAGACGTATTCTCGATCTCCGGTCGCGGTACTGTTGTAACTGGTCGTATCGAGCGCGGTATCGTTAAGGTTCAAGATCCACTGGAAATCGTTGGTCTGCGTGACACTACCGTCACCACCTGCACCGGTGTTGAAATGTTCCGTAAACTGCTCGACGAAGGTCGTGCTGGCGAGAACTGCGGCGTTCTGCTGCGTGGTACCAAGCGTGACGACGTTGAGCGTGGCCAGGTTCTGGTTAAGCCAGGTTCGGTTAAGCCGCACACCAAGTTCGAAGCTGAAGTGTACGTGCTGAGCAAAGAAGAAGGCGGCCGTCACACTCCGTTCTTCAAAGGCTACCGTCCACAGTTCTACTTCCGTACTACTGACGTGACTGGTAACTGCGAACTGCCGGAAGGCGTTGAAATGGTTATGCCAGGCGACAACATCAAAATGGTTGTTACCCTGATCAAAACCATCGCAATGGAAGACGGTCTGCGCTTCGCTATCCGTGAAGGCGGCCGTACCGTTGGTGCTGGCGTTGTAGCTAAAATCATCGAGTAATTATCTCTTCTGAGATAGCTCGATTTTTTGAGAAGGCCCCCGCTTAGCGGGGGCCTTTTTTATTGGGTTGACACCTATCTGGGGCGTCTATAGAATTGCGCCTCCTTTTAACGGGCGTATTGCGCTCGCTGGGAATAGCAGCCGGAGTCTGAAATCCAATGCAAAATCAGCAAATCCGTATCAGGTTGAAGGCTTTTGACCATCGCCTGATCGACCAATCCACCCAGGAAATCGTGGAAACCGCGAAACGTACTGGTGCTCAAGTGCGTGGTCCAATTCCACTGCCTACCCGTAAAGAGCGGTTCACCGTTCTGGTCTCCCCGCACGTCAACAAAGACGCGCGTGACCAGTACGAGATCCGTACTCATAAGCGCGTACTGGACATCGTCCAGCCAACGGATAAAACCGTTGATGCTCTTATGAAGCTTGATCTGGCGGCCGGTGTGGAAGTACAGATCAGCCTCGGCTAAGACTTGGGTCTTAGTCGTGTAACGCTCTGAAATGGGCGGCCATAGCGGGTGAAAGCCCCGTACACTCATGAGGTTTACAACATGACTATTGGTGTAGTCGGTCGTAAATGCGGTATGACCCGTATTTTCACCGAAGAAGGTGTCTCCATTCCGGTCACGGTCATTGAGATCGAACCGAATCGCGTCACCCAGTTCAAAACTGAAGAGACCGATGGCTATCGGGCAGTGCAAGTCACTGTCGGTGAGCGTCGTGCTTCGCGCGTGACTGCTGCTCAAGCAGGTCACTTCGCTAAAGCAAACGTTGCAGCTGGTCGTACTGTCATGGAGTTCCGTCTTGAAGATGGTGACTACCAGGCTGGCGATCTGATCAACGCTGAAATCTTCGCTGCTGGTCAACTGGTTGATGTAACCGGTCAGTCCAAAGGTAAAGGCTTCCAGGGTACGATCAAGCGTTGGAATTTCCGTGGCCAAGACAACACTCACGGTAACTCCGTCTCCCACCGCGTCCCGGGCTCTATTGGCCAGTGCCAGACTCCTGGTCGTGTATTCAAGGGCAAAAAAATGTCCGGTCATATGGGCGCTGAGCGCGTGACCGTGCAGTCCCTCGAAGTAGTGCGCGTCGACGCTGAACGCAATCTGTTGTTGGTCAAGGGTGCTGTTCCTGGCGCTACTGGCGGCAACCTGGTTGTACGTCCAGCGGCCAAGGCTCGCGGTTAAGGGGAAGCTGACATGCAATTAAATGTAAATGACGCTCAAGCGATCGAAGTTTCCGAACTGACATTTGGCGGCGAATTCAACGAGACGCTCGTTCACCAAGCAGTCGTGGCCTACATGGCCGGCGGCCGTCAAGGTAGCAAGCAGCAAAAGACCCGTTCCGACGTTCGTGGTGGCGGTAAGCGCCCTTGGCGTCAGAAAGGTACTGGCCGTGCTCGTGCCGGTACTATCCGTAGCCCAATCTGGCGTGGCGGTGGTACCACTTTCGCAGCTCGTCCACAGGATCACTCGCAGAAGCTCAACAAGAAGATGTACCGCGCAGCTCTGCGCTCCATCCTTGCTGAGCTCGTGCGTACTGATCGTCTGGTCGTGGTTCAGGATTTCGCTGTTGAAAGTCCAAAAACCAAAGATCTGCTGGGCAAACTGAACAACATGAGCCTGACCGACGTTTTGATCGTGTCTGAAGCTGTTGATCAGAACCTGTACCTGGCTGCTCGCAACCTGCCACACGTTGATGTACGTGACGTGCAAGGTTCCGATCCAGTTAGTCTGATCGCATACGACAAGGTGTTGATCACCGTGTCGGCCGTGAAGAAATTCGAGGAGCTGCTGGGATGAACCAGGAACGCGTATTTAAAGTTCTGCTTGGCCCGCACGTTTCCGAAAAGGCTACGGTTCTGGCTGACAAGAAAGGCCAGTTCGTTTTCAAGGTTGCAACTGACGCAACCAAGCTGGAAATCAAGAAGGCCGTCGAAAGCCTGTTCAGCGTGAAAGTAGAGCGTGTTACTACCCTGAATGTTCTGGGTAAGAGCAAGCGCACTGCTCGCGGTCTGGGCAAGCGTAATGACTGGAAGAAGGCAGTTATCTCCCTTCAGCCAGGCCAAGATCTCGATTTCAGCAGCAGTGCTGAGTAAGGAAGGGGTGCATCATGGCAATCGTTAAATGCAAACCGACTTCCCCTGGCCGCCGTTTTGTGGTCAAGGTGGTCAACCAGGAGCTGCATAAAGGCGCTCCTCACGCACCGCTGCTCGAGAAAAAATCGAAGACTGGTGGTCGTAACAACAATGGTCGTATTACCACTCGTCACATCGGTGGTGGCCATAAGCAGCATTATCGTCTGGTCGATTTCCGTCGCAACGACAAAGATGGCATCGCTGCCACTGTCGAGCGTATCGAATACGATCCAAACCGTACTGCTCACATCGCTCTGCTGCTGTACGCAGATGGCGAGCGTCGCTACATCATCGCCCCTAAAGGCGTGAGCGCTGGCGACCAGCTGATCGCAGGTGCCTTGGCACCGATCAAGCCGGGCAACGCTCTTCAACTGCGCAACATTCCAGTTGGTAGCACCGTACACGGCATCGAATTGAAGCCAGGTAAAGGCGCGCAAATCGCTCGTTCCGCTGGTGCTTCGGCTCAGCTGATCGCTCGTGAAGGTGTCTACGTGACCCTGCGTCTGCGTTCTGGTGAGATGCGTAAAGTGCTGGCTGAATGCCGCGCGACCCTGGGTGAAGTCTCGAACTCCGAGCACAGCCTGCGTTCGCTGGGTAAAGCTGGTGCCAAACGCTGGCGTGGCGTTCGCCCAACCGTTCGTGGTGTTGCCATGAACCCGGTTGACCACCCACACGGTGGTGGTGAAGGTCGTACCTCTGGTGGTCGTCATCCGGTATCGCCATGGGGCTTCCCGACTAAGGGCGCGAAGACTCGTGGTAATAAGCGTACCGACAAAATGATCGTCCGTCGTCGCAAGTAAATAGAGGGATACGACAGTGCCACGTTCTCTGAAAAAAGGTCCTTTTATTGATCTTCACCTACTGAAGAAGATCGAAGTGGCGGCGGAAAAGAACGATCGCAAGCCGGTGAAAACCTGGTCGCGTCGTTCGATGATCCTGCCACAAATGGTCGGTTTGACCATCGCTGTACACAACGGTCGCTTGCACGTCCCAGTTCTCGTGAACGAAGACATGGTCGGCCACAAACTAGGCGAGTTTGCCGGTACCCGCACTTATCGTGGGCACGTGGCAGACAAGAAAGCCAAGCGTTAAGGGGTTAGGAAATGGAAGTAGCCGCTAAGTTGTCGGGCGCTCGAATCTCCGCCCAGAAAGCCCGCTTGGTCGCCGACCAGATCCGCGGGAAGAAGGTGGGCGAAGCGCTCAACCTGTTGGCTTTCAGCAGTAAGAAAGCCGCCGAGATCATGAAGAAAGTGCTGGAGTCGGCCGTAGCCAACGCCGAGCATAACGAAGGCGCAGACGTTGATGACCTGAAGGTCAGCACCGTTTTCGTCAACGAAGGGCGTTCGCTGAAGCGCATCATGCCACGTGCCAAAGGCCGTGCTGATCGCATCGTCAAGCGGTCTTGCCATATCACTGTCAAGGTTGCTGACAAGTAACGGAGTCGAAGAGATGGGTCAGAAAGTACATCCCATTGGCATTCGCCTGGGAATCGTCAAGGAGCACACCTCCGTCTGGTACGCAGACGGTCGGACTTATGCGGACTACTTGTTCGCTGATCTGAAGGTGCGTGAGTATCTCCAAGACAAACTAAAAAGCGCGTCCGTAAGCCGTATCGATATCCATCGTCCGGCGCAGACTGCACGTATCACCATCCACACCGCTCGTCCAGGTATCGTTATCGGGAAGAAAGGTGAAGATGTTGAGAAACTGCGTCAGGACCTGACCAAGCAAATGGGTGTGCCTGTGCACATCAATATCGAAGAGATCCGCAAGCCGGAGCTCGACGGTATGCTGGTTGCGCAGAGCGTAGCTCAGCAGCTGGAGCGTCGCGTAATGTTCCGTCGCGCTATGAAGCGCGCCGTACAGAACGCCATGCGCATTGGTGCCAAAGGCATCAAAATCCAAGTGAGCGGTCGTCTCGGCGGTGCTGAAATCGCACGTACTGAATGGTATCGCGAAGGTCGTGTGCCACTGCACACCCTGCGTGCCGACATCGACTATGCCAACTACGAAGCTCACACCACTTACGGTGTGATCGGTGTAAAGGTTTGGATCTTCAAAGGCGAAGTAATTGGTGGTCGCCAAGAAGAACTGAAACCACAAGCACCAGCGCCTCGTAAAAAAGCTGCTAAGTAAGGGGTACGCCAAATGTTGCAACCTAAGCGTACGAAGTTCCGCAAGCAGATGACAGGCCACAACCGTGGTCTGGCACAGCGCGGTAGCAAAGTCAGCTTCGGCGAGTTCGCGCTGAAGTCTGTAGCTCGTGGTCGTCTCACCGCTCGTCAGATCGAGTCAGCGCGTCGTGCTCTGACCCGTCACGTTAAACGTGGCGGCAAGATCTGGATCCGTGTATTCCCGGACAAGCCAATCTCCAAAAAGCCCCTCGAAGTTCGGATGGGTAAAGGTAAGGGTAACGTGGAATACTGGGTAGCCCAGATTCAGCCAGGCAAAGTCCTGTATGAAATCGAGGGTGTAACTGAAGAGCTGGCGCGTGAGGCTTTTGCCCTGGCTGCTGCAAAGCTGCCGCTCGCCACCGCCTTTGTTAAACGGACGGTGATGTGATGAAAGCGAATGAACTTCGTGAAAAATCCGCACAGCAGCTGAACGAGCAACTGCTCGGCCTGCTGCGCGACCAGTTCAATCTGCGTATGCAGAAAGCAACTGGCCAGTTGGGGCAGTCTCATCTGCTCTCGCAAGTTAAGCGTGACATTGCTCGCGTGAAGACTGTGCTCAACCAGCAGGCAGGTAAGTGATCATGGCTGAAGCCGAAAAGACTGTCCGTACGCTGACTGGCCGTGTTGTCAGCGACAAGATGGACAAAACCATCACCGTTTTGATCGAGCGTCGCGTTAAGCACCCGATCTACGGTAAATATGTTAAGCGTTCGACTAAGCTGCACGCGCACGACGAAACCAATCAGTGCCACATCGGCGACAAAGTCACTATTCGTGAAACTCGTCCGCTGGCCAAGACCAAGTCTTGGGCACTGGTTGATGTTCTCGAACGCGCTGTGGAAGTCTAAGGACTAGGGGTCGGAGAAATTATATGATTCAGACTCAATCCATGCTCGATGTGGCCGATAACAGCGGCGCTCGCCGTGTTATGTGCATCAAGGTGCTGGGTGGCTCCCATCGTCGTTACGCTGGTATCGGTGACATCATCAAAGTTACCGTGAAGGAAGCAATTCCTCGCGGTAAGGTGAAAAAAGGCCAAGTGATGACTGCTGTTGTAGTCCGCACTCGTCACGGCGTACGCCGTGCAGATGGCTCCATTATCCGCTTTGATGGCAACGCTGCTGTTCTTCTGAACAACAAGCAAGAGCCGATCGGCACCCGTATCTTTGGGCCAGTGACCCGTGAACTTCGTACTGAGAAGTTCATGAAGATCGTCTCGCTCGCCCCAGAAGTGCTGTAAGGAGATCCGACATGCAAAAGATTCGTCGTGACGACGAGATCATCGTGATCGCCGGCAAAGACAAAGGTAAGCGCGGTAAGGTGCTTAAGGTTCTCGCTAATAACCGTCTGGTTATCGGTGGTCTGAACCTGGTCAAGCGTCATACCAAGCCTAACCCGATGTCGGGCGTGCAGGGCGGTATCGTCGAGAAAGAAGCTCCACTGGACGCTTCTAACGTCGCCATCTTCAACGGCGAAACCAACAAGGCTGACCGCGTTGGTTTCAAAGTAGAAGACGGTAAGAAAATTCGTGTCTTCAAGTCGACCCAAAAAGCGGTTGATGCTTGAACACTGCTAGGTAGATTAGACCATGGCACGACTACAAGAGATTTACCGGAAGGAAATCGCCCCTAAGCTTAAGGAAGAACTTAAGCTTGGGAACGTGATGGAAG
Organism: Pseudomonas sp. MF6755; assembly: GCF_016405635.1. Classification (NCBI taxonomy): domain Bacteria; kingdom Pseudomonadati; phylum Pseudomonadota; class Gammaproteobacteria; order Pseudomonadales; family Pseudomonadaceae; genus Pseudomonas; species Pseudomonas sp. MF6755. The sequence goes on from NZ_JAEKDA010000010.1 coordinate 25,470, forward strand.
TTCCGCGCGTTACCAAAATCACCCTGAACATGGGTCTGGGCGAAGCGATCGGTGACAAAAAAGTCATCGAGCACGCTGTTGCTGACCTGGAAAAGATCACCGGTCAAAAAGTCGTTGTGACTTACGCTCGGAAATCCATCGCTGGCTTTAAAGTCCGTGAAGGTTGGCCGATCGGCGTCAAAGTGACTCTGCGCCGTGAGCGTATGTACGAATTCCTGGATCGTCTGCTGTCGATCTCCCTGCCTCGGGTTCGCGACTTCCGCGGCCTGAATGCCAAGTCCTTCGATGGTCGTGGTAACTACAGCATGGGCGTGAAAGAGCAGATCATCTTCCCGGAAATCGACTACGACAAGATCGATGCTCTCCGCGGTCTGGACATCACCCTGACCACCACTGCCAAGAACGATGATGAAGGCCGCGCTCTGCTGCGTGCGTTCAAATTCCCGTTCCGCAACTGATTGGAGTAGGACCATGGCCAAGATGAGCATGAAAAACCGCGAGCTGAAGCGTCAGCTCACGGTTGCCAAGTACGCCAAGAAGCGTGCAGCACTGAAAGCAATCATCGTTGATCTGAACGCAAGTCCAGAAGCGCGTTGGGAAGCTACAGTAGCTCTGCAGAAGCAGCCACGTGACGCAAGCGCTTCGCGCATGCGTAACCGCTGCCGCCTGACCGGTCGTCCACACGGCGTTTACCGCAAGTTCGGCCTCGGCCGTAACAAACTGCGTGAAGCGGCTATGCGTGGTGACGTACCGGGTCTGGTTAAAGCCAGCTGGTAAGTACTTTCAACGTCCAGGTGGTCTGCATCGCAAGATACTGACCGCCGGTGACCTTGAATCTGGAACAAGCCCCTTTTGGGGCTTGTTTCATTTCCGGAGTATGTCTAAAATACGCGGCTCGCCTGAGCCCGTGTGTTTTACGCTCGGAGATTCTCGGTGACATATGTAGCCGCAAGGCTAATTTTTTTGTATTAGGAGCGTCTAGCCCATGAGTATGCAGGACCCGTTAGCGGACATGCTAACTCGTATCCGTAATGCCCAGATGGCTGAAAAGTCCGTCGTAAGCATGCCATCTTCCAAGTTGAAGGTAGCTGTTGCCAAAGTCCTGAAAGACGAAGGCTACATTGCGGGTTATCAGATCAGCAGCGAAATCAAACCACTGCTGTCCATCGAGCTGAAGTACTTCGAAGGCCGTTCGGTCATCGAGGAAGTGAAGCGCGTTAGCCGTCCAGGCCTGCGTCAGTACAAGTCCGCTGAAGATCTGCCGAAAGTTCGTGGCGGTCTGGGCGTGTCTATCGTCTCCACCAACAAAGGTGTGATGACGGATCGTGCTGCGCGCGCTGCCGGTGTCGGCGGCGAAGTTCTTTGCACTGTGTTCTAAGGGGGGATAAGCATGTCACGCGTCGCTAAGAACCCCGTTAAGCTGCCAGCCGGTGTCGAAGTCAAATTCGCAGGCCAACAGCTTTCGGTGAAGGGTGCCAAGGGTACTCTTGAACTGAACATCCATTCGTCCGTTGAGATCGTTGAAGAAGCTGGTGAGCTGCGTTTCGCTGCTCGCAATGGCGATCAACAAACTCGCGCAATGGCCGGTACCACGCGTGCGTTGGTAAACAACATGGTCCAGGGCGTAAGCCAAGGCTTCGAGCGTAAGCTCCAGCTGGTCGGTGTTGGTTACAAAGCGCAAGCAAAAGGCACGGTTCTGAACCTTGCCCTTGGCTTCTCGCACCCAGTGGATTACGAACTGCCGGAAGGCATCACCGCTGAGACCCCTAGCCAAACCGATATCCTGATCAAGGGTATTGATAAGCAACTGGTAGGTCAGGTGGCCGCTGAGATCCGCGACTTCCGTCCACCAGAGCCGTACAAAGGCAAAGGTGTGCGCTACGCGGACGAAGTCGTCCGTCGTAAAGAAGCCAAGAAGAAGTAGGGCATAGCAAATGACCGACAAAAAAGTTACTCGACTGCGTCGCGCTCGCAAAGCACGCCTGAAAATGCACGAACTCGAAGTCGTGCGTCTCTGCGTGTTCCGCTCGTCGCAGCACATCTACGCCCAGGTCATCTCGGCCGACGGCAACAAAGTCCTGGCAAGCGCCTCGACTTTGGATAAAGAACTGCGTGATGGTGCCACTGGCAACATCGACGCGGCCACTAAGGTTGGCCAGCTGGTCGCTACGCGTGCTAAGGCCGCCGGCGTCTCGCAAGTGGCTTTCGACCGCTCTGGCTTCAAGTACCACGGCCGCGTGAAAGCGCTGGCTGATGCTGCTCGTGAAGCTGGGCTGGAGTTCTAAGTTATGTCAAATAACGACCAAAAGCGCGACGAAGGCTACATTGAGAAGCTGGTTCAAGTTAACCGCGTAGCCAAAACCGTTAAAGGCGGCCGTATCTTCACTTTCACCGCGTTGACCGTGGTTGGTGATGGTAAAGGGCGCGTTGGCTTCGGCCGTGGCAAGTCACGTGAAGTGCCTGCTGCGATCCAGAAGGCAATGGAAGCTGCTCGTCGCAACATGATCCAAGTTGATCTGAACGGCACCACTCTGCAGTACGCAATGAAGTCCGCTCATGGCGCTTCGAAGGTGTACATGCAGCCTGCCTCTGAAGGTACCGGTATCATCGCTGGCGGCGCTATGCGTGCTGTTCTCGAAGTTGCTGGCGTTCAGAACGTTCTGGCCAAGTGCTACGGCTCGACTAACCCGGTAAACGTGGTTCACGCCACTTTCAAGGGTTTGAAGGCTATGCAATCTCCTGAGTCGATCGCTGCCAAGCGTGGCCTGACTGTCAAGGAGATCTTCTGATCATGGCTACCGTTAAAGTAACGCTGATCAAAAGCATGACCGGCCGCATCCCTAACCACAAACTGTGCGTTAAAGGTTTGGGTCTGCGTCGCATCGGTCACACTGTAGAAGTCCAGGATACTCCCGAGAATCGCGGGATGATCAACAAGGCTTACTACATGCTGCGTGTAGAGGGTTAATCGATGAAACTCAATGATCTGAGTCCAGCGCCGGGTTCCCGTCGCGAAAAGCATCGTCCGGGCCGTGGTATCGGTAGCGGTTTGGGTAAGACTGGTGGCCGTGGCCACAAAGGTCAAACCTCCCGCTCCGGTGGCACCATCGCTCCAGGCTTTGAAGGCGGTCAACAGCCGCTGCATCGTCGCCTGCCTAAGTTCGGTTTCGTATCCCTGAAAGCCATGGATCGCGCAGAAGTGCGTCTGTCCGAGCTGGCTAAAGTGGAAGGCGACATCGTTACTGTGCAGACCCTGAAAGATGCCAACGTGATCAACGTCAACGTACAGCGTGTGAAAATCATGCTGTCCGGTGAAGTGACTCGCGCTGTCACTATCGGCAAGGGAATCGGCGCCACCAAAGGTGCGCGTTCGGCTATCGAAGCAGCTGGCGGCAAGTTCGAGGAATAAATGGCTAAGCAAGGTGCTCTCTCAGCGCTCGGCAAAGGCGGTATGTCTGAACTTTGGGCTCGTCTGCGTTTTCTGTTCCTGGCGATTATCGTCTACCGAATAGGCGCACACATCCCGGTTCCAGGTATCAACCCGGACCGACTCGCAGACCTGTTTCGACAGAATGAGGGGACCATTCTTAGCTTGTTCAACATGTTTTCCGGCGGCGCGCTGGAACGGATGAGCATCTTTGCACTGGGGATCATGCCGTACATTTCGGCATCGATCATCATGCAGCTGATGACCGCCGTCAGCCCGCAGCTGGAGCAGTTGAAGAAGGAAGGTGAAGCTGGCCGTCGCAAGATTAGCCAGTACACCCGCTACGGCACTGTCGTCCTCGCCCTGGTTCAAGCTATCGGCATGTCCGTTGGTCTGGCAGGGCAGGGCGTTGCGTTCACTGGTGACTTTGGCTTCCATTTCGTCGCGGTATCCACATTTGTGGCTGGTGCGATGTTCATGATGTGGCTGGGTGAGCAGATTACTGAGCGCGGTGTTGGCAACGGTATCTCGATGTTGATTTTCGCAGGTATCGTTGCCGGTCTTCCGAGGGCAATCGGGCAGTCTTTCGAGTCTGCGCGTCAGGGTGATATCAATATCTTCGCCCTGGTTGCCATCGGATTGCTGGCAGTAGCGATTATCGGTTTTGTGGTGTTCATTGAGCGTGGCCAGCGTCGTATTGCTGTTCACTACGCCAAGCGTCAGCAGGGCCGTAAGGTATTTGCTGCGCAGACCAGCCACTTGCCGCTGAAAGTGAATATGGCCGGTGTTATTCCGGCAATTTTCGCGAGCAGCATCTTGCTGTTTCCGGCTTCGTTGGGTACCTGGTTTGGTCAGTCTGAAAATATGGGCTGGCTGCAGGACCTCTCTCAGTCGATCGCTCCTGGTCAGCCGTTGAATATTCTGCTGTTTAGTGCAGGGATTATTTTCTTCTGCTTCTTCTATACGGCGTTGATGTTCAATCCGAAAGACGTAGCGGAAAACCTGAAGAAGTCCGGTGCCTTTATTCCGGGCATCCGTCCAGGTGAGCAGTCGGCACGCTACATTGATGGCGTTCTGACTCGTTTGACCCTGTTCGGTGCTCTATATATGACGGCCGTGTGCTTGTTGCCCCAGTTCCTGGTGGTTGCAGCAAACGTTCCGTTCTACCTTGGCGGGACCTCGTTGCTGATCGTGGTCGTGGTTGTGATGGACTTCATGTCCCAAGTACAATCGCACCTCGTTTCGCACCAGTATGAATCCCTGATGAAGAAAGCCAACCTGAAGGGTTACGGCAGCGGCATGTTGCGCTGAGTACCCATAAGGTTCGAGGAGTTGGTGATGAAAGTTCGTGCATCGGTGAAAAAGCTGTGCCGTAACTGCAAGATTATTCGCCGCGAAGGTGTTGTTCGAGTAATTTGCAGCGCGGAACCGCGTCACAAACAGCGCCAAGGCTGAGTGTGATCCGCTTGAAGCCCGGCAGCTAGTGCGCTGCCGGGTTGATTATTTGTTATTACAGCGATATTATCTCGCGCCCTATTTCTTGGCTTCCGGGGCGTAGGTAGCTGTCAATTGGAGTCCCACTGAATGGCCCGTATTGCAGGCGTTAACATTCCAGATAACAAGCACACTGTTATCTCGCTGACCTACATCTATGGTGTTGGTCGCACTACTGCGCAGAAAATTTGCGCAGTTGCTGGGGTAAACCCAGCCGCTAAGATCAAGGATCTGAGCGACGAGCAGATTGAACAGCTGCGTGGCGAAGTGGCGAAGTTCACCACTGAAGGTGATCTGCGTCGCGAAATCAACATGAAAATCAAGCGTTTGATGGACCTCGGTTGCTATCGCGGTCTGCGTCATCGTCGTGGTCTTCCAGTACGCGGTCAGCGTACCAAGACTAACGCGCGTACCCGTAAAGGTCCGCGTAAGCCGATCCGCAAGTAATCGCCCCAGCGAATCGACAGGAAAATTATCATGGCAAAACCTGCTGCTCGTCCTCGTAAAAAAGTTAAAAAGACAGTGGTTGATGGCATCGCCCACATCCATGCATCTTTTAACAACACAATCGTGACCATCACCGACCGTCAAGGTAACGCGCTTTCTTGGGCTACCTCCGGTGGTTCGGGTTTCCGCGGTTCCCGCAAGTCCACCCCGTTTGCTGCTCAAGTAGCTGCTGAACGTGCTGGTCAAGCTGCGCTGGAATACGGCCTGAAAAACCTCGACGTTAACGTCAAAGGTCCAGGCCCAGGTCGTGAGTCTGCTGTCCGTGCTTTGAACGGCTGTGGCTATAAGATCGCCAGCATCACCGACGTGACGCCAATCCCGCACAACGGGTGCCGTCCGCCGAAGAAGCGCCGCGTGTAATCCAGGAGATTGTAAAGAATGGCTCGTTACATTGGTCCAAAATGCAAACTCGCTCGTCGCGAAGGCACCGATCTCTTCCTGAAGAGCGGCGTGCGCGCGATCGAATCGAAGTGCAACATTGAAGCAGCACCTGGTATCCACGGCCAACGCCGCGGTCGCCAGTCCGATTACGGCACCCAACTGCGTGAAAAGCAGAAGGTTCGTCGTATCTACGGCGTTCTCGAGCGTCAGTTCAGCGGCTACTACAAAGAAGCTGCTGGCAAGAAAGGTGCAACTGGTGAAAACCTGCTGCAACTGCTCGAATGCCGTCTGGACAACGTTGTATACCGTATGGGCTTTGGTTCGACTCGCGCCGAATCCCGTCAGCTGGTATCGCACAAATCCGTCAGCGTAAACGGCCAAACCGTTAACGTCCCGTCGTACCAGGTTCGTGCTGGTGACGTGGTCGCGATTCGCGAGAAAGCAAAAAACCAACTTCGCATTGTCCAAGCTCTCGATCTGTGTGCCCAACGTGGCCGCGTAGAATGGGTAGAAGTAGACACTGAGAAGAAGTCGGGCGTTTTCAAGAACGTTCCTGCTCGCAGTGATCTGTCCGCCGACATCAACGAAAGCCTGATTGTCGAGCTCTACTCCAAGTAAGGGCTAGAAAATAGGTGCATCCATGCAGATTTCGGTAAATGAGTTCCTGACACCCCGCCACATTGATGTGCAGGTTGTCAGTCCAACCCGCGCCAAAATTACTCTCGAGCCTCTCGAGCGTGGTTTTGGCCACACCCTGGGCAACGCGCTGCGCCGCATCCTGTTGTCCTCAATGCCCGGCTGTGCAGTAGTCGAGGCCGAGATTGACGGTGTGCTCCACGAGTACAGCGCCATCGAAGGTGTACAGGAAGACGTAATTGAAATCCTGTTGAACCTTAAAGGTCTGGCTATCAAGCTGCACGGCCGTGACGAAGTTACGCTGACCTTGTCGAAGAAGGGTTCGGGGGTGGTTACCGCTGCCGATATTCAGCTGGATCATGATGTCGAGATCGTTAACCCCGATCACGTAATCGCTAACCTGGCGTCTAACGGCGCCCTGAACATGAAGCTCACCGTAGCTCGTGGTCGTGGTTATGAACCGGCCGACTCGCGTCAGAGCGATGAAGACGAAAGCCGCAGCATTGGTCGCTTGCAGCTTGACTCTTCGTTCAGCCCGGTTCGCCGTATCGCATACGTGGTGGAAAACGCCCGTGTCGAGCAGCGTACTAACCTGGACAAGCTGGTTATTGATCTGGAAACCAACGGTACTCTGGATCCTGAAGAGGCTATCCGCCGCGCTGCAACCATTCTGCAACAGCAGTTGGCTGCGTTCGTCGACCTCAAGGGTGACAGCGAACCAGTGGTAATCGAGCAAGAAGACGAGATCGATCCGATCCTGCTTCGCCCGGTTGACGATCTGGAACTGACTGTACGTTCGGCTAACTGCCTTAAGGCGGAAAACATTTACTACATCGGCGACCTGATTCAGCGTACCGAAGTAGAACTGTTGAAGACTCCGAACCTGGGCAAGAAATCCTTGACTGAAATCAAGGACGTTCTGGCCTCCCGCGGTCTGTCCCTCGGCATGCGCCTCGACAACTGGCCGCCTGCAAGTCTTAAGAAGGACGACAAGGCGACTGCCTGATCGTCGTAATCACCGAACGTGAGTTTGGTAAGGAATGAACCATGCGTCATCGTAAAAGTGGTCGTCACCTGAGCCGTACCAGCTCGCACCGCAAGGCCATGTTCCAAAACATGGCGGTGTCGCTGTTCGAGCACGAGCTGATCAAAACTACACTGCCGAAAGCTAAAGAACTGCGTCGCGTTGCTGAGCCGCTGATCACTTTGGCCAAGACAGACAGCCTGGCTAACCGCCGTCTGGCTTTCGACCGTACTCGTTCGAAAGCTATCGTTGGTAAGCTCTTCAACGACCTGGGCAAGCGTTACGCTACCCGTGAGGGTGGCTACTTGCGCATCCTCAAGTGCGGTTTCCGCGCTGGCGACAACGCGCCTATGGCGTACGTCGAGTTGGTTGATCGTGCTACTGCTGGCGAAGCTGTATCCGCCGAGTAAGACGTCAGTCTGAATCAAAGAACCGGGCCTAGTGCCCGGTTTTTTGTGCGCGTTATAAAAGCAAGTGAGGTATTAGCTGCCATAACGGACGCTCGTGGTTATCGACACTGAAGTTTTTAGTAGTAATTTTCTATTGCCGCTTACGATTTAATGAATTTGTACACGTCATGTTGATGATCAATACTTCCCCCAGGCCGATTAGCCGGCAGTTCCAAGTCCGACCTGAGGAAGATTGCGCATGAGCCAGAATAAAGTCCTTACCACCGCCAGCGGCGCACCCGTTGCGGATAACCAGAATTCTCGTTCCGCCGGCCCGCGTGGCCCCTTGTTGCTCGATGATTTCCACTTGATCGAGAAGCTCGCTCATTTCAACCGTGAAAATATCCCGGAGCGCCGTGTGCACGCCAAAGGTTCGGGTGCATACGGTACGTTCACCGTCACAAAAGACATCACCCAATACACCAGCGCCAAGCTGTTCGAATCGGTTGGCAAGCAGACACCGACGTTCCTGCGTTTTTCCACTGTTGGTGGCGAGCGCGGTTCGGCTGACACCGAGCGCGATCCACGTGGCTTCGCCTTGAAGTTCTACACCGAAGAAGGCAACTGGGACATCGTCGGTAATAACACCCCTGTGTTCTTTATCCGTGACCCACTGAAGTTCCCGGACTTTATCCATACCCAGAAACGCCTGCCGCAAAGCAACCTGAAAAGCGCGCAGATGATGTGGGACTTCTGGTCGCACTCTCCAGAGGCGCTGCACCAGGTCACCATCCTGTTTTCGGACCGTGGTATTCCAGACGGCTACCGTCATATGCATGGCTTCGGTAGCCACACTTACAGCCTGATCAATGCCCAGGGCGAGCGTCATTGGGTGAAGTGGCACTACAAGACCAAGCAAGGTATCAAGAACCTGGCACCGGCCGAAGCTGCACGCCTGGCCGGTACCGATCCTGATTACGCCCAGCGTGATCTGTTCGGTGCGATTGAGCGCGGTGACTTCCCGAAATGGCGCGTGTGCATCCAGATCATGACCGAGGCTCAGGCAAATGCTCATTACGAAAACCCGTTTGATGTGACCAAAACGTGGTCGCAAAAAGAGTTTCCGTTGATCGAAGTGGGTGAGTTGGAACTCAACCGCAATCCGCAGAACTATTTCGCTGAAGTGGAGCAGGCCGCGTTCGGCCCAAGCAATATGGTCCCAGGTGTTGGCCTGTCGCCAGACCGTATGCTGCAAGGTCGGGTTTTCGCCTACGCAGATGCTCACCGCTATCGCGTCGGCACCAATCACCAACAGTTGCCTGTGAATGCGCCACGCAACCCGGTGAACAGCTATCAGCGCGACGGTTCGATGGCGTTCGGCAGTAACGGTGGTGCGGCTCCCAACTACGAGCCAAACAGTTATGCCGATGCGCCAAAGCAAGCCCCGCAGTACGCTGAGCCAGCACTGGCCCTGAGCGGCGCAGCGGATCGTTACGATCACCGTGAGGACACTGACTACTACAGCCACGCCGGCGCGCTGTTCCGTCTGATGAGCGACGAGCAGAAAGCGTTGCTTACCAGCAACATTGCCGGAGCAATGGGCGGCGTTTCCAGCGATGTGGTCCAGCGTCAATTGCAGCACTTCTACAAGGCCGACCCGGCTTACGGAGAAGCAATCGCAAATGCACTGGGTGTATCGCTTAACTGACTCTAAACGATAAGCAGAACCGCCCTCATTTGGGCGGTTTTTGCGTTATTTCAGCTACTTTTCTCGGAAAATCTTCACTTTTCTGCCGTTGATCCCGTGACCTTCAAGTCATCATGGTTCAAACTACAGACTTTCAAGCAGGGAGATGTAGGGCGATGCAAGGTCACCCCGACGTAATCGATTACCTCAACACGTTGCTGACGGGCGAACTGGCAGCTCGTGACCAATATTTCATCCATTCGCGCATGTACGAAGATTGGGGCTTTACCGAGCTCTACGAACGTATCAATCACGAGATGGAAGAAGAGGCACAGCACGCCGACGCACTGATGCGCCGTATCCTGATGCTCGAAGGCACGCCGCGTATGCGCCCTGATGATCTGGACGTGGGCACCACGGTACCTGACATGCTGGCTGCCGATCTTCGCCTCGAGTACAAGGTCCGTGCCGCACTCTGCAAAGGCATTGAGCTTTGCGAGCAGCACAACGACTACGTTACCCGGGAAATACTGCGGGTGCAGTTGAATGACACCGAAGAAGACCACACCTACTGGCTTGAAAAGCAGTTGGGCCTGATCAAGTTGATCGGCCTGGAGAATTACCTGCAATCGCAGTTCTGATTCCAGGCTACGAAAAAGCCCCTGTCACCGTGAAGTGACAGGGGCTTTTTAGTGAGCCCGAAAAATCAGGCTCGGTCGCGCGCCAACAGTGGCTTCAAGTAGTAACCCGTGTGGGACTGCGGCATCTCGGAAACTTGCTCCGGTGTGCCCACCGCGATGATCTGGCCACCCTTGGAGCCGCCTTCCGGCCCCAGGTCCACCAGCCAGTCAGCCGTCTTGATCACATCAAGATTGTGTTCGATCACCACCACGGTATTTCCGTGGTCCCGCAGGCGGTGGAGCACGTCCAAAAGCTGTTGGATATCCGCGAAGTGCAGGCCGGTGGTCGGCTCATCCAGGATGTAGAGGGTCTTGCCGGTATCACGCTTGGACAGCTCGCGAGACAGCTTGACCCGCTGCGCCTCACCACCTGACAGCGTGGTCGCCGATTGCCCCAGCTTGATATACGACAGACCTACATCCATCAGCGTCTGCAGTTTGCGCGCCAGCGCTGGCACCGCGTCGAAGAATACCCGCGCTTCCTCGATGGTCATCTCCAGGGTTTCGTGGATGCTCTTGCCCTTGTACTTGATCTCCAGCGTTTCACGGTTGTAGCGCTTGCTCTTGCACACGTCACACGGCACGTAGATGTCCGGCAGGAAGTGCATTTCAACCTTGATCAGGCCATCGCCCTGACAGGCCTCACAGCGCCCGCCCTTGACGTTGAACGAGAACCGACCAGGCCCATAGCCCCGCGAGCGGGACTCTGGAACACCGGCGAACAGCTCGCGAATCGGCGTAAACAGCCCGGTGTAGGTGGCCGGGTTGGAGCGCGGCGTACGCCCAATCGGGCTCTGGTCGATATCGACCACCTTGTCCAGGTGCTCAAGGCCCTTGATGCTGTCGTGGGCCGCCGCTTCCAGGGTGGTCGCGCCGTTCAGGGCGGTGGCACTCAGTGGGAACAGCGTGTTGTTGATCAGCGTCGACTTGCCCGAACCGGAAACACCGGTCACACAGGTCAGCAGGCCCAGCGGGATTTCCAGGTCGACATTACGCAGGTTGTTCCCGCGCGCGCCCTTGAGGTGCAGGGCCATCTTCTTGTTGCGCGGCGTACGCTTGGCGGGCACTTCGATCTTCACTCGACCAGACAGGTACTTGCCGGTCAACGAATCAGGATGTGCCATCACTTCGGCAGGCGTACCCTCGGCAACAATATGCCCACCATGCACACCCGCCCCCGGGCCGATATCGACCACGTAGTCGGCCAGGCGGATCGCGTCTTCGTCATGCTCGACCACAATGACCGTATTGCCGATATCCCGCAGGTGTTTCAATGTGCCCAGCAGGCGGTCGTTATCCCGTTGGTGCAAGCCAATCGACGGCTCGTCGAGGATATACAGAACGCCTACCAGGCCGGCACCAATCTGGCTGGCCAAACGGATCCGCTGCGCCTCACCACCAGACAAGGTATCGGCGCTACGGTCCAGGGAGAGATAGTCCAGGCCAACGTTAACCAGGAACTGCAACCGCTCGCGAATTTCCTTGAGGATCTTGTCGGCAATTTCCCCGCGACGCCCGGTCAGCTTGAGCACACCAAAGTATTCACAAGCATCGCCAATCGGCAGGTTGGTCACCGCCGGCAATGTCTTTTCGCCCACCCACACATGCCGAGCCTCACGGCGCAGGCGCGTGCCGCGGCAATCCGGGCAAGGCTGTGTGCTGAGGAATTTCGCCAACTCTTCGCGCACGCTCGCCGATTCGGTTTCGCGGTAGCGGCGTTCCAGATTCGGCACGATGCCTTCGAACGGGTGCGAGCGCTTGACGATATCGCCGCGGTCGTTCAGGTACTTGAAATCGACATTCTGCGAACCACTGCCGTGGAGGATGACCTTCTGCTGGTCTGCCGGCAGTTGGTTGAACGGCACTTCCAGGCTGAATTTATAGTGGGAAGCCAACGAACCCAGCATCTGGAAGTAGTAGACATTGCGCCTATCCCAACCACGGATCGCGCCCTCGGCCAGGGTCAGGTCGCCATTGACCAGGCGCTTGATATCGAAAAACTGCTTCACACCCAGGCCATCGCAGGTCGGGCAGGCGCCCGCCGGATTGTTGAAGGAAAACAGCTTGGGTTCCAGCTCGCTGATGGCATGGCCACAGATCGGGCAGGCGAAACGCGCGGAGAAGATAATCTCTTCGCCCGGCTCGTCGTCCATTGGCGCCACCAGGGCAATGCCATCGGCCAGCTTCAGCGCGGTTTCGAACGATTCCGCCAATCGCTGCTGCAGGTCGGCGCGCACCTTGAAGCGGTCGACTACCACATCAATGGAGTGCTTTTTCTGCTTGTCGAGCTTGGGCGCTTCATCCAGCTCATAGAGCTTGCCGTTGATGCGCGCACGCACGAAGCCTTGGGCACGCAGCTCTTCGAAGACTGAAAGGTGTTCACCCTTGCGCTCGCGAATTACCGGCGCCAGCAGCATCAGCTTGGCGCCTTCCGGCTGGGCCAGCACCAGGTCGACCATCTGGCTGACGGTCTGGGCTTCGAGCGGAATGTCGTGGTCCGGGCAGCGGGGGATACCGACGCGGGCGTACAGCAGGCGCAGGTAGTCGTAGATCTCGGTAATGGTGCCCACGGTGGAGCGAGGGTTGTGGGAGGTCGACTTCTGTTCGATGGAGATCGCCGGCGACAGGCCTTCGATGGTGTCGACGTCGGGCTTTTCCATCATCGACAGGAACTGCCGGGCATAGGCCGACAGGGATTCGACATAGCGACGCTGACCTTCGGCATACAGCGTGTCGAACGCCAGGGACGACTTGCCGGAGCCGGACAAACCGGTGATGACGATCAGTTTGTCCCGGGGCAGGGTCAGGTCGATGTTCTTCAGGTTGTGGGTTCTAGCCCCACGAATCAGGATCTTGTCCAAGATGGCCTCGCACGGCGGGCGTAAATAATGCCGGAGTATACGGCTAAAGACTGGATGAATATACACTGTCAAAAGGCCGCTTGCAGCCTTACATGAAAGCTGCGCGGCAAAGCGCCGCATATACCCTCTCAATCGATGGGACTGGTAGAATCGCCGCCGGTTCACACGAGGTTTTTCCATGCACGATCCCCACAGCGAACGCATGAGTAGCGGCGAGACCCGAGCGGCTAGCGGTCTGGCCCTGGTGTTCGCCTTCCGTATGCTGGGCATGTTTATGGTGTTGCCAGTGCTGGCGACCTATGGAATGGATCTCGCAGGCGCGACCCCCGCTTTGATCGGCCTTGCGATTGGCGCCTATGGCCTGACCCAGGCGATCTTCCAGATACCGTTCGGGATCATTTCCGACCGTATTGGCCGCCGCCCGGTGATTTACCTGGGGCTGATCGTGTTCGCCCTGGGCAGTGTGCTCGCGGCCCAGTCCGATTCGATCTGGGGCGTGATCGCCGGTCGTATCCTGCAGGGCGCCGGTGCGATTTCCGCCGCGGTCATGGCATTGCTGTCCGACCTGACCCGCGAACAACACCGCACCAAGGCCATGGCCATGATCGGCATGACCATCGGCCTGTCGTTTGCCGTGGCCATGGTGGTCGGCCCCTTGCTGACCCGCGCGTTCGGCTTGCACGGTCTGTTCCTGGCCACTGGCGGCATGGCGCTGTTCGGTATCGTGATCGTGGCCTTTATGGTGCCGCGCTCCACTGGCACGTTGCAGCACCGTGAGTCGGGCGTCGCCCGCCAGGCATTGCTGCCGACGCTCAAGCACCCGGACCTGCTTCGCCTGGATTTGGGTATCTTCGTGTTGCACGCCATGCTGATGTGCAGCTTCGTTGCCTTGCCCCTGGCCCTGGTGGAAAAAGCCGGGTTGCCCAAGGAACAGCACTGGTGGGTGTATCTCACCGCACTGCTGATTTCGTTCTTCGCCATGATCCCGTTCATCATCTATGGCGAGAAGAAACGCAAAATGAAACGAGTTCTGCTCGGTGCCGTCGCGACGCTGATGCTGACTGAGCTATTCTTCTGGAAGTTCGGCGATAGCCTGCGAGCACTGGTGATCGGCACGGTGGTGTTTTTCACCGCATTCAACCTGCTGGAAGCATCGCTGCCGTCGCTGATCAGTAAGGTTTCACCGGCCGGAGGCAAGGGCACGGCCATGGGGGTGTATTCCACCAGCCAGTTCCTCGGCTCTGCATTGGGCGGCATCATGGGCGGCTGGATGTTCCAGCATGGCGGTTTGTCGGTTGTGTTCCTCGGATGCGCCGGGCTGGCTGCACTTTGGCTGGTCTTTGCTGTTACCATGCGCGAACCTCCCTACGTCACAAGCCTGCGTTTGCCGCTATCGCCCGAGGCGATCCGCGAAGCCGGTCTGGTAGAGCGCCTGAAGGCCGTCGTAGGGGTAACGGATGCAGTTGTGGTCGCTGAAGAGGCGGCCATTTACATCAAATTGGACACCGAATTATTGGATCGCGCGACGCTCGAGCAACTGGTCAACCCAGTGCCGACAGCGCGCCCAGCCTAGGAGAACGTTATGGCCCGTGGGGTTAACAAAGTCATATTGGTCGGTACTTGCGGCCAGGATCCCGAAGTTCGCTACTTGCCTAACGGTAACGCCGTGACCAACCTGAGTCTGGCGACCAGCGAACAGTGGACCGACAAGCAGACCGGCCAAAAGGTCGAGAAAACCGAATGGCACCGCGTGTCGATGTTCGGCAAGGTCGCAGAGATCGCCGGTGAGTACCTGCGCAAAGGTTCGCAGGTCTACATCGAAGGCAAACTGCAAACCCGCGAGTGGGAAAAAGACGGTATCAAGCGTTACACCACCGAAATCGTGGTCGACATGCAAGGCACCATGCAACTGCTGGGCGGCCGTCCACAGCAGGGCGACCAACAAGGCGGGGGCAACAACTACCAGCAGTCCGCTCCGGCCCCACGCCAGCAGGCTCCGCGCCCGCAGCAGTCGGCACCGCAACAGTCGCGCCAGGCACCGCCTCCACAGCAGGCTGCTCCTCAACCGGCCCCGGATTTCGACAGCTTTGATGACGATATCCCGTTCTAAGGTCTAAGCCCCCGGAACAAACAAAACCCCCGATAGCGAAAGCTTCGGGGGTTTTTTGTGGCCTATACGCAGGTGCCGCGCACGGGTTCTCCGTGCACAGACGGCACTCCAAACCTGGCATTTGTTCTCTTGAGTCACAAGATTTAGGCTGTAGCCAACCTCTAAAACGAAGGAAAGCCGTGATGACCTGGTCCGCCAAGCAATACACGATGTTCGAACAGCAGCGCACTCGCCCCGTTCGTGACCTGGTGGCGGCTATTCCCTCTACTGACGTACGCACAGCCATTGACTTGGGTTGTGGGCCGGGTAACTCCACTGAAGTGCTGGCCGAGCGTTTCCCCCAAGCGCACGTCACCGGCATCGACAGCTCCGATGACATGCTGGTCGATGCCCGTAAACGTCGACCGGCGTTGAACTTCGAGCTGGCCGATATCGGTGCCTGGAGTCCAGCCCAAACCTTCGATGTGATCCTGGCCAATGCCTCACTGCAATGGCTGCCCGACCACGCCACGCTCTACCCGCACTTGGTCAACCAACTGAACCAGGGCGGTACGCTGGCGGTGCAAACGCCAGACAACCTTGACGAGCCCGCCCACCGCCTGGCCCGCGAAATCGCGGCCGATGGCCCATGGTCCGCGAAGATCGGCGCGATCAGACACAACGAACGGCACACTGCGAGCTACTACTACGAACTGCTGAGCAAGCATTGCAGCACCGTGGATATATGGCGCACCACTTATCAGCACCCGCTGGTAGGTCACGCGGCGGTGGTGGAGTGGTTCAAGGCGTCGGCATTGCGGCCCTTTCTAGCGCCGTTGACCGACGATGAAAAAGCCGCGTTCCTACAGGAATACCAGGCGCGAATCATCCAGGCTTATCCAGCCCTGGCCGATGGCACCGTACTGCTGCCATTCCCGCGCCTGTTCATCATCGCTACACGCTAAAACCTCCGACCCGTGTGGCGGTCACGCGGCCGCCACCTGTACCTTCAAGAATTCATCCGCCGACACCACGCTCGCATAGCCGAATGCCAGGGCCGCCATATACGCGCCTTGTACCTGAGCCGCCGGAATCACCTGCCCGTTGAACGCCTGATCGCGGGTGGCGCACGCGTCATGGATCACCGTAACCTTGTAGCCCAGATCCGCTGCCGCCCGCACCACCGCATCAACGCACATATGGCTCATGCTGCCGACTACCACCACATCGGTGATGCTGCGCTGTTCCAGCAATGTGCGCAGGTTGGTTTGGCGAAACGCATTCACAAAGTGTTTGAGCACTACGGGTTCTTCGCCCTCGTTCAACACCTTGGCGTGCAAGTGCGCGCCTTCGGAGCCCGGGGTAAAGAACGGTGCGTCGTCGCCTTCAAATTCATGCCGCACATGAATCACTGCATCGCCGGCCTGGCGAAACGCCTGTAGCACTTGCGCCGCCTTGTCCGCCGCGGCTTCCACGCCGTCGAGCGGCCACTTGCCCTGCGGGAAGTAGTCGTTCTGGATATCGATTAGGATAAGCGCCTGCTTGGCCATGTGTGTTACCTCGTGATGGGTTGATGGGCCTAGTATCTTAGCTGGCGATCAGGCCGAGGATTGGCTGCACCGACAATAACAGGGGGAGAACTGACAATGGCCGTGGAACGCGGGACTGTGGAACTGGGTGTGTTGATCTACCAAGGCGCACAACTGGCTGCGGTGCATGGCCTGACCGACCTGTTCGAGGTCGCTAATCGCATCGCCGCCGAGCATCGCACTGTTCAACTGCCACTGTTGCGGGTCAGTCACTGGCAGGTAGATGCTCACGGCACGCCCGCACGCGCGTTCGACAGCCACCCAGGCCCGGACCAACCGATGATGGCTTTGCTGGTGCCACCTTCGATCGGCGAGTTCACCGAGGATCAGGCGCCGCCTGCGCTGCTGGAGTGGATCCGCCAGCAGCATGCGGTCGGCACGGTAATCGGAGGCGTGTGCATCGGCTCGATCATGCTGGCGCGCAGCGGGCTGTTGGACGGGCGCAGCGCCACCACCCACTGGTCGTCCTCGAAGTCTTTCGCGGCCTATTACCCGGCGGTACGCCTGGAAGCGGATAAGCCCATCGTCGATGACGGTGACCTGATCACCACCGCCGGGCTGATGGCCTGGTCCGAACTGGGCCTGCGCCTGGTCGACCGTCTGATGGGGCCAAGCGTCGCGGCCGATACGGCGCGGTTTCTGGTGATCGAACACAGTGACAGCGCCAGCCAGTGCGGCAGTAACTTTGCGCCGATTCTCAGGCATGGTGACAGTGCGATCCTCAAGGTCCAGCATTGGCTGCAAGCCAGTGGCGCGGTGGATGTCGGCGTGGCGGCGATGGCGCGGGAGGCGAACCTGGAAGAGCGCACCTTCCTGCGGCGCTTTCGCAATGCGACCGGTTTGAAACCCACCGAATACTGCCAGCATCTGCGGGTGGGCAAAGCACGGCAGATGCTGGAGTTCACCAACGGTACCATCGACCACATCGCCTGGACCGTGGGCTATCAGGATCCCAGCGCCTTTCGCGCGACCTTCAAGAAGATCACTGGCCTGGCACCCAGCGATTACCGCAACCGGTTTGGTGTTTGAATCGTGCAGAACGCCGTGTGGTAAAGCGCGTGTCGTGCAGAATAGAACAGGCTAACGGCCATCACTTTTTCCGCAACTGGTTGATTTAAAAACCATCCGTCCAAACGCCGCGTTGGCCTGATCCATGCAGCTTTCCTGCTACATACCCGGCTGAATGGCCAAGGGGGACGCATGACCCCAACGAATCGCAAAAAGCTGGTCGTCGCGCACTCCACGCGCGCGAGCGCGCCGCAGCATGAAATCGAAACCAACCGCGCTTTGGCCCGCTGGCTGGCGCAGATCCTCGGGCTCAAATTCGGTGGCAGCTACGATGCCGACGTGCACGCCGGCCGTGAGCTGTACTTGCTGCCCACGCAGACCCTGGTCGGGCCCGCCCAAGCGCACGAACTTAATATCAAGGGGCCGGAAGATCTGTGGGGCGGGTATGTCGATCACGATTTCATCTGCACCAAGGCCATCAGCCATGGCCTGCTGAGCCCTGAGGCAAAGGCGCCTGAAGGCTGGTCATCGAAGTTCTGCGAGCGCGTGCGCGAAGTCGTGTTGGACGGCTTGAGTGTGTTCTCCCTGGAAGACGCCAGGCCCGCCGCCGCCCGCTTGCTCTACAGCGGCCCGATTCGCATGAAGCCCGTGCACGCCTGCGCCGGACGGGGTCAGGAAGTTATCCACAGCCTCGATGAACTCGACACGATCCTGGCGCGCCCCGAGGCAGCCAGCGTGTTCGAAGAAGGCGTGGTGCTGGAACAAGACCTGCACGACGTGGTCACCCACAGTGTGGGCCAGAGCTTTATCGGCGATCACATTTTCAGCTACTGCGGCGAGCAGTACCTGACGCAAGACGGGCACGGCGAAGAGGTTTACGGCGGCTCCAACCTGCTGGTCGTTCCCGGCTACTACGAAGACCTGCTCAAGCTCGCCCTGCCTGCGGATGTGCGTGAAGCCATCGAGCAGGCCCAGGTATTCGACAACGCTGCCGACGAAGCCTACCCAGGCTTCTACGCCTCGCGGCGCAACTACGATATCGCCCAAGGCTTGGACAGTAACGGCCAGCGCCGCAGTGGCGTGCTCGAGCAATCCTGGCGCATGGGTGGGGCCAGTAGCGCGGAAGTCGCGGCCTTGCAGAGCTTCATCAATAACCCGGGTCTGAAGGCCATCCGTGTGTCCTCGGTGGAAACCTACGTGGACCAAGCGCTACCGGCGGATGCCATCGAGGTGTACCGAGGCCCGGCCGAAAACAGCGACTTTCTTCTCAAGTATGTGACGGTTAAAACTTATGACGGCTAGAAGCGAGAGCATCACCATCGATATAGACGACGAACAGATGAGCGGGACATTCCTTAGCCCCAAATCCAAAGTGCCCGGCGTGTTGTTCGTGCACGGTTGGGGCGGCAGTCAGGAACGTGACCTGGAGCGAGCCAAAGGCATCGCCGGCCTTGGGTGTGTATGCCTGACCTTCGACCTGCGCGGCCACGCCGGCACGGGTATCCCGTTATCCCGCGTTACCCGCGAAGACAACCTGCGCGACCTGTTGGCCGCCTACGACCGCCTGCTCTCCCACCCGGCTATCGATACGTCGGCGGTGGCGGTGGTGGGCACCAGCTATGGCGGCTACCTGGCGGCGATCCTCACCTCATTGCGCCCAGTGCGTTGGCTGGCGCTGCGGGTGCCCGCACTGTACCGCGACCAGCAATGGCTCAAGCCCAAGCGTGAGTTGGATAAAGCCGATTTGATGGATTACCGCGGCACCCTCGTGCATGCCGAAACCAACCGTGCCCTGCATGCCTGTGCACAATTTACCGGCGATGTGCTGATCGTCGAATCAGAAACCGACGACCATGTGCCGCACGCCACCATCATGAGCTATCGCGCTGCATGCCAGCAGACCCATTCATTGACCCACCGCATCATCGATGGCGCCGACCATTCCTTGAGCGACCCGGTATCGCAACAGGCCTACACATCGATTCTGGTCGACTGGATTACCGAGATGGTGGTGGGCGAGCGTTTAAGCATCATTCAATCCCGTTAAAGCATTAAGCGGGTGTCTTCTTCACCCGCAACGCCTTGGCTTTGGCCTCTACCCCCAAGTACATCACCAGCGCAATCAACAGCGGGCAAATAAAATAGATCGCCCGATACGCGATCAACCCTGCCAGTAAACTCCCGCGTGACGCCTCATGCTGCAACAACCCGATGAACACCGCCTCCAGCACCCCAAGCCCGGCAGGTATATGGGTAACCGCCCCGGCAATCGCACTGATCAGCAACACCCCCAACACCAGCGGGTAATCCAGTTTGGCCGGCAGCAAGGTAAAAATCACCGCCGCCATCAGCGACCAGTTCAAGGCGCCCAGGGCCAGTTGCAAACAGGCCATGCGCAGCGACGGCAAGTTGATCTCGATGCCACGGACCGACCACGCGCGTTTTTTCGAAAACCGGCACGCTGCCAGATACCCCAGGCTCGCGATCACCAACAACACACCCACACCTTGCAAGGCGCCGCTGCTGAGCTTCCAACCCGGCGGCATGGTGACCAGCCCGCTGCTGAATACCACGCCGGCCAACGCCATGTAGCCAAACCAATTGGTGGCCAGGCTCAGGCCGAGGATCTTGGCGATATTGCTGGTGCTCACGCCCAGTCGTGAATACAGCCGATAACGCATGGCAATACCGCCGACCCAGGCGCTGAGGTTGAGATTGAATGCGTAGCTGATGATCCCCACCGGCAGGATCTGCTTCCAGCGCAGCGGCTGGCGAATGTAGGTGCGCCCGATCAGGTCGAAACAGGCGTAGACGATAAAACTGCACAACGTCAGCGCGCCGGCGATGAGCAGCGTGCGCAGCTTGAAGTCGCCCAGGGTCTGGAACACCTCGCTCCAGTCGATGCGGCGGGCGAGCAGGGTGAACAGCACGATCAGCAGCAGGAAGAACGCAATGGTCAGCGGTTTCTTCCAGCGCTTGAACCGCGAGCTGCTGGTTTCAGACGTCATGGGCCGTACTCTCAAAAGGCTTCAAGCGCGGCTTGTGAGCCGGCAACCAGCCGGTCAGCACGGGGAAGTGGCGCATCACATGAAACACCAAAAAACCCACGGTCAGGCGCCAGAGCCACAGGCGCGGCTTGCGCTTTTCAGGCATGGTCTGGCAATGATTCTTCGCGAGTGTTTCCAAGCGTTCGTACAACTGCTGATTGAAGGCCCGGTCACGAATCAGCACGTTGGCTTCCAGGTTCAACGCCAGGCTCAGCGGGTCGAGATTGCTTGAGCCCACCGTGCTCCATTCGTCATCCACCAAGGCGACCTTGCCGTGCAACGGGCGCTGGCAGTATTCGTGAATCACCACGCCATCCTTGAGCAGATAGTCGTAGAGCATGCGCGCGGCCAGCTTGGCCAGCAGCACGTCGGGCTGGCCCTGCATGATCAATTGCACCTGCACGCCACGGCGCGCTGCGTTACGGATCTCCCGCAGCAGGCGATAGCCAGGGAAGAAGTAAGCGTTGGCGATCACCACCCGCTGCCGGGCTTGGCTCAAGGCGTAGATGTACGCTTCTTCGATGTCGTCGCGATGCTGGATATTGTCGCGATAAACCAGACGTACCAGGCCGTCGCCTTTCTCGCTCGTCCAGGGCGATGGCCGCTGCTGGCGCCGCCGCCAGCCCCTTCGGCTGCGTATCTGGCGGCCGTTCTGGGCGAGAGCAAAATGGTGCAGGTCAGCCACTGCCGGGCCGATCACCTGCACCGCGTAATCCTGCTTGGCTTCGGGACCGAAATCGGCCAAGTGGTCAGCGGAAAAATTGATCCCGCCGATAAACGCCACACTGGCGTCCACCACTACGATCTTGCGGTGCAGGCGGCGGAACCAATTAGTGCGAATGCCTAGGATCTTGGAGGCTGGGTCGAACATCTGCACCGTCACTCCGGCTTCTGCCAGCTCGCCGAGAAAGGCCGGGCTCAGCTCGCCGCAACCAAAGCCGTCGAGGCTGACCACCACCTTCACCCCGCGTTGCGCCGCTTCGATGAGGATGCCTTGCAGTTCGTGGCCGACCTTGTCTTCAAAGAGGATGAAGGTTTCCAGCAGGATCTCGCGCTGGGCACCGCGCAAGGCGTCGAACACGGCGGGAAAGTACGCCTCGCCATTTTCCAGCAACTCCACGTGGTTGCCGCTCTGCCAACCGTAATCCACGTCGCGCGCCTTGTTGTTATCCGGCGGCTGATCGGTGGCGATATGTTCTACCGCGACGTTCATAGCTCAATCTCCACCGACAGCGGTACATGATCCGAGAGATGAGACCAAGGCCGGGTGGTGAGTACCCGCGGGTTATGGATCGTCAGGTTGCGCACATAAATCCGATCCAGGGGCAGCAGCGGCAGGCGTGCCGGGAACGTGCGCGCCGGCTTGCCGTGGGCGTGGATGAACACTTCCTGAAGGCCGCTTTGGCTCAGGTCGGCCTTTTGCCGCCAGTCGTTGAAGTCGCCGGCAACCACCAACGGCACATCGGCGGGAATCTCGCTGATACGTTGCTCCAGCAAGCGCAATTGCTGCTGGCGATGCACCTCGCGCAACCCCAGATGGATACAGATCGCATGCACCTCTTGCCCGCTGCCCGGCAGGCGCAATACGCAATGCAGCAGGCCACGGTTTTCATGACCACTTTGAGAGATATCGAGGTTGTCGTAACGCACGATCTGGAATTTCGACAGCAACGCATTGCCATGGTCGCCATGGGGGTAGACCGCATTCCGACCATAGGCAAATTGCGGCCAGATGCTGTCAGCGAGAAATTCATATTGCGGCATTTTCGGCCAGTCGCTGTAGCGCTGAGGGTGGTGTTCATGGGTGCCGTGGATTTCCTGCAGGAACACCATGTCGGCGCCCACGCTACGCACCGCCTCGCGCAGTTCGGGCAAAATGAAACGCCGATTCAGCGCAGTGAAGCCCTTGTGGATATTGACCGTCAACACGGTGAAACGCGTGATGGCAGCGGTCGGCGTGACGGGGATCAGTTCGGGATGGGTCATGGCAATACTCCTGGTTCCGGCAACTGAGTCAGCCCCTCGGGGTAGAAGTCCCCGCGCCAGGGCGTGTAGCGCCAGCCGGAAATGCCGATGTGAATCGCCGCCATGGTTGCTCCCGTGGATGATGGGTCGATTGACCTCCGTTCTGGGATGACTGCGATATTTGGCTGAAAGTTTCCACGTTCCTACAGGCGGTACAGGGTGCAAATGTGAGAGGACCTGTTCACCTATTGAAAGTCAGTACCCGGCAACGCAGGGGAACGATCAAGGCTTAATCCCGTCAGTTCCTTACAGACCCTGCTGAAGGAGCCCGCTGTTTTGCTGAATCTAAAGACTGCATTACTGCTCGGCGCGCTGCTGCTGTGCGGCAATGGCGCATTGCAAGCCGCGGCCACTGCGCCCGCCGCCGAAACACCGGCCAAGCCGGAGCTGCTGGTGGAGGGCGGGCTACTCGGGGCCATCAGTTCCAGCATCGATGACGTACAGGACAAGCTCGACCTCGACCAGAACCTCATCGACGCCTGGCGCCTGCGCGCCGACCGGGCGGCGGATGAAGTGGGGCGCCTGGTCGACCAGACCGCTGCCCGTTCGCCGTGGAGCGTGGCCGGCGACTTTCTGCTGTTGTCTGGCGTGTGGATCGGTGCCTTTGCCGTGTTGACGCTGCTGGGACGCTTGATCGTGCAGCGTTCGAGCCGGCGCCCGTTCGTCGCACGACGCCAGCGCCTGCAAGGTTTACTCGGTTATGTAGTGCCCTACACGATTCCAGCGTTGATCTGCCTGCCGCTGACCCTCTACGTCAGCCACTTCTTGCCGGCTTCGGTTGGCCGTGCGCTGGCGTTGTGTTTTGCCTATGCCACCAGCAGCGGCATCTTTTCCACGTCGATGCTGTTGTGCGTCATTGTCATGTTCAACGTCGGGCACAAGCGGCCTGCCGTGCAGATTATTCGTGATTACTGCCCCAGACCGCTGTTCCTGATCGGCTTTCTTGCTGCCCTCAGTGACGCGCTGACCAGCCCGCAGATCGCCCGTCAGTTGGGCGGCAATATCACCAGCAGCATCGCGGTATTCACGGGCCTGTTTGCGGCGGTGATTTTTGGGGTATTGGTGGTGCGCCTGCGTCGGCCGGTGGCCCATTTGATCCGTAACCGGCCATTGGCCCAGCGTCTCAAACACCCAGCCTTGCAGCAGTCGTTGCGGGTGTTTTCCGGGCTCTGGTATTGGCCGATCCTGTTAATGGTGCTGGTTTCGGCGGTTAACCTGATCGGTGCCGGCGACGACAATCAGAAGGCCCTGCGTTGCGCGTTGTTCACCACGCTGCTGCTGATCGGCACGGTGTTTCTCAGCACCGTATTGCAACACCTGTTCAAGTCCCGCAGCCAGGTGTCGATCCAGCGCAGCAGTGCCTACAAGGAACGCTTTCTCAGTTTGTTGCACGCGATCCTGCGCATCGTCATGGCGATCGCGTTTATCGAGATACTCGGGCGCATCTGGGGTGTTTCGCTGTTCGAAT
This sequence comes from Pseudomonas sp. MF6755, assembly GCF_016405635.1. Taxonomy (NCBI): domain Bacteria; kingdom Pseudomonadati; phylum Pseudomonadota; class Gammaproteobacteria; order Pseudomonadales; family Pseudomonadaceae; genus Pseudomonas; species Pseudomonas sp. MF6755. Next base: position 49,782 of record NZ_JAEKDA010000010.1, read on the forward strand.
TTGCCCAGCGCAACTCGGTGGGCCGGGCCATCAGTGACTCCCTCAGCAGCATCGGCCTGATCCTGTTGGTGACCTGGCTGTTCTGGGTGGTGCTGGATACAGCGATCCAGGAAGCCCTCAAGCCCCCGGTGAATAAACGCTCCAGCCGCCAGCCCAGCACGCGGGTCAAGACCATCCTGCCGCTGCTGCGCAATGCGGTGAAGATCATCCTGGTGGTGATTTGCGCGATCACGACCATGGCTAACCTTGGCATCAACGTCGCGCCATTGCTGGCAGGTGCCGGGGTGGTGGGCCTGGCCATCGGTTTTGGCTCCCAACAATTGGTACAGGACGTGATCACCGGCCTGTTCATCATCATCGAAGACACCCTGTCCATCGGCGACTGGGTGGTGCTCGACTCCGGCCACGCCGGCACCGTCGAGGGCCTGACTATCCGCACCTTGCGCCTGCGCGACGGCAAGGGTTTTGTGCATTCGGTGCCGTTCGGGCAGATCAAGGCGGTCACCAACCAGTCGCGGCAATTCGCCTATGCGTTCTTCTCGGTGCAGTTCACCTACGACACCGACGTGGACAAGGCCGTGGAGCTGATCCGTGAAGCAGGCCAGTCGATCCGTGACGATGTGTTCCTCAAGTACAACCTGCAAGGGCCATTGGAGGTGTTCGGCGTGGACAAGATGGACCTCAATGGCGTGGTGCTCACTGCACAGTTCCGCACGGTATCGGGTGGGCAGTATGCGGTCAGCCGGGCGTTTAACCAGCGCTTGAAAAAGCTTGTGGATAACTGCGATGAGGTGCACTTCGCGCAGACTTATCCACAGCAGGTGTTGCTGCCTAAGCGCGTGGCGCAGGTGGATGAGCCGGACGCGCTGGTGTTGACGGAGCAGGCGCGTCCTCAATAATTACAGGGTGACTGGGCCGACGCCTTCGCGAGCAAGCCCGCTCCCACATTCTGACCGTATTCCAAGGATGTACCCGGTCCAAATGTGGGAGCGGGCTTGCTCGCGAAGAGGCCCTCAAAGTCAACCTAGATTCAATGTCTGATCAATTTCTCCTGCACCGCCTGCTGATCCAACTCGAGCAATATCTGTTGTTTACCCGCCACCATCACCGCCGCCGGCACCCCATCGCGATACACAACCCGATTACCGCTTACCGCGGGCACCTTGGCCCCCGGCAGCAGCGTACCGACCAGGTTCAACGGGTCGGCCCCACACACCGCGACCAAACTCCCATCATGGGGCCGTCTCCGGACCTCACGCAGCAACGGGATCGCCTCCGGCAACGCAAACTGCTCACCCGCCAACCCACTGACAAACCGCCCGCCACGAATCTCACCTCGCGCCTCCAGCCGGTGGAAGGTACGCAGTAACTCGCGCCAACTCGGCAGCCAATCCGCCTCGCGCTCCAGCAAACGCCAGAACACCACGCCATAACGGCGTAGCAGGGTCATTGCCACATGCTCCAGGGTTTCAGCCGAATGCGGGCCAGCGGCGGTCGACGAGCGGCGAATCAACGCCCAACGCCCGGCATCATCCATACCGCCGATAAACGCCCCGCGCCCACGCCGACTGCTGCGCGCCTGGCGCTTGCTGGCGGGCGTGGTCAGGGCGCGCAGCCCGGCGAAGCTGTCAGCATTCACCAAGCCGGCGCCTACCAGTTCCTGCAAGGCCGTTTCCAGTTCGCTGCGCAGCAAATGGGCTTCGTGTACCAGCTCATCGAAAAACAGTGCGCCCTGCTCGCGCAGGGCCAGGTGAACCTTCTGCGCCTTGGGCGACAACGAGGTGCTGTCGGTGGGCTCGGTCAGCCCGCTCCACAGCGCGACCTGGCTACGGGGTAGCAACACCACTGGTGTACTGCGCAACGCCATGGCGCTGGCCTTGTTGCTCAAACGCGTCCATACCAGCTTGCCGCTGCGGCACAGGTCATCGAGCCACGTGGGTGAGTAATCCTTGATGCGTGCGCTGAGCAGGTCAGTGTCCCAGGCCGACGTGGCGGCGGCATAGCCTTCGAACTGGCTGACTATCTGCACCAGCACAGCGCTGCCCTGGCCGCGGGTGCTCTCAGACAGGTGCTGCCAATCGAACAGAAAGCGCATGAAGTCCTGCAACGCCACCGGCTCGATTTCCCGGCGCAGGCGCTTGACCGTGTAGCGATGAATGCGCGCCAGCAAATGGCGTTCGCACCATTGCTCCTCACCCGCGCCGGGGGTGAAGTGGCCGCGCAGCACGTAGCCTTTCTGCTCCAGGCGTGCCAACGCCTGAGTGATCGCCGCCACCGGTAATGCCAAGGGCGCGGCGATCTCGATCAGGGTCAGCGGGCCAAACCCACTGAGACGCGCACGCAGCACTTCCACCAATGCCTCATCAAGGGTCCAAGGCTCATCGAAACCTGGGAGCAGCGGCAGGTCGTTAGGATAAATCGCCTGCAAACAACTCAAGCGCTCCACGGCGACCCAGATTCCATTGTGCAACTGATAGGCCCGCCCGGCCTTGGCCAAAGCCTGTAGCCATGCGGCCCATTGCGGCGTGACTTCGTTCACTGCGATGCACGCCAGGCTCATCAGCGCCTCATGCATTTCATCCAGGCCATTGGGCGCCGGCCAGGCTTCTTCGCGTACACCGGCGATGGCGTCGGCATCCAGTGCGCCCAGGTCGTCGGTGCTCTGTGGGTCGCTCCAACGGCGGTTGAGCACCGCCTGGGTGCGGCGTTCTTCCAGGGGCGCATCGTCGAGGAAGGTGTAGGGTTTAGCGCTGAGGATTTCTGCAGCCATGGGCGAGGGCGCGGGCAGGTCGCGGCTGATCAACCGCACGTCACCGCGCTCCATGCGCCGCAGCAACGCCAGCCAGGCGTCGCTGTCCATGGCTTCGTGCAGGCAGTCGTCGAGGGTCTGTTCCACCAGCGGGTGGTTGGGGATTTCGCGTTCGCCAGCGAGGTTTTCCAGGCAGGCGATCTGGTCGGGGAACACGCTGGCGATCAGGTCTTCGCTCTTCATGCGCTGGATCTGCGGCGCCACCTTGCGCCCGCCGGTATAACGCGGCAACGCCAGGGCCACGCCGGCATTCCAGCGCCAGCGCACGCCGAACAACGGCGCATCCAGCACAGCCTGGATCAGGATGTGTTCAGCACTGTTGCTGTTGAGGTAACGCCACACCTCATCCAGCGCGAAGCTGTGGCTGGTGGACAACGACAGTACGATGGCATTTTCACTGGCCGCCGCTTGCAGCTCGAAGTTGAACGTGCGGCAAAAACGCTTGCGCAGGGCCAAGCCCCAGGCTCTGTTGAGGCGGCTGCCAAACGGCGTGTGGATGATCAGTTGAGTGCCGCCGGACGCGTCGAAAAAACGCTCCATGATCAACGTGTCCTGGGACGGCAGGGCGCTCAGGGCCTGGCGCGTGCGGGCCAGGTAATCCAGTAGTTGCTCGGCGCTGGCACGATTGAGGCCCAAGGTGCCGGTGAGCCAGTCGAGGGCTGGTTGCAGGTTGCCGGGTGTGGCGCCGAGCAAGCTGTCCAACTGCCCTTGCAAGCGCGCCACGGCTATCGACAGCTCGTTGCTGCGCCCGGGCGCTTCACCCAGCCAGAACGGAATGGTTGGCGGCTGGCCCTGGGCGTCCTCGACCCGCACCTTACCGGCTTCCACCCGCAGGATGCGGTAGGAGGTGTTGCCGAGCTGGAAGATATCCCCTGCAATGCTTTCCACGGCGAAGTCTTCGTTGACGCTACCGATATTCAGGCTTTGCGGCTCCAGCAACACGCTGTAGTCGGCGTTGTCGGGGATGGTGCCGCCGCTGGTCACCGCCGTGAGCCTGGCGCCACGGCGGCCGCGCAGGGTATGGGTCACGGCGTCGCGGTGCAGGTAGGCGCTGCGCATGCCTTGGCGGCCGTTATAGCCTTCGCTGAGCATCTGCAACAGGGCCTGGTAGTGGCGCTCATCCAGTTCGGCGTAGGGCGCGGCGCGGTGGATAAGCTCCAGCAGCGCCTGTTCTGGCCACTCCCTGGCGCTGACCTCGGCGATGATCTGCTGGGCCAGCACGTCCAGCGGCGCCACGGGGATGTGCAAGGTGTCCAGCTCGCCACGGCGCACGCAATCGAGCAGGGCGGCGCATTCGATCAGGTCGTCGCGGGTAGTGGCGAACAGGCGCCCTTTGGGCGTGCCGCCGACCTGGTGCCCGGAGCGACCGACCCGTTGCAGAAAACCATTGATCGAACCGGGCGAGCCGATCTGGCAGACCAGATCCACCTCGCCGATATCTATCCCCAACTCCAGGGACGCGGTGGCGATCAACACCTGCAGTTCGCCAGCCTTGAGGCGTTGCTCGGCGTCCAGGCGCAGCTCCTTGGCCAGGCTGCCATGGTGGGCCGCCACGGCGGTCTTGCCCAGGCGCTCGCTCAAGTGGCGGGCCAGGCGTTCGGCCAGGCGTCGGGTGTTGACGAACACCAGCGTGGTGCGGTGCTCGCGGGCCAGTAGCGCGAGGCGGTCGTAAATCAGTTCCCACACATCGTTGGCCATCACCGCCGAAAGCGGCACCGGTGGTACTTCGATCGCCAGGTCGCGGGGGCGAGCGTGGCCGATATCGACGATGGCGCAATCACACCCGGTGCCGACCAAAAAGCGTGCGACGGCTTCGATGGGTTTTTGCGTGGCCGACAAACCGATGCGCGTCAACGGCTCGTCACACAGTGCTTGCAGGCGCTCCAGGCTTAGCGCCAGGTGACTGCCGCGCTTGCCGGCGGCGATGGCGTGGATTTCATCGACGATCACCGTGCGCGTGCTGGCGAGCATACGCCGGCCGGAATCCGAACCCAGCAGCACGTAGAGCGATTCCGGGGTAGTCACCAGGATATGCGGCGCGCGCTTGCGCATCTGCGTGCGGTCTTTTTGCGGGGTGTCGCCGGTGCGCACGGCGGTGCGGATGACCAGCGGTGGCAGGCCCAGCTTTTCAAGGTGCTCGGTTATGCCAGCCAACGGGGTTTGCAGGTTGATCTGGATGTCATTGGTAAGTGCCTTGAGCGGCGATACGTAGACCACCCGTGTTTCATCCGGCAGGTGCCCACCGTTGGCCAAGCCTTGATGCACCAGTTCGTCCAGCACCGCGAGAAAGGCGGTAAGGGTCTTGCCGGAACCGGTGGGCGCGGCGATCAGCGTTGAGCGGCGCTGGCGAATCAGGGGCCACGCCTGGGCCTGTGCGCCGGTCACCGAAGGGAAAGTGTTACGGAACCAGGTGCTGACGGCGGGGTGGAATCCGTCCAGTGCGCTGTTGGTTGATTCGGGACTGTTCATGTAGTGATTGATGCCACCTGCTCCAACAAGTTGCAAACACGTACTTTATCCGTGACGGTTGCGCTACAAACCCGCAAAATGCAACGATTCTGGAATAAACCTACGGCAAGGCTCACGCGCCTGCCGACAACAACCATCGTTCCAAACAGACCGGGCCTGCTCAATCTATGCGAATGCGCCTTATGTTACTGGGCGGCGGGAATGCCCTCGGGCAGGCGCTGATTCGCCTCGGTGCAGAGGAAGACATCGGTTTCCTCGCACCCAAACCGCCCCAAGACGGCTGGGATGCCGCGAGCCTCACCCAATTGCTCGACGACACCCGTCCCGATGCGTTGATCAACCTCGCCTACTATTTCGACTGGTTCCAGGCCGAAGCCGTGAGCGAAACCCGCCTGGCCAGCCAGGAATTCGCTATCGAGCGCTTGGCTGAACTGTGCCAACACCACAGCATCACCCTGTTGCAACCGTCCAGCTACCGCGTGTTCGATGGCTCCCGCGCCACCGCCTACAGCGAAAAAGACGAGCCGGTGCCCCTGGGCCTGCGCGGCCAGGCGTTATGGCGTATCGAACAAAGCGTGCGCGCCACCTGCCCGCAACATGTGCTGCTGCGGTTTGGCTGGTTGCTGGATGACAGTATCGACGGCACCCTCGGGCGTTTCCTGGCCCGGGCCGAGAAACCCGATGAGTTACTGATGGCGGACGACCGGCGCGGCAACCCGACCCCGGTAGACGATGCCGCACGGGTGATCATCTCGGTGCTCAAGCAGCTCGATTGCGCGGCGCCGCTGTGGGGCACCTACCACTACGCCGGGCATGAGGCGACTACGCCGCTGGCCCTGGGCCAGGCGATCCTCACCGAAGCGCGTAACTTCCACGCGCTGGCCATCGAGTCACCGACCGCCCAGGCCCACGCTGCCCGGCCGGATGCGGCGGACGAACCGCAGCACGCGGTGCTGGCCTGCAAGAAAATCCTCCACACCTTTGGTATCAAGCCCAGGGCGTGGCGGGCAGGGCTTCCGGCGCTATTGGATCGGTTCTACCGCCACAGCTGAAACACCACAAACCAAATGTGGGAGGGGGCTTGCTCCCGATAGCAGAGTGTCAGTCAACAGATTTATCGACTGGTCCACCGCTATCGGGAGCAAGCCCCCTCCCACATTGGTTTTGTAGTGGTCGTGAAATGTTGCTTAGAACTTGTAACCGATACCCACCATGTAAACCATCGGATCCACGTCCACATTGACCTTGGCCCGAGTGCCCTGGCCCAGTGCATTGTTATCCACAGTCGCCTTGGTGCTGATGTCGATATAGCGCGCCTGGGCGTTGATCATCCACTTGTCGTTGATCATGTAGTCGGCGCCGATCTGCGCGGCCCAGCCCCAGGAGTTCTCGGCCTTGAAGTTGCTGAAACCGGCTTGTTCGGCCCGACCGCCAACGTGTTCGTCGTAGATCCAGGTGTAGTTGATACCGGCGCCGACATACGGCTGGAAGGCCGACTTGTTGTCCAGCGGGTAGTACACGACGCTCAGGGTCGGCGGCAGGTGTTTGAGCGAGCCGAGCTTGCCGTTGGCGGCGCCGAGTGCGGTGTTCTTGATCTTCACGTCATGCTCGAAGGGCGTGGCCGCCAGCAATTCGATACCGACGTGGTCGGTAATCATGTAGGCGAAGTTCAAGCCCAGTTGCGTGTCGCTGCTCATGGTCGCCTTGCCGCCCAGGTTGGTGCCGGCCAGCGGGCCCTGGTCAACCTTGACTTTGCCGCTGTCGGCCTCTGGGTTGACGGTGATTGCACCGGCACGCACCAGAATATCGCCCGCTTGGTGAGCGTGTGCGACCGGGGCGACGAGGGCGAGCGCGAAGAGGGACGCGCCGAGCAGAGACTTGTTCATGGGAGCTCCAAAGGACGTTAAAAGTTGTACGTCCAATGGTAAAGATCGTTCCGTTCGGTCTGTTGACTCAGCTCAATGAAAGGGTGATCAGCGCTACTCCTGCAGCTCGTACATGTAAATCTTCTCGGCATCCATCTGGTAACCGGCGTCGGCCAGTTCACTCGACGACGGCTTGACCTGCATCGCGCCTTCGATCCAGTAAGGCTGATACAGCTCATCGAGTTTCACCCCGACCTCGCTTTTCACATGCACGATCTGGTTCGACGGCGGTGGCGGCACATGGATGCACGCGCCGAAATACGGTACCAGCAGAAATTCGGTGGTGCGGCCTTCCTCGTTGACTTCCAGCGGCACAATATACCCCGGCAGGCGGATGTGCTTTGCGTCGAGGCTCTGCACCACCGGCGCGTTGGGCAGGTCCTGCTTGGCCGCAGGCGCCGCTTCGACGGACAAGGCATCGGCCATGTTCGACAGGTCGTGCAGCGGTTTCATATTGGGGATTTCCGGCGGCGCATCCGGTGGGATCATCTCTTGCCAGGACAAGTCCCTGGGCTGCTCATCCGCCCACACGGGCACGCTGACCAGCAGCAATAGGGCAAACAGGGCACGACGCATCGAAGGCTTCCTCATAAACGAATGGACAGGCCGTCGGCCAAAGATTGTCGATAGGCGCGCCATGCAGGCACGCTGCCCATCAACAGCGCTGCGGCGAGGATACCGGCGAGCAGGGTCCATTCATATTCACTCGGCCACGACATCGGCAAGTCCAGGCCATAGTTGGCCTGCAAGTAACCCCGTGAGGCAGCGATGCACACGTACAGCAGACCCACGCCCGCCACCACGCCGGACAACGCCAGGGCGAAGGCTTCGAAGATCAGCAGCGTCGCGATATGCCACGGGCGTGCACCCACCGAACGCAGGATCGCCATTTCGCGGCGGCGTTCGTTGAGGCTGGTAAGGATCGCCGTGAGCATGCCGATCAAGCCGGTCAGCACCACGAACAGCGAGATCACGAACAGGGCTTTTTCGGCGGTGCCCATCATGCTCCACAGCTCTTGCAACGCCACGCCCGGCAGGATCGCCAGCATCGGCTCACCGCGGAACTCATTGATCTGCCGTTGCAGGGCAAAGGTGGAAATCTTGTTGTTCAGGCCAAGCATGAACGCGGTAATGGCTTGCGGGGTCAGGTCCATATTGCGCGCCTGGTCGGCGCTGATGCGGCCTTTGCCCTGGGCCGGCACACCGTTGTGCCAGTCGATATGGATCGCTTCCATGCCGCCCAGGCTGATATGCAGCGTGCGGTCTATCGGGGTGCCGGTGCGCTTGAGGATGCCGACCACGGTGAAGGGTTTGTCGTCGTGCTTGACCAGGCTGACCACCGCCACGCCGTGGGCAAGTACCAGCTTGTCGCCGAGCTTGTAATGCAGGGCGTCGGCGACTTCGGCGCCGAGCACCACTTCAAAAGGGTCGGTGGCGAAGGCGCGGCCGCTGGCCAGTTCGAGGTTTTGCTTGCGCCCGTACTGGTAGTGCTCGAAATAGGATTCGTTGGTGCCCATCACCCGGTAGCCGCGATGGGAGTCGCCGAGGGAAATCGGAATCGCCCATTTCACCTGGGGGCTGGCGGCGAAGTGCTCGTAGCTGTCCCAACGGATATTGTTGGTGGCGTTGCCAATGCGGAACACCGAGTACAGCAGCAGGTTCACCGAGCCGGAGCGGGCACCGACGATCAGGTCGGTACCGCTGATGGTGCTGGCGAAACTGTTGCGCGCCTCAACGCGCACGCGCTCCACCGCGAGCAACAAGCAAACGGACAGCGCGATAGCGAAGGCCGTGAGGATCGCGGTAAAGCGGCGGTTAGCCAGGCTGGCCATGGCTAGACGGAACAGATACATCTCAAACCTCTGCGGGCGTGGCGGCGCGATTGAGTTCGGCCAGCGACAGGTTGCGGTCGAACAGCGACGCCAGGCTCTGGTCATGGCTGACAAACAACAGGCTGGCGCCAGCGTCGCGGCATTCAGCGAACAGTAGCTGGATGAACGCTTCGCGGGCGTCGTAGTCCAGGGCTGACGTGGGTTCGTCAGCGATTACCAGCTCCGGTTGGCCGATCAACGCACGGGCAGCGGCCACCCGTTGTTGCTGGCCGATGGACAGCGAGTCGGCGCGGCGCTCCAGCAAGTTCTTGTCCTGCAAGCCCAGGTGCGCGAGCAAGGTCGCGGCTGCCTGGTCGACACTGCCATGGCGATGCTTGGCCCGCTGTGCGCGCAGCTTGGAAAAGTGGCAGGGCAACTCGACGTTTTCGCGCACCGACAGGAACGGCAGCAGGTTGAACTGCTGGAAGATGTAGCCCGTGTGGTCGACACGGAAACGATCACGGGCGCCGGCCGAGAGTTCGGTCAACTCCTGGCCGAGCAGGCGGATGCTGCCTTGGCTGGGTTTCTGCACACCCCCCAACAGCCCCAGCAGCGTGGTCTTGCCACTGCCGCTCGGGCCCTTGAGGAACAGGGTTTCCCCGGGCTCCAGACGGAACGTGGGGATGTCCAGCAACTGCGGGTGGCCTGGCCAGTTGAAGCCCAGGTCGGACAGTTCGATCAATGCGTGGGTCATGTGAACTCAGAACTTCAGGGTGGCTGCGGTGGCCGTTGCGTCAACACCTTGCTGGCCGCTTGGGCCGATCAGTTGTACCTGAATTTTCTGGGTAGCTGGGAAGGTCTTGAACACTTGGCTCAGATCGAGGTTGCCCAGGGCTGTCGGCGTGGCGCAAGTGAACTGGTAGTGGGCGTGGATCTCGCTATGGTCGTGATGGTGTTCGTGGGCGGCAGCGCCTTTGCCATCGGTGGCGTGGTCGTCTTCGTCATGATCGGCCTGCGGTTTGTCGCCAAACAGCGGGCTGTTGAGCGCCTGGCTGCTGACCACGCAACCGGCGGCCTTGGGCAGGTTGAACAGGGCCAGTGGGTTTTCAAGCTGTTTGCGCGCGGCGGCGACCTTGGCTTTGTCCGCAGCGCTGGTGGCCACATGCTCGAAACCCACCAGGTTCATGGCCGGGCTTTCCAGCTCCAGCTCCAGGGCTTGGCCGTCCAGTACGGCATTGACGCGGCCGACACCGTGTTCATGGGCGCCGAGGCTGCCGTGCTCGTGGTCATGGTCTTCGTGAGCATGAGCGACAGCCAGTGGCAGCAGGGCAAACGGCAAAGCGAGCAGCAAACGGCGCATGAGAGAGCTCCAGGATGAAAGTTTTGTTATGTGATCTTATAACAATAATCTCGAGAGTTTGACCGCCCGCTTGGTGTTGCGCAAGCTGCATGGGAGCATGCCCGTCAGAAAAATGCAGGAGTAAGGACGATGTTGCGAATTCGTGGAACCATCGGCGACCTGCCGGTGGACTTGACCCTGGAGCTGGACGACGGCGATTGGGCACGGCTGGGCGCACAACTACAAGCAGCCCCAACGCCAAGCGCGCCAACCGTGGCGCCGGTGAAACAGAGCGAGGACCTGTGGCAGAACGCCCAGGATTTGCTGCGCAAGGCCGGGCAACTCAATGGCCTGGAATTGCTCGATCAACTGGAAGGGTTGGCCGGCGATGCCGGGGCGGGCAAGCGCCTGTTGGTGCGCTTGCGTCATAGCGCCAAGGTGAAGGTGAGCAGCGGCGGGGATACGCCGCTGTACAGTTGGATCGGTGATTAGTACAGCGCAGCAAACAACTTGCGGCGGTACACCGTAACCAGCGGGTGATCATTGCCCAGCAGTTCGAATACCTGTAGCAAGGTCTTGTGGGGCAAGCCCTCGTTGTAGCTGCGGTTGCGGATAAACAACTTGAGCAAACCTTCCAATGCCGCGTCGTATTGCTGGCGCGCCAGTTGCTGGATCGCCAACTGATAGGCCGCTTCGTCGTCCTGCGGGTTTTGCGCCAGGCGACTTTTCAGCTCAGCGGCGTCCGGCAAATCCGCAGCCTGGCGCAGGAAGGTGATTTGCGCCTTGGCCCCGGCCAGGGCGGCCTTGTGGTCGTCGCCCTTCACCGCGTCGAGCACGGCCTGGGCTTCACCCAACTCACCGCGCTCAGCCAGGCAGCGTGCGTACAGGATCAGGGCTGCGGCGTTGGTATTGTCCTCGCCCAATAGCGCCACCAACAGCGCTTCGGCTTCGCTGATACGCCCTTCGCTGAACAACGCCTGGGCCTGTTCCAGCGGGTCTGCCGCAGCCGGTGGCGGCATCTGCACATGGGGCTCGAGCATCGCCCGCACCGCCGACTCCGGTTGTGCCCCGGCAAACCCGTCCACTGGCTGGCCATCCTTGAACAGCACCACCGTCGGCAGGCTCTGAATGCCAAAACGCGCCACGATGTCCTGTTCGGCCTCGCAATCGACCTTGGCCAACAGCAACTCGCCCTGATAACTCTCGGCAATCTGCGCCAGCATCGGCATCAGCGCCTTGCACGGCGCGCACCACTCGGCCCAGAAATCGACCAGTACAGGCTTTTCGAAGGAGTTCTGGATGACTGCCTGGTCGAAGTTGGCGGTGGTGACATCGAAGATGTACGGCGTGGGCTCACTCATGGGGCGTCTCGAATAAAGCGGGAATGGGGGCAACTATAAGGTCTGGCGCCGCGAATGGTACAGGCTCACCTTGCGAAACTCCCAAGGCTCGGCCAAGTCCGGCAGGGTCAGTGCGTCCAGTATCTCCAGGCGTTGATAATGCGGGTGCTGGAAATCCCGCACTCGCGAATCCGCCACCAGTGCTTCGCGGCCACGGGTGAGGAATTGATCCAGCAGTGGCAGGTTGGCGCGGTCGTAGAGCACGTCGGCCACCAGGATCAGGTCGAAGCGGTCGGCTTCGGCGAAGAAGTCCTCTGAGTAGCCAAGCTCCACCGCGTTGAGTTCGGCGTTCGCACGGCAAGACTCCAGGGCCAGCGGGTCCAGGTCACAGGCCACCACTTCCAGGGCGCCCGCTTTTACCGCGGCAATCCCGGCCACGCCGGAACCGGCGCCGAAATCCAGTACGCGTTTGCCGGCGACCCACTCGGGATGCGCCGCCAGGTAGCGCGCCAACGCCAGGCCGCTGGCCCAGCAAAAACTCCAGTAGGGCGGCTCATGCAGGATGCGCCGGGTTTCTTCCTGGCTGAAGGCACGGTCCATATTATCGGCGTCGAGCAGCCACAGGGACAATTCGGTGCCCGGCAGCGGGCTGGGCACCAATTGCGCGTCGCCGATCAGCTCGCTCAGGGCACGTTGCAGGCCCAGCGGTGGCGTCATGGCGCCTTGACGAGTTGCAGGGGGCCAGTGCTCTGGGTGATCGCTTGGGTAACGCGCACGGCGGGCAGGTGCAGGATCAACTGGCCGGACTGGCTGGCGCGACCGCGCAGTTCAACCCGTGCACCGGCCGGGAAGGCTTCAGGGTTGAAACGCAGGCGGAAGGCCAGGGGCTTGCCGTTGCCGCTCAGCACACTGCTGGCGAGCAGTTGTTGCGGGCGCGAGCGGTCGTCGATCACCAGCAGCGCCATTTCGACTTCGGCGCCAGCGGGCACGTTGGTCAGGCTGCCGCTGATTTCCCGTTGAAAGGCGGGCAGGGGGCCGAGGTCTTCAATGCCTGGGACTTTTTTCTCTTGCGCGGGTGTCGGTTGAGGCGCGGCCGGCTTGGGGGCCTCGCTGCTGCAGGCGACCAGAAAACTGAACAGGGTGAGCACAACGAGTGGTCGTAACTGCATGTACGGCTCCAGAAAGGACAAAATCCGTGGCTTAAAAATATGAAACATATAAGCCTGCCTATATACCGTAAAGGCTATGGCTTGTCTTGCCACGGGGATGCGCTACCATGGCCCTCCCATTTTTTGTTGCCTGCCAACCATGCACTGTCCCTTCTGCGGTGCCAACGACACCAAGGTCATTGACTCGCGTCTGGTCGCCGAGGGCGATCAAGTGCGTCGCCGGCGCGAATGCCTGGCCTGTGGTGAACGTTTCACCACCTTCGAAACCGCCGAACTGGTACTGCCCCGTCTGATCAAGTCCGACGGCAGCCGCCAGCCTTTCGACGAAGAAAAACTGCGCGCCGGTATGCAGCGCGCCCTGGAAAAACGCCCGGTGAGTGTCGAGCGCCTGGAAGCGGCGCTGGCGCATATCAAGCACCAGCTGCGGGCGACCGGCGAGCGCGAGGTCAAGAGCCTGGTCGTCGGTGAGCTGGTGATGGGCGAGCTGCAAAAGCTCGACGAAGTCGCCTATATCCGTTTTGCCTCGGTGTATCGACGCTTCCAGGACCTCAATGAGTTCCGCGAAGAGATCGACCGCCTGGCCCGTGAGCCGGTGAAAAAATGAACCCACCTAGCGCTGAACAGGCGGTCCTCGACGCCCATTACATGGCCCGCGCCCTCGAATTGGCGCGCAAGGGTCTGTACACCACCCACCCCAACCCGCGGGTTGGCTGCGTGATTGTGCGTGACGGGCAGATTGTCGGCGAAGGCTGGCATGAGCGCACCGGCGAGCCCCATGCCGAGCCGAACGCCTTGCGCGCCGCTGGCGACAAGGCCCGGGGCGCGACGGTGTACGTCACTCTTGAACCGTGCAGCCATCATGGCCGTACGCCGCCTTGCGCCGATGCACTGGTGACGGCCGGCGTGGCGCGGGTTGTCGCAGGCATGCAGGACCCCAACCCGGAAGTGGCCGGGCGCGGCATGCAGCGCCTGGCCCAGGCCGGTATCGAGGTGCGCAGCGGTGTGCTGGAAGCTGAGGCGCGGGCGCTTAACCCCGGTTTCCTCAAGCGCATGGAACACGGCCTGCCGTTTGTGCGGGTCAAGTTGGCGATGAGCCTGGACGGCCGCACGGCGATGGCCAGTGGCGAAAGCCAATGGATCACCGGCCCCGCTGCCCGCGCTGCGGTACAACGCCTGCGCGCCCAGGCCAGTGTGGTGCTGACCGGTGCCGACACGGTATTGGCCGATGGTGCCCGCCTGACCGTACGCGCCGCCGAACTGGGCCTGGATGAAGCAACCACTGCCCTGGCCATGTCACGCCCACCGCTGCGTGTGCTGATCGACGGTCGTTTGCGGGTGCCGCTCAATGCTCCGTTTTTCAAGGCTGGCCCGGCATTGGTCATCACCTGCGTCACCGCGCAAAACCAGTACCCCCGTGGCCCCGAGTGCCTGGTGGTACCGGGCGTGGAAGGCCAGGTTGACTTGCGCTCGGCGCTGGTCGCCCTCGCGGCCCGTGGCGTCAACGACGTATTGGTGGAGGCCGGCCCAAGCCTGGCGGGTGCATTTGCCCAACAAGGCCTGGTGGATGAGTACGTGATATTCATCGCCGGCAAGTTCCTCGGCTCTGCCGCCCGGCCTTTACTGGACTGGCCGCTCGAGAAGCTCGCCGATGCCCCCCAACTCAAGATCACTGAAATGCGCGCTGTAGGCGACGACTGGCGAGTCACTGCCATTCCCGTCCCGGCAGCGAGCGTATAATTCCCGGCCTGCGCTTGAGCGTCAGCCCCTCGTTTTCAGGAGAACGAAATGTTCACCGGCATTATCGAATCCATCGGCAGCATCCGTGCAATGACCCCCAAAGGCGGCGATGTCCGCCTGCTGGTTGAAACCGGCAAGCTGGACCTCGGCGACGTCAAGCTGGGCGACAGCATCGCCGTCAGCGGCGTGTGCCTGACCGTCATCGAGTTGCCGGGAAACGGCTTTGCCGCCGATGTCAGCCGAGAAACCCTGGACTGCACCGCGATGAACGACCTCAAAGCCGGCAGCCCGGTCAACCTGGAAAAAGCCCTGACGCCTACCATCCGTCTGGGTGGTCACTTGGTCAGCGGCCATGTCGACGGTGTCGGCGAAGTGGTGGCCCGCAGCGAAAATGCCCGCGCTGTTGAGTTTCGCATCCGCGCGCCGAAAGAGCTGGCCAAGTACATCGCCCACAAAGGCTCGATCACCGTCGATGGCACCAGCCTGACCGTGAACGCCGTGAATGGCGCCGAATTTGAACTGACCATCATTCCCCACACCCTCAGCGAAACCATCATGGCCTTGTACCAGCCGGGTCGCCGGGTGAACCTGGAAGTGGACTTGCTTGCCCGTTACCTGGAGCGCCTGCTTATGGGCGACAAGGCCGCAGAGCCTGCATCTGGGAACATCACCGAAAGTTTTCTGGCCGCTAACGGCTACCTGAAATCCTGACCAAGGGGGTGCCGCGTGGCGCTCAATAGCATCGAAGAACTGGTTGAAGACATCCGCCAAGGCAAGATGGTCATCCTTATGGATGACGAAGATCGCGAGAACGAAGGCGATATCATCATGGCCGCCGAGGCGTGCAAGCCTGAGCACATCAACTTCATGGCCAAGCACGCTCGCGGGCTGATCTGCATGCCCATGAGTCGCGAACGCTGCGAATTGCTCAAGCTGCCGTTGATGGCGCCGCGCAATGGCTCGGGGTTTGGCACCAAGTTCACCGTTTCGATTGAAGCCACTACGGGCGTCACCACCGGCATCTCCGCCGCTGATCGCGCCCGCACCGTGCAAGCCGCTGCTGCGAAAGACGCCAAGGCTGAAGACATCGTCAGCCCAGGCCACATCTTTCCGCTGATGGCCCAACCGGGCGGCACCCTGGCCCGCGCTGGCCACACCGAAGCCGCCTGCGACCTGGCGCGCATGGCCGGTTTCGAGCCAAGCGGGGTGATCTGCGAAGTGATGAACGACGACGGCACCATGGCCCGTCGTACTGAACTTGAAGCCTTTGCCGCCGAGCACAACCTCAAGATCGGCACCATTGCCGACCTGATTCACTACCGCATGATCCACGAACGTACCGTTCAGCGGATTGCCGAGCAGCCGCTGGACAGCGAACTGGGCCAATTCAATTTGGTGACCTACCGTGATTCAGTGGAGGGCGACGTGCACATGGCCCTGACCCTGGGCAACATTTGCGCGGAAGAACCGACCCTGGTGCGGGTGCACAACATGGACCCATTGCGCGACCTGTTGATGGTCAAACAGCCGGGCCGCTGGAGCCTGCGCGCCGCTATGGCTGCGGTCTCCGAGGCCGGCAGCGGTGTGGTGCTGTTGCTCGGTCACCCTTTGGACGGCGATGTATTGTTGGCGCATATCCGCGAAACCGCTGACGCCGTGCCGGCGAAAAAACCGACTACCTACAGCATCGTCGGTGCCGGTTCGCAGATCCTGCGTGACCTCGGTGTACGCAAAATGCGCCTGATGAGCGCACCGATGAAATTTAATGCGATATCCGGTTTCGACCTGGAAGTTGTAGAATACGTGCCCTCCGAATAAAGGCTGGCGATTTTTGCCCCTTGTTCGCGGTTAAATCATCACTGAGGGACGCACTTTTCGCGTCCCGGCTCTTTAAGAGATTTGTCGAATGACCCTGAAGACCATCGAAGGTACCTTCATCGCCCCCAAAGGCCGCTATGCCCTGGTAGTTGGCCGCTTCAACAGCTTCGTGGTTGAAAGCCTGGTAAGCGGTGCCGTTGACGCCCTGGTTCGCCACGGTGTGAGCGAGAGCGACATCACCATTATCCGTGCCCCTGGCGCCTTCGAAATTCCACTGGTTGCGCAAAAAGTTGCTCAGCAGGGTGAATACGCGGCGATCATCGCCCTGGGCGCGGTCATTCGTGGCGGTACTCCGCACTTCGAATACGTGGCTGGCGAATGCACCAAGGGCCTGGCCCAGGTGTCCATGGAGTTCGGCGTGCCGGTTGCTTTCGGCGTACTGACCGTTGATTCCATCGAGCAAGCCATCGAGCGTTCCGGCACCAAGGCCGGTAACAAAGGCGCTGAAGCTGCCTTGTCCGCCCTGGAAATGGTCAGCCTGCTGTCGCAGTTGGAGGCCAAGTGATTTCCGACGAGAGCGATCAGTTCAACCCTCAGGATCCGCGTCCTGCTGATGCCGGCAAGCCATCCAAAAGCGAGAAGCGTCGTAAAGCGCGTCAGCTCGCGACCCAGGCGCTGTACCAGCGTCACCTGGCGGGCGCTTCGCTGAACGAAATCGAGGCACAGTTCCGCGTCGATAACGACTTCACCTTCGCCGACCAGAGCTACTTCCACGACATCCTGCACGGTGTGCATGCCAACCTGACCGAGATCGACACGGCACTGGCACCATGCCTGGACCTGACCATCGAAGAGCTGGACCCGGTTGAGCTGTGCGTGATGCGCCTGTCCACCTGGGAGCTGCTCAAGCGCGTTGACGTGCCGTACCGTGTGGTGATCAACGAAGGTATCGAGCTGGCGAAAGTCTACGGTTCGACCGACGGCCACAAGTTCGTCAACGGCGTGCTCGACAAGCTGGCCCCGCGCCTGCGTGAAGCCGAAGTGAAGGAACACAAGCGCTAACCTGCGCTTGAGTCCCGCATGGGCGAGTTCGAGCTGATCCGCAAGTTCTTCGCCGCCGCGCCCTGTGCGCAGGGCGGCGAAGGCATTGCCCTGGGGATCGGCGACGACTGCGCCTTGCTGGCGCTGCCCGCCGGGGAGCAGCTGGCTGTATCTACCGATACGTTAGTGGCCGGCGTGCACTTTGCCGATCCGTGTGACCCGTTCCTGCTCGGCCAGCGCTCGCTGGCTGTGGCGGTGAGCGACCTGGCTGCCATGGGCGCCCACCCTCTCGCTTTTACCCTCGCCTTGACCACACCGACCGTCGATGCCGATTGGCTGCAACGCTATGCCCAGGGTTTGAACGCCATGGCGCAAAGCTGCGGCGTGAGCTTGGTGGGCGGCGATACCACCCGTGGGCCGCTGAGCCTGACCCTGACCGTGTTTGGCCGGGTGCCGGCCGGGCTGGCATTGACGCGCAGCGGTGCCCGGCCGGGTGACCTGCTGTGTGTCGGCGGTGAGCTGGGCAATGCGGCCGGCGCTTTGCCCTTGGTATTGGGCCAACGCACGGCGGACGCGGCAATCGCCGAGCCGCTGCTCGCCCATTACTGGTCGCCGCAACCGCAGTTGGCCCTGGGGCTGGCGCTGCGGGGCAAGGCGACTGCGGCGATGGATATCTCCGACGGCCTCTTGGCCGATTGTGGGCATATCGCCAAGGCATCGGCGGTCAGCCTGGTGGTCGAACGTCACAGGTTGCCGTTGTCCACAGCCTTGCTGGCGTTTGTCGGTGAAGACCAGGCCCGTGTGGCGGCGTTGAGCGGTGGCGATGACTACGTGCTGGTGTTCACCTTGCCGGCGTCCCAGCTGGCGACGTTGCAGGCGGATGGCTGGCCGGTGCATGTGATCGGCCGGGTCGAGGCCGGGCAGGGCGTGACGCTGCTCGACAGCAGCGGCCAGGACATCACTCCGGCCGTGCGCGGCTATCAGCATTTTCGCCAGGCGCCGTAAGCCGGCGGCCTGCGCTACCCTTTATACGTTTATTCCCGAGTAGGAGGCCGTCACCATGGCTTTACGCCGCTGGCTGCTGATCGTGCTGTGTGCCTTCGCCCCCTTGGTCCAGGCGGGCGAGGTGCCCGTACCGGGCAAGATCGTGCTGGCCAGTGAGCAGTGGAACGACTACACCAACAAGGATGGCAGCGGCCTGGCGTGGGACCTGTTGCGCCAGATCTTCGAGCCGGCGGGCATCACCGTGCAAACCCGCAGCGTGCCCTATACCCGCTCGGTCGGCCTGGCCCAGCGTGGCGAGGTGGATGGTTGGGTCGGTTCCTATCGCGACGAGGCCAGTGGCGTGTTGTACCCGCACTGGAACTTCGACTCCGATCATATCTACGCCCTCGGGCTGGCAACTGCGCCCACGCCGACGCTGGCGACGCTGGGCAACTACCGTCTGGCCTGGGTACGCGGCTACAAGTACGAGGAATACCTGCCCAGCGTGCGCCGCTTCAACCCGATCGAGCGGCGCAACGGTATCCTGCCGATGTTGGAACACGGTCGCGCCGATTTCTATATCGACGCCCTCACCGAGGCCAAGTACGTGCTCAGTCAGTCTCAAGACCCGGCGCTATTCAAACTTACGCATATCGCCGAACTGCCGCTCTACATCGGCTTTGCCGACACCGAGCGTGGGCGGGCATTGATGGGGGTGTATGACCAGCGTTTGACCCTTCTGGTAAAGACTGGCGAACTCAAGCCGATTTTCGAGCACTGGAAACAGCCGTATCCGTTCTGACGCCCATAGAACTGTCTCGAAGGCCAATCGAACCTATTGATCTTTATCAGCGATAATTCAGCTTAAGCGTCTGTAGGAACCTGCTGTTACAATGGCCGCCTCTGTGAAATCTGAAATCAGGAGCACACGGTGCCCGTCGTTTTCGTCGCCGCTTCCAAGCTGCCTACCCCTTTTGCCACGTTCACCATGAATGGCTTTCTCGAAGAAGCCACCGGGCGCGAGCACGTTGTGCTCAGCCTGGGCGACATCACGGATGGCGCGCCGGTACTGGGGCGTGTGCATTCCGAATGCCTGACCGGCGATGCGCTGTTCAGCCAGCGCTGCGACTGCGGCTCGCAACTGGAAGCCGCCATGCGCGCCATCGCCCGTGAAGGCCGTGGCGTGTTGTTGTACTTGCGTCAGGAAGGCCGTGGCATTGGCCTGCTGAACAAGATCCGCGCCTACGAACTACAAGATGGCGGCGCCGACACCGTGGAAGCCAACGAGCGCCTGGGTTTTGCCGCCGACCAGCGCGACTACGCCATCTGCCTGCCGATGCTCGAGCACCTGGGCGTGAAATCCCTGCGGCTGATGACCAACAACCCGCGCAAGGTCAAAGCCTTGACCGAGATGGGCATCACCGTGGCCGAGCGCGTGCCGCTGCACACCGGGCACAACCCGCACAACAAACTCTACCTGGCCACCAAAGCCAGCAAGCTCGACCACATGATGGGCAACGAGCACCAGGGCGAGGTCGACCGCGCGTGACCCGAGGCCAGGTGAAACGGCGACTGTCCTTCAACTGGTGGCAGTACCTGGCCCTGGCATTGCTGCCCCTGTTCGTGATCAACCTGCTGTTTGGTCGCGCTGATTCCTTGCTGCCGGTACTGGCCATGCCGTTCTTCATCGCCGGCGTGGCCTCGATGTTTCTCAGCCTGCGTTATTTCCATGGCTATAAACACGCGCTGATCGCCACCTCCAAAGCCCTTGATACCGCAGAAGAACCGGCTGCCTGGATCACCCTTGCGGCGCGTCGGCGCACAGCCTTGCTGGTGGCCGCGCTGCCGGCCTGGATCGGCGCACTGGCGGTGTTCGTCGGCCTGGAGGCAGTGCCGTTGTTTCTGCTGGCACTGTCGACGCTAGTGCTGTTCTACCTCTATCGCATTCCGCGTCAGTTGGGATGAGCCGCTACTGGCTGGCGCTGCTGCTGGTATTCAGCACCCAGGTGTTGGCGGTCGAGCGCGTCGTCAGCCTGGCGCCGTCGCTGTCTGAAATCGTCGCTGAGCTGGGCGCCGCCGACCTGCTGGTGGGCGTGCTCGATGGCGGCGAACGGCCGCCAGCACTGGCAAAGCTGCCGTCGGTCGGACATTACGGCCAATTGGACATGGAGCGCCTGCTCAGCCTCAAGCCCGATTTGATCCTGCTGTGGCCCGGCAGCGTTGGCCCAGCCCAGCGCGAGCAGCTGCAGCGCCTGAATATCCCGGTGTACGTCGCCGAGCCCCATAGCCTTGAACAACTGACCACCCAAGTCCAGGCCATTGCCGAGCAACTGGGCCGCGCTGACGCAGGCCGTCAGCTCGCCGCACAGCTACGCGAGCGTCTGGCCGAGTTGCGCCAACGCTATCAGCGTGGCGAGCCGTTGCGGGTGTTTTACCAGGTGTGGAACCAGCCGCTGTACACGGTGGGTGGTGGGCAGATCATCAGCGATGCGCTAAGTGTTTGCGGCGCGCGTAATGTATTCGATGACCTCAAGCTGCCAGCGCCGCAGGTGAGCATCGAGTCGGTGTTGCAGCGTGATCCCGAGATGATTCTAGTGGGCGATCAGGTGCAGAAGGAGGCCTGGAAGGTCTGGCCGACGATGGCTGAGCGGGTGCGACTGGTGCCGGATAAAGGCCTGGAGCGGCCCAGCGGGCAGATGCTGGAAGCCGTAGCCCGATTGTGTGAGGTGATCGCGCCCCGCTAGAGGTCCGGCGTCCAGGTCACGCCAAGCATCAGCGCCCGGCCTTCTTCCCGATAGCCATATTGCTGGCCTTGGTACTGATACAGCGCCCGGCTGTAGGCTTTGTCCAGCAGGTTATCGAGCTTCATGTTCAGCGTGACTTCACGGTTCAGCGTCCAACTGGCGCGCAGCCCGAGCAATCCATAGCCAGCCAACGGTTGCTGGTTCTTCGCGTCGTCGTAGCTGCTGCTGACCGCTTGCCAGCTGGCGCCGACGCCGAATTGGTCGAATTGGCGATCCAGGTCCAGGCTCACGGTGCGCCTGGCGCGACGCGCCAACGTACGTCCGGAGTCGCGGTCTCGTGGATCAATTATTGCCAGCCCCAGGTTGCCTTGCCAGCCGAACAGCTCTTGCTTGAGCGCGGCTTCGAAGCCGTTGATGTGCGCTGAGCTGACGTTTTGCGGGCCGTCGCTGCCGAACACGATCGCATCCTGGATGTCGGTGCGGTATAGCGAAGCTTCCAGACGGCTGGTGTCGCTGAGTTGGCTACGCCATTGCACTTCGTAGCTTTTCGAGGTTTCGGGCTTCAGGTTTGGGTTGCTGTTCTTGAAGCCATATTCGTCCGGGTAATACAGGTCATTGAACGTCGGGGCGCGGAAGCCCTCGCTGTAACTCAGCAGCAGGTCATTGTCCGGGTTGACCGGCAGCGTCAGGGTGCCGCTCCAGCTGTTCTGTCCGCCAAACTGCTGGTTCTGGTCACGCCGCAGGCCCAGCTCGGTGGAAAACCATTCGCCGTGGAAGCGATGCTGCACAAAGGCCGCGCGGTTCCAGCGACTGTTCTCGGTAAAGGTGGTGGAACCATGGAAGCGGTCTTCATACCAGTCGCCACCGACGATCAGGCTGTTCTGCTCATTCAGGGTCAGGTCGTTTTGCCAGTTGACCGAATCGCGGTAGGTATTGAACGCACTGAAGTCATCACTAAGGGTATCGCGCTTGGTGTCGCGGTTTTCGCTGTGACCCAGTTCCAGACGCGACTGCCAGACTTCATTGAACTTGGCATCGACATAACCGCTGGCGCTGCTCACGGTGTAGTCGGTGTAGGGTTTCTGGCCGACGCTTTTCCCGGTGGCGTCGTCGTAGCGGCCAAAACTGTTGTCGTATTCCGACTTACCGCGGTTATCCAGCAGGTTGAAACCCACTTCCAGTTCATCGCTGAAGGAATGGCTGAGGTTCAGGCTGATGGACTGGTTGCGATAGGCATCATGATCGCCGTCGCTTGGGAACGACGCGTGGCTCGAGTTGATACCGGCGGTCTCATCCAGGCTTGCCCCCAGGTTGAAGCGCGTGTGTTCGTCACCGCCCGACAGGCCCAGACTGCGCTCCCACGTCTGGTTGCTGCCAAACCCCAGCCTCAGGCGTGGCTGCAAGCCTTGCTCGGCGTTGCGTCGGGTAAACACCTGGATCACACCGCCAATGGCATCGCTGCCGTAAATCACCGAGCGTGAGCCGCGTAACACCTCTACCCGTTCAATCTGATCGACGTTGAGGTACTGCAGGCCGCTGTCGCCGGAAGTGGTATTGGCGATGCGTTGCCCGTCCACCAGCACCAGGCTTTGCGCCGACTTTGTGCCGCGAATGAAGATCCCCGGCAAACTGCCACGCCCACCCGTTGGCGCGACTTGCACACCGGGCACGCGGCTGAGCAGGTCGGTGACGCTGCTGGGCTGCAGGCGGTCGATGTCGGCGCGGGTGAAGACGGTGTTGGCGGCGCTGCTGTCGTTACGCGCCTGCACTTGGCGGTTGGCGCTGATGACCACGTCGGAGAGCTTCAGCGCGTCGTCCCGCTCGAAGCTGTCGGCCAGCAGATCAGCGGCGGGGAGCAGCAGGAAGGGCAAGGCGAAGCGAAGGCGATTCATGGGCTGTCCATAGAATTTGAAGATGGCATAAAACCAATGTGGGAGCGGGCTTGCTCGCGAATGCGGTGGCACATTCAACATCTCGGTTGACTGATACTCCGCATTCGCGAGCAAGCCCGCTCCCACATTTTAGTTCCGGTTCACCCGGGCGATTGGGTTACAGGTTGAGCATCGCCATGCGCCTGCGCACGGAAGCTTCAATGCCAGCCTCATCCAGCCCGCATTCGGCCAGCATCTGCGCCGGCTTGGCATGCTCGACATACAGATCCGGCAAGCCCAGGTGCAGTACCGACTTGAGAATGTTCTCCCGCGCCAGGAATTCGCTGACCGCCGCACCGGCGCCGCCCATGATCGCGTTCTCTTCGACAGTCACCAGCAACTCATGGCCAGCGGCAATCTCGCGCACCAGCGCTTCATCCAGCGGTTTGACGAAGCGCATATCGACCACGGTGGCATCGATCTTCTCGGCGACTTTCAGCGCTTCGGCCAGTTGCACACCAAATACCAGGAGTGCGGTCTTGCTGCCTTGGCGACGCACGATGCCTTTACCGATTTCAATCGGCTCCAGGTCTTTCTCGATCACAGCGTTGGGGCCATTGCCCCGCGGGTAACGCACGGCGGCCGGGCCGTTGTACAGATGGCCGGTGCTGAGCATCTTGCGCAGTTCGTTCTCGTCGCTCGGCGTCATCACCAGCATGCCGGGGATGCAGCGCAGGTAGGACAGGTCGAAACTGCCGGCGTGGGTCGGGCCGTCTTCGCCCACCAGGCCGGCGCGGTCGATGGCGAACAGTACGTCGAGGTTCTGCACCGCCACATCGTGAACGAGCTGGTCATAACCGCGTTGCAGGAAGGTGGAGTAGATCGCCACCACCGGCTTGGCGCCTTCGCAGGCCATGCCGGCAGCGAAGGTGACGGCGTGCTGCTCGGCAATCGCCACGTCGAAGTAGCGCAGCGGGAAACGCTCGCTGAACGCCACGAGGTCGGAGCCTTCCTTCATCGCTGGGGTAACGCCCACCAAGCGCGGGTCGGCGGCGGCCATGTCGCACAGCCATTCGCCAAACACACCGGAATACTTCGGCCCGCTGGCCTTCTTCGGCGCGGCGGCGGGCGCATCCAGGGGTTCAAGCTTGGTAATTGCGTGGTAACCAATCGGGTCGACTTCCGCGGGAGCGAAGCCTTTGCCTTTCTTGGTGACGATATGCAGGAACTGCGGGCCCTTGAGGTCGCGCATGTTACGCAGGGTGGCGATCAGGGTTGGCAGGTCGTGGCCGTCGATAGGGCCGATGTAGTTCCAGCCCAGCTCTTCGAACAGGGTGCCAGGCACCAGCATGCCCTTGGCATATTCTTCGGTGCGACGGGCGATTTCCCACGCGCCAGGCAGGCGCGAGAGCACTTTCTTGCTGCCTTCTCGCATGCTGGCGTAGGTGCGGCTGGAAAGGATCTTCGCCAGGTAATTGGACAGGCCACCGACATTGCGCGAGATCGACATGTCGTTATCGTTGAGGATCACCAACATGTTGGCGTCCACTTCCGGCGCGTGGTTGAGCGCTTCGAAGGCCATGCCGGCGGTCAGCGCGCCATCCCCGATCACGGCAATCGCCTTGCGGTCGCTGCCTTGCAGGCGAGCGGCAATCGCCATGCCCAGCGCTGCACTGATGGAGGTGCTGGAGTGGCCGACGCCGAAGGTGTCGTACTCGCTCTCCGAACGACGCGGGAAGGCGGCCAGGCCGTCCTTCTGGCGCAGGCTGCCCATGCGCTCGCGGCGGCCGGTGAGGATTTTATGCGGATACGCTTGATGGCCCACGTCCCACACCAGCCGGTCGTCCGGGGTGTCGAACACGTAATGTAGGGCGATGGTCAGCTCGATCACGCCCAACCCGGCGCCGAAATGCCCACCGGTCTGGCCGACCGTGTAGAGCAATTCCAGGCGCAACTCATCGGCCAGGGTTTCCAGCTCGGCTTCACCCAGTCGACGCAGGCCGTCCGGCGTGGCAGCGCGGTCGAGCAGTGGCGTGGACGGGCGTTTGCGGGGAATCTCTTGAAACGTCGTGGGCATCAGGCGAATCGTTATAGGTATAGAAGAGGCGGCAGTTTACCTCAAGCGGTGCAAACTGCCCACGCAGAGCGCCGAACTTGGCCGATATGCGGCGCGAATGGCCGCGGCAGTCAGTGGCGGCGTTCGACGATATACCGCGCCAGGTCACGCAGTGGCTCGGCCGCCGCGTCGAAAGGTCGCAGGGCATCCAGGGCCTGGTCACGCAGCTCAATGGCATACGCCTTGGCGGCTTCCAGCCCAAGCAGTGCAGGATACGTCGGCTTGTCCCGTGCGATATCGGCACCTTGGCGCTTGCCGAGGGTGGCGGTGTCGCTTTCCACGTCGAGAATATCGTCCTGCACCTGGAACGCCAGGCCGATAGCCCGGGAATAGGTGTGCAGGGCCGCCAATTGCGCGGTTTCGGCACGGCCACTGGCGAGTGCGCCCAACTGCACGGCGGCTTCGATCAAAGCGCCGGTCTTGTGGCGATGCATATGTTCGAGGGCTTTTTGATCCAGCTTGAGGCTGACCGAACCCATGTCGATGGCTTGCCCGCCGACCATGCCGGCCGGGCCTGCGGCGTGGGCCAAGGCGGTGACCATGCGCAGGCGGATCTCGGCGTTGACGCTGCTCAAGCGCGGGTCCAGCAATGCGCCGAACGCCAGGCTCTGCAAGCCATCGCCGGCCAGGATCGCATAGGCTTCATCAAAGGCTTTATGGGTCGTGGGCTGGCCGCGACGTAAATCGTCGTCGTCCATCGCTGGCAAATCGTCATGCACCAGGGAATACGCGTGGATCAACTCGACCGCACAGGCCGCGCCATTGGCCTCGGCTGCCGGAGCCCCCAGGGCTTCACAGGCCGCATACGCCAGCAACGGGCGCACACGCTTGCCGCCATTCATCACGCTGTAGCGCATGGCTTCATAGAGGCGCGTCATTTCCGGGCTTGGCGCAACAAACAAGGGCTCCAGCGCCGCATTCACCCGGGCTTGGCTACTGGCCTGATACGCGTCGATCATTCCGGCTGTTCCGCATCGAAAGGTTCTTCGGCCAACTCCCCGTCACGCTCAAGCAGCACCTGGACCTTCTGCTCCGCCTGCGCCAGCGCGCTCTGACAGTCGCGGGTCAGGCCGATGCCTTGCTCAAACGCCGTCAACGAGTCCTCCAGCGACAACTCGCCGTTCTCCAGACGCTCGACCAGGGTTTGCAGGTCGGCGAGGGATTGTTCGAAATCGAGTGCAACTTTTTTGCGGGCCATGGCGGCAATTCCGGTAGACGGTAAACCGGCGCGACACTAGCAGACATGGGGGATGGGGGCAAATGAGTGGGGCTGTTACTCGTAGGTAGGATTGATCTGATAACGCGTGCTGCGGCCGCCTGCGGGGAGGCGTATCAGGCAGTTTTTTTTCAGTAGGTCGGCAAGGTGGCGGGTTGCTGTCGCCTTGGACACTTTCGCCACCGCTTGGTACTGCGCGGCGCTGATGCCGTGTTCGAAGCCCCTCTCACCACCATCGAGCAGGCGGTTGAGTACCTTGACCTGTTCGGCGGACAAAGGGACGCCACGGTACTGTTGCCAGAACCGGCTCTTGCCCAGCACTCTGCCAATCCGCGCCATCGCTTGCTGCAGGCTGCGCAGCAGGGTTTTCAGGAACCATTCCAGCCAGTCGGTGATATCCAGCGTGGCCTTTTGACTGGCTTCCAACGCGTTGTAGTAACCGGCACGGTCTTCGAGGATGCTGGCCGACATCGCATAAAAGCGAATGGCTTGGTGCTCACCCTGGGCCAGGGCCAAGTCAGTGATAGCGCGAGTCAGGCGACCATTGCCGTCGTCGAACGGATGCAAGGTGATAAACCAGAAGTGCGCGACACCGGCGCGAACCATTGGATCCAGCTCAGGTTGATCGCGGCTGGTTTCGAACCACTCAAGGAACTCATCCAGCGCCTGCTCCAGGCCTTTACGTGGTGGTGCTTCGAAATGCACGGTCGGCCGATCAAGTCGCCCTGACACGACCTGCATAGGCTCATCGCCTCGCAATCCTGCGACATTGATTGCACGCGCGGCGTAGCCTGCTTCGGGAGCCGGGAACAACAAATGATGCCAGTTCAATAGCCGAGCGCGGGTGAACGGTTGGTCGAATTGCAGGGTGGCATCCATCATCAAATCGGCCAGCCCTTCACTGCGGCGGCTTACCTGACCGTCTTTCGTGGCTTCCAAGCCCATCCGCCGCGCCAGGGAGGACCGCACCGAGCCCACGTTCAACTGCTCACCCTCGATGGCCGTAGAGGTCAGGATGTTTTGCAGCAATGCATCCAATTCATTCTGCGCGCTGACCGCTTCGGTGACAGAACCGAGCATACCCAGCAGCTTGCCTTGGGCCTGCCCGCAATCGCGCAACAAGGCTGCCAGCCGCCCGGGCTGCCAGTGGAAGTGGGGCCAGTCGGTGTGTTGCCAGATCCAGTGCGGGTGATTCATTGGGAATGCCTGGGTGCGTGAGCCGAATAGAGGGGGTATTCGGCTCATCTTATGAGCCGATTGTGCGAGCTATTTGGCTCATCGTCTAGGGGGGCTGTTTATGCTTTTTCTTAATGTTGCAGTGGGTGTGGGCGGAGCGATAGAGCTATCAGGAGTTGTCCAATGCTAGGACGCCCGTAACGGGGTATTAGTATTTCAGTGAAAACTGGCGTCGATTCTTTCAACTTTTAGCTTGATAAAGTGGTCGTTGCATTCCGGATGGTCGTAATGTATGCCCTCGACATCAATAGAGGTGAAAGTCATGAGAATATCGTTGCGCAGGTCACCGTAGAGGATATAGGAGTAACCACGATTTGTATGTTCTGCCAGCGTTTGAATTGTCTTAGCCCGCTCAATCTCGTAATTGTCGGAAAGATTTAATGTCAGTTCTACGTCATAGGTCTTTCCCACCTCTAGCTCATAGGGGCAATAGCTGATGAAGCATTTTACAGTGGTTCCTTCGATGAGCAGTGTTACGTCTTCTTCTATGTGGTTGTTAGTGGCTACTACCTGTGCTTTATGTAAACTCATATGCGTTCCCTAGAAATAGAAAAAAACACCCGTTTTTCTATCAATAGCTAATTTGGTTAGGTGGATCGGTTTTTCTAATAGTTCGGGGTTTTCAGGTGGTGAATTATTTTCCAGTATTCTCAACGTTTCGATGAGTTCTTCGGTTTTGTCAACATGTTCGTCCTCGTAGTCGTCAATGATTTTTCTTAAAGAGTCGTTAATTGCATCGAATATACCTGATTTTAAAAGCTGTTGGTGTTCTATGGGTGTGAGAGGTAATCGTACCATTTGGTCGTCTGGGCAAGCATTAAGATCAAGTAGGGACATGGCTTCGCCAGTCAAGGGGGCGCATATCAATTTCATTGTGCGTGCTTTTAGTGTTGTATGTTGTATTTGTCTGCTTGATATATATTGAATGTCAAGTGGTAGGGGCGATTCTGGGGGCAGTTCTGCAAAGTCAATATCCCCTTCAAGTGAAATGCAAGCAATCCAATTTAGTTGTCTTTGAAGGATGTACGTATGCTGGGGGATTCTCGAAAAAATTTGCAGTGATTGTAGAAGGTTGCTGACTTTAATTGAATATGCTCGGTCGGTGGAGTCACCGATGAAAGTTATATTGCACTGAGTGGCAGCTTTTATTTTATGCTCTAGTGTTGCTAGCGCAGCCTGCGAAGAGGATAAGCCGATATAAGTGTTGTTGTTGAATGAACTCCAAGCTATTTGACTTCCTGAGAAAGGTACGGCTTCATTTATAATTTTAACAATTAAGTCGTGCTCGGCTTGGGGCGCAATATTGAATTTGATATTGAGTTTCTTGAAGTCTTTGACTATTTCTCCGTCGAGATAACTCATTTTTTCGATCCTGTTGGTGAACTGGAAACACGCTTCTAGGCGTGTCTTAAAAAGTATAATTGGCGCCGTTCCTCTATGAGGTTATCCCTTAATCCAAGCGCCATGTAATTATAGGTGGAATAAATAATATCGAGAGCGCTATTTGTCGTGAATATATCCGTAAACTCCTGTTTCAGATATCTCTTTGATATTTAAGGTGTTGATTGCGTGCGCTAATTTAACTTTGTGCATGGAATGGGATGTCAGTTGAGCAACGCCGTGCGTCTCGGTGTCATAAAATCTGAATGCTAGGCTTTCTTTGTCTGAAAGTATCAATTTTAAGTCGTCTGTTGTGGATATGTTGTTTAAGTGACTTAGTCGCTGCCATAATTGCTCTGGCTGGCTATCTTGCCTTAACATTAAAGTTGCCGAGCTACGGTATCCCTTCAATTTCGCTGGGTCTATGTATTCAGGATTAGAATTTAAATATTCTATTCCTGAGTAGATCAAGGTTTTTTCATGTTTCTTGAATATGTCTTTGGGGCCCGAATTTTTTGAGAAGTCTTTTAAGGTTAAGTATTCGTGTGTCTTACTATATTGTGGAGTCGTTGTGGTATACCACGTCAATATCATTGGCCACTCTTGTGTCAGCAGTGATGCGAAGATGCGCCAGGTTTTCCATACGTTTTCAAAGTTTTGGTTGAGTAGGGAGATCGTGATGTATTCGCGCTCTTCAGTTGGGTGTTGCTGCTCCCAAAGCCATATGCCTGTTTTGAGTATGAAGACTGTGTCCATTAGTCACCTCTTGAAGTAAGTGTGGGAATCGTCGCCTATAGTTAAAGGGACTTTAACTCAGTTGATATTTACCTCGGTATTAAAATGTGGGGCATGATTGCGCTCGTAGCGGGTGACCAACGTAGAGCCATCGTCACCGTATTCGGTCTTTTCCTGCAGATTGCCGTTGAGGTCGTAGGCATACGCGGTGCGCTGACCGTCAAAGCCGGTTTCCTGCTGGATCAGGCCGTTGGGTTGGTAGTCGAGTTGGTAGGTTTCGCCGACTTCGTTTTCGATTTCGGTCAGCAGTAAGCGAACATTGTCGTAGCGATATTTGACCTGGGTGCCGTCGGCGTTGATGCGACGGCTGATCAGGTGCAGGCCGTCGGCGTATTCGTAGCGGGTGACGTGGCCGAGTTCGTCGCGTTCGGCGATGATTTTTCCGTAGGGGTTGTAGCTGAATTCGCGTGTAGCGCCGCCTGGCAATACGAGGCGAATCAACCGACCGACGCAGTCCCATTGATACTGAGTCAGCGCGCCATGTTCATCCTCACGACCAATCTGCCGTCCAAGGTCGTCATAGCGATAGCGCTTAACCCCGCCATTGGGCAGTTGTTCTTCAACGAGCTGGCCACGCTCATTCCACACCAACCGATGACAGCTGTGATCGGGGTACCAAACCCCGGTCAGTTGCCCATGTTTGTTGTAGCTGTAGTCGGTCGCGTTGCCATCCGGATCAATCTTGCGGATGACGTCGCCCTGATCATTACGCTCATATTTCCAGACCGCCTCGCCACGCCTTACAACCCGTACGAAGCCGTTGTCATGCTCGTAGGAGGTCGGCTCATCATCCCCCGGAAACAACGCCACCAAGCGCCCAGCTTCGTCGTACTGATACGCCGTAACCGCGCCCATCGGGTCCTGCTCGACGGTCAGCCGGCCTTTGTCATCGTAGGATTTGAAATGCTCGGCACCGTCCGGATCAATCCGCTGCACCAATCGCGCCCGGTCGTCATGGACATACACTTCCTGGCTGCCGTCGGCGTTATGCACGGTGACGCGCCCGTCATCACCCCAGGCATAGCGCGTGTCCATCTGCGAAAAGCTCGCCCAATGCCGGACACAGCGTGCCGCCTTGCCGGAACCTTCCCATTCCCAAAAGAAACTCGCCCCACCGGCCAACTGTCGCTCAACAATGACGTGCTGATCGTCGTACCGATAACCCTCGCTTTCACCGACGGCATTGGTCGCGCAAACCAGTCGTCCGTCTTCGTCATAGGCGTAGGAAACAACGTTTTGCTCGGTCACCCAGACGTAGGGGGCGCGGCCTGTGGCGCGATGAACCTGGTAGTCCACCGCGACGATGCGATCCAGTTCATAGCGCAACAAAAGCGAGCGACCGACGCCGTTATCCAGCCGCTCAATCCGCCCTGAATAATCACGGCAAATGCGCAGGCGGTTGTCATACGCATCGCTGATCGAAACCAGCACACCGTCGCGAAAGTGATAAAACCGCGACGCCTGGGCCAGCACCAGTTCATCAGGAGCCGAGCCCAAGTAGATCGCCGCTTCCGCCAGGCTATTGGTGATCGCGGGCCGGGCAAATGTGGGCAAGGGCAGGGTGGTCGAGCGGTTCTCATGATCGGTCCATACCACCGAATCACCCGACACACAGAGCCTATGCGCCAGCGAATGACTCCAGCCAAACCCCAACCCACAATCCACTTCTACCGCACTGGTGCGATACAACCGCGTCCACTCAAACGGCAAGATCCCGTCCAGCGCACCGTCGGTAAGGGTCAGTAATTCCTCCCCGGTAACCATCGATACCGGGCAGCCATTAGTGACCGTCTTATCTGCTGGGGCCGCCGCATCCCCCTTCGGATTCGAAGCCACGACAGGCACATCATCCACACGCTCTTTCTGCTTCAGCACCGCGTTCTGCCGCGCCCGCCAGCGCATCTGCATCGTGCCTTGCTTCAGCCCGCCGACCACACCGCGAACCGCCACCGCCTTGTAGCGGTCCACCGCCTGCATGAACCTGGTGAGAATCGCCAGCACACCCTTCACGAAGCCCACGGCAGCCTGAAGAATGTGTGCACCGTACTTGGCCAGGCGCACGCTCAAATACGCCACACCCGCCGCCGGCAATGCGATGGTCAACACTGCGCCAATCACCAGATCAATCAGCAGCGACACCATAAAACCGGCGGCTACCTGCGCGACTTCACCGGGTGGTAACGCGTCCAGCCAGATCATGGCGGTGCGCAGTAACAGGTACAGCGCCGCTTCATCACTGGCGAGCAACATCGCCTGTTCCATGACCTTGGGCGCATCGATGGCGATCTGCGCCAACTTGGCCGCCTCGCTACCCAGCTGCTCGACGTACTTCAGCGGGTCTTCAAGAATTGCCTGTACCCGCTTGATGCTGTCCCACACGTCATGAATTGCCGCCCAACTGCCCGCCAGCACGCCGTTGCCAATCGCGCTGGCAGTAGAGCGTTCCCAGTGCGGTTTGAAGCCATTCCACTGCGACCGAAGCCACTGTTCCAAGTCCGCCGTCAGCCCGGAATAGGAGGCAAACAAGGCGTCAACTTGTTGCGCTGAAACACCCCCCTGAACCCGCACCTGATAGCGCCCGCCAGCGGAACAGTAGTGCGAACCCTTGCCGTGCTCATCGAGCATCACCAGCGTGGAGCTGCCGTCATCCAGGCCGATCACCTCAACCGGGATATCGCCAATCGGCACGTCATACACCGACTCGAACTTGCTCTCGATCTTCAGCACGCCACCCACTGGGCAGCGGGCCACGGTGGAAAAATCCGCGTCGCTAAGGCTTACCGAACGCTGCGAATCCCCAACCCGCAACACCCGGTCCATGCCCAGCAACGACGGCATATCCGCCGCATGACTGACCGAATCCAGCGCCTGCGAATACCAGGCGCCCATCTGCTGGCGGTAGTCCACCAGGCTCTGATGGAAGCCATCCAGCTCATGTTCGATAGAGGCGATGTGGGCAGCGTGGGTCATCCATGACGTCTCGGCAGAAGGCAAGGCGTCGGAGTCTGCCGCAGCGAAAAGCGGCTGGATGAACGGTTTGGAAAATCAGATTGCCCTTACAAAGGGCTAGCAAAAGTCGGCGCTAACTCATGCGCAAGGGCTACTTCAAATGGCGAGGTTACTGATTGACGAACAGTGCCCTTGAGCGTCTTTCAGTTGGGTTTCAAACTCAATCAGCCCCGCCTGCATCCGTTGCAACACGGCGATTTGCGCGGCTAACGCGCGCTTCTTGTTGGCGATGGCTTGGTCCGCCCGGTCCCAAGGAAGGGCATCGCCGTTGTACCCCAGCAAAATCTCCTGCAACTCCTTGAGTTTGAATCCCAACTGCTGGGCACACTTGATAAACGTCAGCCGCTCGACGCTCTGGGCCGTATAAACCCGATAACCGCCCTGACGCTGAGGCTCGGGCATCAGTCCAATCGCCTCATAGTGACGAATCGCCTTGATGGTCGTGCCGGACAACTGCGCGGCTTTGCCGATGTACATGAAAACTCCCTTTTTCAAATAGTGCGCCGGCTTGTTTCAGCCACCGGGCCCGCTGCGTCAGCGTAGAGCCCAGCACCGGCCCGAACAGCAGCGTCTTGCTCAGCGTGATGCCGCATAGCGCCAGCGTGGTGCGACGCATCTGGTGGATGGCCGGCATGCGGTAGACCCAGCGGTAATACCACGCCGGCGTGTCCAGGGTCACTAGCAAGTGCGCGGTTCGGCCCTTAAGCAGTTTGTCGGGAAATGCCTTGCCTGCTCGGTATTTGAAGGCGAAGCCGGGTAGGAAAACTCGGTCGATAAAGCCTTTCATCAGTGCCGGGATACCGCCCCACCAAACAGGGAAAACCCATGTCAGGTGCTCGGCCCAAAGGATGTCGGCTTGTGCACTGAGCAAGTCGGGTTCCAGTGTTTGGACCTGGGTATAACCGTGATGAAGAATGGGGTCGAACCTGAGGTCACCCAGGCGCAGGACGCGTACGTCGTGGCCTGCCGTTTTCGCGGCGTGGATATAGGTCTGCGCGAGGGCTGAACAAAAACTATCGGTGGACGGGTGGCCGAGAATGACCAGGATGCGCTGACTCATGCTGAAGGCTCCTGAAATGGGCGTTCAGGGTAGGGTGTGCCGTATAGGGGAGAGTCAAGGGCCACAGCCAGTGCCAGCAGGACCGTTCCGTAAGGTGCGCAGGACCCTTCCTGGAGTATTCATGAGCCCTTGTGACGGCACGATGGCCTGACTAGCCTGCTGAAAACACAAGAGTAAAAAGGCATGAGCGAAACCGCTATCGGGCTGACCGCGCCTCCTGAGGGCTACAGCGATTGGCTGACAGACCTCAAAGGCCGTATCCATAACGCACAGCAGCGCGCCTCAATCGCGGTCAATCGTGAACTGGTGCTGCTCTACTGGCAGATCGGTTGCGATATTTTGACCCGTCAGAACGATCAAGGCTGGGGTAGTAAAGTGATCGACCGCCTTGCGCAAGATCTGCGCGCGGCCTTTCCCGACATGAAGGGTTTTTCGCCGCGCAATCTCAAGTACATGCGCGCTTTTGCCGAGGCGTGGCCGGATTCGGAATTTGTGCAACAGGCTGCTGCACAATTGCCCTGGGGTCACAACGTGGTGTTGCTCGATAAGCTTCCCGGCCCCGAAACACGTCGTTGGTACATCACCCAAACGATCAAACACAACTGGTCGCGCAACACGCTGGTGATGCACATTGAAAACCGCCTGTTGGAACGCAGTGGCAAGGCCGTCAGCAACTTTGAAAACCACCTGCCCAAGGCTCAATCCGATCTGGCCCGCGAATCCCTCAAGGACCCTTATCGTTTTGATTTCCTCAGCCTGGGCCTGAATGCGCAAGAGCGCGATATCGAAAACGCCTTGATCAAGCATGTCACTGACTTCTTGTTGGAGTTGGGCGCAGGCTTTGCCTTCGTTGGTCGGCAAGTGCTGCTGAATGTAGGCGGCGACGAGTTCTTTGTTGACCTGTTGTTCTATCACTTGAAGCTGCGTTGCTACGTGGTGATCGAGCTCAAGGCGGGCAAGTTCAAACCCGAGCATCTGGGCAAGTTGAGCTTTTACCTCGCGGCTGTGGATGCCGAGTTGAAGCATCCACAGGATGGCCCGACGATTGGCCTGTTGTTGTGCAAGGGTAAAAATGAAGTGGTGGCTGAATATGCACTGCGTGATAACAACCGTCCTATCGGCGTGGCGGAATATCAACTGGTGGAGTCTTTGCCGGCAGAGCTGCAATCCAGTTTGCCCAGCATTGAACAAATTGAGAGAGAGTTGGCGGGGTAGAACCGGCTCAAACACCGCAAGCCTGCTTTTCAGGGCAGGCTTATCGTCACACTCGGCTGACTTACTTCTGCTGTGCAGTCAGCGCCGCATAGCCATTCATCAAGTTGCGATAGTTAGGGATACGCTGGGACAACAGATTCCCCAGGCCTTCAATGTCGTTGCGCCAGTCGCGGTGCAGCTCGCACGCCACCGAGAACCAGTTCATCAACTGTGCACCGGCCTGAGTCATCCGGCTCCACGCTGCTTGCTGCACCGTAGTGTTGAACGTGCCCGAAGCATCCGTCACCACAAACACTTCAAACCCCTCCGCCAGCGCCGACAAGGTCGGGAACGCCACGCACACATCCGTCACCACACCGGCAATGATGATCTGCTTACGCCCGGTAGCCTTGATCGCCTTGACGAAATCCTCGTTGTCCCATGCGTTGATCTGACCAGGGCGAGCGATGTACGGCGCGTCCGGGAACATTTCTTTCAATTCCGGTACCAGCGGGCCATTGGGGCCTTGCTCGAAGCTGGTGGTGAGGATGGTTGGCAAGTTGAAGAACTTGGCCAGGTCCGCCAGGGCCAGCACATTGTTCTTGAACTCATTGGGAGAGAAGTCCTGTACCAGTGAGATCAAGCCGGTCTGGTGGTCGACCATCAGAACGATGGCGTCGTCTTTGTTCAAACGGTTGTAGGTTGCAGTGCTCATGGTTGAATCCTTTTTTATTTAGGTGGGTTAGGCGTTGCGTTCAACATGGGCACAGATTAATGAGTGGCTGCTGGAGGATAAATCGGCTGGGATAGGTAATACCGTCAACTCAAAGGAGACAATGCCGGAGCGGTCACGATGCCTGGGCTTTTTCATGGCCGGAGAAGCATCCGAAAAATCTCACGCGTGAGCTATTGAGTACGACGAACATTGCCTGTAGATTTTCTCACGCGTGAGTTTTTCACAGCGAGGTCAGTACGATGAAAAGCAGCTCTCCATCGAGCCCTGCTGCAGGGCCCGATACCGATTCAGCCAGCCTTCAGGGAGAGCGCTTGAAACAGTCCGCGAAAAAGCCATCGAGCTTTTACATGAAGCAGATGCGCGCGGGCCTGTCGGCCGCCGGGTATGTGAAACACGAGACTTGGGTGCTTCCCGAAAACCGAAGCTTGCTCAAGCAAATGGAGAAACAGCTTCGCCAACCGATCCTGGCTGGCTCATTCATGTCGGAGAATTTCATGAGCGCAGGTACCAACTGGAACATCGATCGCCTCTTCAGCGCGCTTCAGGCCCTGGATGAAGTGACCTCCAACGACATTACGCTTTCTCTCGTCCAAGGTTCCGATTCCAGCATCAAGCTGGAAATGAACGATTTCGGTGGCTTGCCGATTTACATCGCGGTGGTGGGCGAGCAGATCATCGTGGACACCGTGCTGGTCGACGTCGAATCCATCAACGACGTTGCCAAGTTCAATGACGCGGTGCTGCGCAGCCGGGAGATGTTCCCGTTGTCTTCGATCGGTATCGAGTCCATGCCGAACGGGCAGGTGGTCTACAACATGTTCGGCGCGCTCAGCTCCGACTCCAGCCTGACCAACATCGTGACCGAGGTGAAAACCCTGGTCGATAACGTGCAGCGCGCCAGCGAAGCCTTCGAACGTTTCTTCAACTAATTATTCGGGAATATCCAATGACTCAGTCCATCTGGAGCAAATTGTTCACCGCGCTGCGTGGCGGTGCCAATGAAGTCGGCGAATCGATCGTCGACCAACAGGCCCTGCGCATCCTTGACCAGGAAATTCGCGATGCTGACACCGCGCTGGCCAACGCCAAGCGTGAGCTGGTCAGCATCATGGCCAAGCACAAACTGGCGGCTGATCGTGTCGGCGAGTACGACGCCAAGATCAAAGACCTGGAGTCCAAGGCGATGGCTGCTATCCAAGCCAATCGTGAAGACCTCGCCCTGGAAGTCGCCGAAGCCATTTCGACCCTGACCAACGAGCGGGACGTCGAGCAAAAGCAGACCACCGAGTTTGGTGGCTACGCCGAGAGCATGCGCAAAGACATCACCAAGGCTGAGAGCCGGATTAAAAGCCTGCGCCAGCAAGTGGACATGGCCAAGGCTCGCGACAGCGTGCAGAAGGCTCAGGTCAGCGCCTCCATTGCCAGCGGCGGTGCCAACGGCAAGCTGGAAACTGCCGTCGGTACGCTGAATCGCTTGCAGGCCAAACAGCAGCAACGCTCCGCTGAACTGCAAGCCCAGGATGAGTTGGCTGAGGCATCGACGGGGACCGACCTGGAACGCAAGCTCCGCGAAGCCGGCATCACGCCGAACGAAGGCAGTGCCAACGCGATTCTGGAACGTCTGAAGCAAAAGTCGGCCGAGTAAGCGACGCCGTCGAAGGAAGGGCATTTCTGCCCTTCTTTTTTATGTCGAGGTCAGGATGGACGCCTTGAAGGGTTTCAAGACAATCGCAGGCCTGGCCCTCTTCATGGTCGCGCTGCAACTGCTCAATGTAGCGACCGGTTACAGCCTCTTGGCATTCGGGCTGGTCCCGAGAACGCTGCACGGGCTGTTCGGTATCCTCACCTCACCGTTTTTGCACGCCTCCTTTGCTCACCTGAGCGCGAACCTGATTGCCTTTCTGGTCCTGGGCACCCTGGTCATTATCGACGGGCTCAACCGGTTCATTGCCGTCAGCGCAATCGTGATTCTGCTGGGGGGCGCGCTGGTCTGGCTGTTCGGTTTTTCTGGGGTACATGTCGGTGCCAGTGGCTGGGTATTCGGGCTATGGGCCTACCTGCTATCGCGCGCCTGGTTCCACAGAAGCTGGAGCAACCTGATAACGGCCGGTGTGGTGGCGGTACTGTATGGTGGCTTGATCTTTGGCTTCC
Organism: Pseudomonas sp. MF6755; assembly: GCF_016405635.1. NCBI lineage: Bacteria > Pseudomonadati > Pseudomonadota > Gammaproteobacteria > Pseudomonadales > Pseudomonadaceae > Pseudomonas > Pseudomonas sp. MF6755. The sequence continues at coordinate 87,732 of NZ_JAEKDA010000010.1, forward strand.
TTCCTCGGCAGGGCGTTTCCTTCGAAGGTCATCTCTTCGGCGCGTTCGCTGGATTTATTGCCGCCAAGGTACTTCTCTCTGCACCGCGCAGCAGGTTTAATGCCGGATGAGCACACGTGAGCAGCCAGAAGCCGAGGCGATCACGTCGCCAGGAATCCAGTACCCACGGAAGCAGGGATGAAATGTCGATCTTTCTTTTATTGCGCCTGTACGCTTCCTCCCTCTTTCACCGTTTCGGCTGGGCAGGCCTGATCATTGCCTTGGGGGTACACCTGAGCGTGGCTTATCTGGGCCTGGTATTTCTGGGCGAGCAGCACCTCACCGCCCCCGCGACGTTTGTTTACTTCTATCTCACCACCACACTGACCGTCGGCTATGGCGATCTCGCACCGCAGACCGCGGCGGGGCGAATCTTCGTGGCTGCCTGGGTCATGCTCGGGGGCATTGCGCTGCTGACCGCAGCCATCGGCAAAACCACCAGCAGTGTCATTGATGCATGGAGAAAAGGCATGAAGGGCAAAGGCGATTTCACCGGCAAAGTCGGCCATACCGTGCTCATCGGCTGGGAGGGCGCGTCCAGCGAGCGGGTCATAGAGTTGCTGCTTCAAGACGAAACCTCGAACGACAACCTGATCGTGATTTGCGATTGCACCCTCGAAGAAAACCCGATGCCGGGCAAAGCCGCGTTCATCCGCGGTGAAAGCCTGTCGTCCACCGCGTTGTTGCAGCGAGCAGGCGTTCCCGGCGCCGAGCGTGTGCTGGTGCGAACCCCGTCTGACGATCTGACGCTGGCCACCGTGCTGGCGGTGAATCAATTAAGCCCCGTCGGGCATGTGGTCGCCCACTTCAATGAAAGTGAAATCGCCGCACTCGCTAGCTCCTACGCACCCCGCCTGGAATGCACTTCCAGCATGGCGATTGAAATGCTGGTGCGCGCCTCCCAGGATCCGGGCTCGTCCGTGGTCATCAATGAGCTGCTGTGCGTAGGGCAGGGCGCCACCCAATACCTGATGAAATTGCCCGAAGCCTTTGAGGCAACCTTCGGTGAGCTGTACACCCGGATGAAAGAACACCACAACGCCACCCTCATCGGCTATCGCGCCAAAGGTGCTCAGCAACCAGCGATCAATCCGCCCAGCACCACGCGTGTCGAGGGCGGTGAACTCTTCTACATCGCCTCCACCCGGCTCAAGGAAATCTCCCATGGGATGGCTTAAACAATTGATGGGGCTCGAGGCTCCGAAATCCACTACCGACTCGAAAGCGGCTGCCGGCCAAGCACTGCCGGCTACAGGGCCATTGGGCCTGGCACCCGGCAAAGGCCTGATGTTCGACACGAGCCTGAAATTACTACTCGATGAGAAAACCACCGTGGTCATCCCCGGTTCCCAGGAAATCTGGGCCAATGGCACCGTTGACCTCGGGCAGTCGACCTGGCTGTCGCGCTATTACATGAACGACGAAGACTATTGGCTGCAGGTGCACACCACGGGCGACATCGCCGGGCAGGTCGAGTCGGTGATCCTGTTCAACTACCTCAGTTACGTCACCATCAGCAGCGAGGCGGAACTGCGCCGGCTGGCCGGCCCACAGAGCCTGATCGGGCTGCCGACTTACACCCACGACGGCGTCGAGTTTTTCCGCGAGTGGGGCAGCGAAGACGGCCAGACCGAATTGGTGGCGATGAGCGAACAAATAGTCAGCCCGGAGGCCGCCTACAGCATTGAGCACCGTTCGATGCTATACGCACGCGACACCGGCCTGACCGACCGCCGCGAGTTTTTGCTGTTTTCCGTCGAAGAAGACGCTGAAGGCACCATCAGCCTGAGCACTTCGCTGGGCATTTCGCTGTACACAACCGACCTGACTGCGCTCTAAAAAAGGAAGAAGTCCATGCTAGAAGCTCTCTCCATCTCCCTGAACAAAGCTGCCGTGTTCGGCTTTGTCATCTACATCCTGGGGGCTGCGGTACTGTTCGCGCTGTTCCAATTCATCTACACCCGCATCACCCCGCACAAGGAATTCGAGCTGATCCGTGCGGGCAACGTTTCGGCGGCAGTTGCCCTGGGCGGCGCCATCGTCGGTTTCGCCATTCCGGCCAGCAACGTGATTGCCTACTCCATCAACCTCCTCGACTTCGTAGTCTGGTCGGTGATCGCAGCCGTCGTCCAACTGTTGGCATTCCTGCTGACCAGCCTGGTGCTCAAAGGCACGTCCGAGCGCATCAAGAACGGCGAGCTCGCGGCCGGCATCTACGTGGCCGCCGTAGCCATCAGCGTCGGCATGTTGAATGCCGCGTGCATGACGCCTACCCAGAACTGATTGCGCACGGAGCTCCCGATGAAACGAAGCAAGTACGTCCAGCTTTCGCTGGCAGCGTCGGTCGCCATGGCGATATCCGGCTGCGGGCCAACAGAAAAAACCTACGATTTGCAGAAGAAGTACAACTTCCAGTCGGTTCAACAATGCGCCGATGAAAAACTTCCGGTGGACGTCTGCTCGGACGCCTACATGACCGCCATGGCCGAGCATCGCCGCATTGCACCGGTGTACGACAGCCAGGCCGATTGCGATGCCGACTTTGTCGCCGACTGGTGCCAGCAAGACTCCAGCGGCAAGTTCATCCCCAAGCTCGGCGGGTTTGAACTGACTGCCGAAGGCCAGGTGACCCAATCCCAGGTCGACGCCGCCAATGCTCAAGCCAACAACGCTCAGGCGAGCGGCGGCGGCTCAGGCTTCTCCACCACCAGCCTGCTGACCGGCTTGCTGATCGGCAACATGCTGAGCAACAACCGCAACAGCTACCGCTCCGAGCCGGTGTACCGCTACCGCGATGATCGCGGCAACTACGGCAACTCCACGCTCAACCAGCGCGCCTCCAATGGCGCGACCTTCGGCCGCTCCAACCAGGCCCGGTACGGCAGCAGCAATTACACCAACACGCTGCGCTCCGCCAACAAGTCCAGCTCCGTGTCTTCGGCCACCTCCCGTGGCGGCTTCGGCAGCAAAGCCAGCGCCCGCAGCGGCTGGGGCGGCGGCGGGTCGAGCAGTTAAGGAAGGCAGCCATGAAGAAGATCCACTGCGCAGAGCGTCATGACTGGAAACAGACCGCCGACAGCCTCGGCTTTCTGTTCCACACCATCGACGGCGAGCCCTACTGGGACGAAAGCGCGTATTACCAGTTCACGCTCAAGCAAATCGAGCGCGACCTCGAAGACCCGACCACCGAGGTCCATGACATGTGCATGGACCTCGTGGCCAGCGTGGTCCAGAGCGAAGAACTGCTCGAACGCCTGAGCATCCCCGCACCCTTCTACGACATGATCCGCACCTCATGGCTAGAAGGCCACCCGCACCTGTACGGGCGCATGGACTTCTCCTACAACGGCACCGGCCCCGCCAAACTGCTCGAGCTCAACTACGACACCCCCACCAGCCTCTACGAGGCCGCGGCATTCCAGTGGGGCTGGCTCGAGCAATGCATCGAACGCGGCCTGCTGCCCAAACACGCCGACCAGTTCAACAGCATCGACACCAAACTGCACCAGGCCTTCGCCCAACTGCAGATCAACCAGCCGTTCTACTTCGCCTCGATGAAAGACTCGATCGAAGACAAAGGCACCACCGACTACCTGCGGCTGGTCGCGGAAAAAGTCGGCATCGAATCCCGCCACATCGACATCGAAGACATCGGCCTGACCAGCGAAGGCCGCTTCGTCGACCTTCAAGATCGCTGGATTCCCCACCTGTTCAAACTGCATGCCTGGGAGTTCATCTTCCACGAACCCTTTGGTGCCGCCATTGCCGAGAGCGATACGCAGTTTTTTGAGCCGGCGTGGAAATCCATCCTTTCCAACAAAGGCGTTCTGCCGCTGTTATGGGAGTTCAATAAAGGCCACCCGAATTTGCTTGCGTCACACCTGGATACCGACCCCGGTAAAGTCGTGCCGAAGGGCTGGGTGCGCAAGCCGTTCTTCTCGCGCGAAGGCGCCAATATTGAACTGCAAACGGCTGATGGGTTGATCGTGAAAGAGGACGGGCCCTACACGGATGCGCCGTTTATTCTTCAGGAGTTCGCGCCGCTGCCGCGGTTTGGGGACAGTTACACGTTGATCGGGTCTTGGGTGATCGGGGATCAAGCGGCGGGGATTGGGGTGCGGGAAGACGATAGTTTGATTACCAAGGATTCGAGCCGGTTTTTGCCGCATTTGATATTGGATTGAGGCTGGAGCTTAAACGGCCAGCAGGGTTGATCGCTTTCATTTGCAGGACGTTTCCGAGAGAATCCAAACCGCATTGCGCCAGCGGGAATGCGTGACTAGGCTGCGAGCTGTCACTGCCTATTCAGTGATCGGGTTTAGTCGCCCGGACCTCGCTAGGCGCACGCGCCATCCCAAAGACAGGTGTCTTCTCGCCTGCACTTTATGGTGGCTGTGCGCAGGGCACCCTCGGGTGCGCCGGTGCCTAGCGGCCGGTCGACTAACCTGCGTACAGCCGCCACCTCTGATTGTTTAGTCGCGAAAGGACGGTGGTATTCACTTACTGCTAGGAGTTTTTGCTATGGATAACGTTGTTTCGGATTCGCCGTCATCGGGTGCGACTAACCCATTTACTGTTAATGAAGAGCTGAGCTTTGAGGATGCTTGGGTGCGGGTGTCTGAGTTGCTGCAATGTGCGGTGGCAACGTCGCAAATGCTAGGGGAGCCACTGGCTGCTCCGCAAAGAGCGGTGATGCATTTGGTGGAGCTGGCGAAGATGGTGGCGGACCGGGCTGTGGACTGTTTGCAGTCCAAGTAATGTGAGGGTGCTTGCCTCAACTTTATTGAGGCAAGCACCAGCAGGTCATTTAGCGTTCGCGTGATCGTCAAGCCGGCTCGCAAAGTACTGCGCGGTTTCTGGGTCGGTGCAGTAGAGGTAGCAACCCTTCATTCCCCTGGTCATCAGCGTTCGATAGGTGTTTTTGATGATCAAGTCCGTTTCCTGCTTTGCCAGATCGGGTTGCTCCTTCATCATTTTCTTCCAGCCGCGAATGGACTTGTCGTTTTTATCTCGCTCAAGGGCAGAGGTAAGAACGCGCCCATTCCGCACGATGAGGTCGGGCCCGATGATGACGCCGATATAATCGACTTCCAGGCCTTGGCATGTATGAATACACCCGACCTGATCAACTGAATTTTCCGCGATAATCCACAAACTGCCGTCCTGATCGAGGTTCCATTGGCGTTCGTAGTCGCTGCCAATGACGATGTCGGATTCTCGAGCATCTTTCTTACTGCGCCACGGCCAACAGTAACCGGCGACAACTCGGGCTTTGTTACCTTGGTTTTTTTGTTCGATAGCCATATGCATGGCTTGAGGACTGTCAAAGATTTTGAACTCGTATTCGCTGTTGTCGAGCAGCGGATTGGCGGTTGCGCGTATCTCCAGCACGTCATCGAGCCAAGCCAGATAACCGTCAGACCCACTGCAACGGAACTGCGAGGACAACGTATATTCCTCTACCTCCGCGCCTTTGGCTTTTGCAAAAGCACGTATGGCTTGCTTGCTGCCAATGTCATTTAACGTGACGCGCTGATCCTCGTCGATGAAGAAGATTGAGCACTTGGCCGACTCGATCAGCTCCTTGATTTGGTTCTCACCCAAATTGCCGTAAAGCCCGCTTTTTTCGTTAAGGCGGTGAGCTTCGTCTACGATGAGTGCATCAAAAATGTTGGGCTCGGTATCAATGAAAGCGCCTGAGCCAGAAAATAGATTGGAGAAGTGGCTGCGCTTGACCGTGCCGACCAATTTGCTCTCATACACCTTTCGCGGCGCGGCATTTTTTGAGACGTACTTGCTCAATAATCCCTGGCTCGTAAGCCTCACGAGCAAGTTGATCGCCAGCACGGTTTTACCCGTACCAGGGCCGCCCTCGATGATAATCACCTTCGGCGCCGCTTCCGAGGCAGTGCTCGCCGCCGCCAGTGCGGATTCAAACGTCGCCTTTTGATCGTCGATCAGTATGAATTCCGGCTGGCCCTTCAGAAGTCCTTTAAGTGCATCAGCTAGTGCTTTCGACGGGCGAATTTTTCCATTGGAAAGCTCGTAGAGAATTTCCTTGTTATCGCCATGAAGAATGTGCGTCTTGAGAAACGTACGCAGCTTTTCAAGCTCATCCGGCCCTTTGAGGAACAGTGGAGCTTTGCTGATATATGCCCGGTAATGCGCAGAATTTATAACCCCATCGCTGACATAGTTGTGAAGATAAGCGCAGGGTCGAACCTCGATGCTTTTGTCATAGACGGCTTCGTTAAAGCCTTCGAGCAATGCGGCGTATGACCAGACTTGGTAGGACGGATGGATAGTTTCCACTAGCCCGCCGCCTAGCGCAGTTTTGACTATCGCGTCCTTGGACGTTGCAGTTGATTTGCTCCATTGCTTCAACTCGATCAGGACAGCATTTTTACCCTGATTCGCATCCCTCCCAGTCAGCAGGAAATCAATACGCTTCGAAGACTGTGGGATATGCAACTCGATAGCCAAACCGGCGTCATTCGGCAGCCCTTCATCTCGGAGCACCTTCGCCATGTACGTCAGAGAGCCCTGCCAGGATTTGATCTCCGATGCCCCAACTCTTTTCCCCGTGGCTTCCTTGTAGTGCCTGAGAATGACCTCTTCGATATCGTCGTTATCGTTGTCTTTGAGGAATTGCTGTTTGGTCGCAGCGTAAACGATCACGAGAAGTCCTTAGCGCGTGGGGTATCAGAGTTGGTCGTATTTTTTGCTGGTGTTTCTGGCCTTATCGACGGGGTACTTCGAAGCGTTAAGGGCAAGCTTGTCCCGGGCAGCTTCGTTGAGGTCCACGCCTAACACGCTGGCTAAACGGACCAGGTACATCAGGACATCGGCCAGTTCATCTTTCACCGCTTGGGCAGTTTCTGGACGCTTCGCTGCGGCAACCGAGTCGGTTTCGCTCATCCATTGAAAGATTTCGCAAAGCTCGCCAACCTCGCCGGTAAGGGCCAAAAGTAGATTTCTGGGTGAATGGAACTGTTGCCAGTCGCGCTCATCAGCAAAGCGTTGCAGGCGAATGGACAGGTTGTCGACGTTCACCAGTTGTTCGGGTGTGCTGTCTGTTTTGATCACAGGCTCGCCTCTCGATTGGTGGTTAACGGATCTGACGCATGTTGGGAAATTGAGAGAGGGATTGTAAGAGGTTTCTTTGCGAGGGGTGGGCTTTTTGCGCTTAAGGCTGGAGGTGGTGCGTAGGAAGGAAAGGGCCAATGAGCTTGAGGGGGAGTGGGCCAGCAGGGGATTTATTGACAGATATTAAAAAGCCGGCTTGTGGCCGGCTTCTCGGGGACTGCCTCAGCTTGTTTTTGACAAACCTCAGCAGCCTTCAAATCGCTCAGCCCACATTGCGTCAGGCTGAATAGTAGGGGCATCCGCGGGAACTCCTCCGCATCGCCTGACAGGGCAAATAGCTAAGCCATCCCCCTGCCAAATGTGCGGCGCATTCTACCCACATTCACCTCAATTGCCCACCTCCGGTTCCGATTTAGAGCCTTCCCAGCCCAACAGGTGTTCATCCAGCGGCACGGGCGGGCGGCGGTTGTTGAGGGTGGACCACCAGAATACCCAGCCGACGATCTTGAAGCTTTGTTCGAAGCGTTCTTCGTGGTTGAGGTATTCGTCCGGGTGTTCGGCGGCGTTGTGGCTGCGCATGCGCAGGCCGCCGCCGGGGCGGTTGTAGAGGTACTTGATGCGTAGCATGCCGTCGTGTTCGACGGCGTAGATTTCGCCGTCGATGATTTGGGTGCGGCCGCGGTCGATGGCGAGGGTGGCGCCTTGTTGGATGATGTCGGTCATGCTGTTGTCGACCATGTAGGCGCCTACGGCGCGGTCGGGGTTTACTTTGAGGGTTTCGAGGGTGTGCAGCGAGAGGCGGATGCGTTCGGTTGAGGTGAAGGTGGGGTGGAGGGGGATCTCCACGTCGGTTTTTTCCGGGCGGCAGGCGGGGCCTGTGAGGTATTTGCCAGTGTCTTCGCGGGTGGCGAGTGCTTTCCTTGCATCGGGGCCTTCCAACAGGTAGTTGGCGGGCGGGTGTTTGGGGCCTCGGCCGTCGCTTAGCCAGCGACTGGAGACGCACAGCAGTTCTGCGATCTCGTTGAGTCGGCCCATGGGGACGCCGCGTTTGAACCAGTTGTTCACGTGTTGAGGCGTGACGCCGCGGTTCTTGGCGAAGTCGGAGGCGGAAAGATGAACTTCCCGAAGTAGCGCTTTTAAACGATCACCTGATGTATTCATAAACGCAGAGTTTACTGGCCGGAAAGTCTAATCAAATAAACCATGCGTTGAATTGCATATGTAGGATTTGGCTTAGTTGTGGCCTGATCTTTCAGGTGTACGCCTTAGTTAAACGTTTTCAAATAAACATTGAACTTGATGTTTAATCTTGCGCATAAAAAAGCCCCGAATGATCGGGGCTTTTTTTGTTTGCCGTGGCAATGAGGCGCGGGTATCAGCCTTTGTAGGCGGCAACCGACTTCATGATCTCGGCGCGGGCGGCGTCTGCGTTGCCCCAACCGTCGATCTTCACCCATTTGCCTTTTTCGAGGTCTTTGTAGTTCTCGAAGAAGTGCTTGATCTGTTCCAGCAGCAGTGGCGGCAGGTCGGTGTATTCCTTCACGTCCACGTACAGCTGGGACAGCTTGTCGTGTGGCACTGCGATGACCTTGGCATCGCCGCCGCCGTCGTCGGTCATGTTCAGGATGCCGACTGGGCGTGCGCGGATAACCGAGCCTGGAGTAACCGGGTAAGGGGTCACGACCAGCACGTCGAGGGGGTCACCGTCGTCAGCCAGGGTGTTAGGGATAAAACCGTAGTTGGCCGGGTAGAACATCGGGGTGGCCATGAAACGGTCAACGAACAGGCAGTCGCTGTCTTTGTCGATTTCGTATTTGATCGGCGCGTGGTTGGCCGGAATTTCGATCGCGACGTAGATGTCGTTCGGCAGGTCTTTGCCCGCCGGAATCTTGCTGTAGCTCATTGGGCGTTGCCCCCGTAGTTGACCATATGACATGGCCGGATTGGCCTAAAAGTGGCGGCGATTATAGGCATATTCTGACGCCGATGCCATGCGCCAAGCGTCGTACGGTCATTCGCCGTGTGGCTGATAACGTGGGTCGCTGGCTTGTAGTTGATTCAGGCGCGCCAACGGATCCTGGCGGTAGAAGCGGCTGAGTTGGGCGTACACCTGTGGATAGCTGTCGACCAGCAGATCCGGGGCACTGAAGAAATACTCGCTGGTGACGGCAAAGAATTCCGCCGGGTTTTCCGCAGCGTAGGGGTCTATCGCTGTCTCGGCGTCCGGGTTGGCGTCGAGCTGGCGGTTGAGGTCATCGAAGGCGCCTTGCATCACGCTGGCCCATTCCTGCACGCGCATGTCGTGGTGCAGCGGCGGCAGGCCGTTGGCGTCGCCGTTGAGCATGTCCAGCTTGTGCGCCAGCTCGTGGATGACCAGGTTGTAGCCTTCCCACTGGCCGCTGCCGAGCACGCCCGGCCAGGCGAGGATCACCGGGCCTTGTTGCCAGGCTTCGCCGCTGTGTTCACCGTCCCACTCGTGTTCGACGCCGCTGGCATCGCGATGGCGTTGCGGGCTGAGAAAGTCGTCGGGGTACAGCACGATTTCATGGAAACCCTGGTACCAGTCGAGGTCGCCGAGGTTCATCAATGGCAATTGCGCTTGAGCGGCGAGCAGCAGGCGTTGTTCCTGGTGCAATTCGACGCCGGGCAGGGCGGTGAGGTGTTTTTCGGCGAGGAACACCACGCAGGCTTCGCGCAGCCACTGGTCTTGCTCGGCGCTGATGCCGTCGAGGAAGGTCAGGTGCTGGCGCACCCGCTGCCAGGTGTCATCGGCAATCGGGTGCTTGGCCAGCAGGCGCCGGCGACGCCAGGCGCTGAGGGACCACATTGGCGGTCAGTGCGGGTTGGCTTCGGAGGAGGTGCGGCCAAAGCGGCTGCGCACCACGCCAATGATCATCGGCACCAGCGACAGCAGGATGATGAACACCACCAGCAGCGACAGGTTTTTCTTGATAAAGGGCACGTTGCCGAAGAAGTAACCCAGGGTCACCAGGCCGCCAACCCAGAGGATGGTGCCCAGCACGCTGAAACCGAAGAAGCGCGGATACGGCATTTTGGCCACGCCGGCGACGAACGGCGCGAAGGTGCGCAGGATCGGCAGGAAGCGCGCCAGGGTCACAGTCTTGCCGCCGTGCTTGTCGTAGAAGTCGTGGGTTTTTTGCAGGTAATCGCGACGGAAGATCTTCGAGTTCGGGTTGCTGAACAAGCGCTCGCCGGCCGTTCGTCCTATGACGTAGTTGGTGCTGTCACCGAGGATCGCTGCCAGCATCAGCAGGCCTGCCAGTAATACCGGGTCCATACCGCCACCGGCCGCTACGGCACCGGCGATGAACAGCAGGGAATCACCCGGCAGGAAGGGCATGACCACCAGGCCGGTTTCGCAAAAAATAACCAGGAACAGAATGGCGTAGATCCACGGACCGTAATTGGTTACCAGCATGTCGAGGTAGACATCGAGATGCAGGATAAGGTCTAGCGGGTTGAAATCCATGGATGGCACCTGTGTGAATGGCCCGGCTCAGCAGGCCTGTGCGGAAGCTCGGGCAATAAGGCTACAAGTAATTGTCGCGGTTCTTACAACCCTGAAAGGTCGGCATTATACGGATTGAACGGTGAAAAGCGTGTTGCTTTTGTAGCGGGGAGTGTCGCGAAAGTGTGAAGCGGTCGGGATTGGTTTTTTGTGGGAAGGGGCTTGCTCCCGATTGCGGTGGGTCAGGGACAAATTCGTTAACTGACACCCCGCAATCGGGAGCAAGCCCCCTCCCACAGGGGATCTGAGGTGTTTGGGGGGATTGGGTCACTCTTCGTTGATCGGCAACACATAGTTCTTGAACTCGGTGTCTTCACGAAAGCCTATGGACTCATAGGTCTTCTGCGCCACGTCATTGTCGCTGCTGGTGGACACGCGCAATCGCACCGCATGGGTTTCCTTGGCCATCTTCTTCGCCGTGCGCATCAGGTTGTCGGCCACCAATTGCCGGCGCGCATCCTCGGCCACATAGATGTCGTTGAGGATCCACACCCGTTTAAGCGACAACGAAGAAAAGCTCGGATACAGCTGGCAAAACCCCAGCAGCCGCTTGTCATCATCGTCGGCCAGGGCCAGGTAGATCACCGACTCCTTGCGCCGCAGGCGCTTTTCCAGGAAGGCTCGGGATGAGTCCGGGAACGGCAGGGCCCCATAGAACTCGCGGTATTTGACGAACAACGGGGTCAGCAGGTCCAGGTGTTCCAGGGTCGCTTGAGTAATCCGCATGCCAGGCCTCAACTTCCAAATGGGGTATGACCACACGAGCGGCCGTGACTTGATGCTGCCTAATGACGCCAAAAAGCGCAATCGTGCCGCTATTGGTCATCCGGTGGGCTGAGCAGGAAATTGCCCTTCATCAGGTCCGGATCGTCGGATTCGAGGGTCTGAACCTGCGCCTCATCCTTAAGGTTGACCCCCGACAACTGCCGCCGACACGCCTCTCGCATCAAGTACAGCAGGCGATGAGCCGCCATGCCGTAACTCAAGCCTTCCAGCCGCACATTGGAGATACAGTTGCGATAGGCGTCGGTGAGGCCGACCTTGGGGTTATAGGTGAAATACAGGCCCAGGCTGTCCGGCGAGCTGAGCCCCGGCCGCTCGCCGATCAGGATCACCACCATCTTGGCTCCCAGCAGTTGGCCGATCTCATCGGCCACCGCCACGCGGCCCTGTTCCACCAGAATTACTGGCGATAAGGACCAGCCTTCGGCGTGGGTCTGTTCCTCCAGGCGCGCCAGAAATGGCGCGGTATGTTTATGCACGGCCAGCGCCGACAGGCCATCGGCGACCACGATGGCCAAGTCCACGCCACCGGGGTGTGCCAACGCGTAGTCGCGCAAAGTCTGGGCCGACTCATCACTCAGGCGCCGCCCAAGGTCCGGGCGCTGCAGGTACATATGCCGGTCTACGGCGGCGCTGTGCAGCAACAGGCTGTCGCGGCCGCGTTCGGCGAACTGGCTGCTGAGCCCGGCGTGATCGAAGGGCAGGTGCACCGCGTCCCGCGCCTGGGCGTGGGCAAACTGGAAGTCCAACTGGGCGTTGGTGGGAATGCTGGTGCCAGTGCGGCCCAGGGCAATGCGCGCCGGGGTCAGGCGGCGCAATTCCAGCCAGGGGTTGTCAGGCAGTTCTGGTTGCACAGTCGGCTCCTTCATCCCAATTGCGCCAAGGCATGGCGAAACGCTGGCGGCAGGCTGTTGCCAAAATGCACCTTGCCGTCGGCTTGCGTAAAGATGCCCATTTTCGCCAGCCACTGTTCAAACTCCGGTGCCGGTTTTAAACCCAATGTTTGCCGGGCGTACAAGGCGTCGTGGAACGAGGTGGTCTGGTAGTTGAGCATGATGTCGTCAGAGCCGGGGATGCCCATGATGAAGTTGATGCCGGCCACGCCCAGCAGGGTCAGCAGGGTGTCCATGTCGTCCTGGTCGGCTTCGGCGTGGTTGGTGTAGCAGATGTCGCAACCCATGGGCACGCCAAGCAACTTGCCGCAGAAGTGGTCTTCGAGGCCGGCGCGGATGATCTGCTTGCCGTTGTACAGGTACTCCGGGCCGATAAAACCGACCACGGTGTTCACCAGGAATGGCTTGAAGTGCCGGGCCACCGCATACGCACGGGTTTCACAGGTTTGCTGGTCGACGCCAAAATGCGCATTGGCCGACAAGGCGCTGCCCTGGCCGGTTTCGAAATACATCAGGTTCTGGCCCAGGGTGCCGCGCTTGAGGCTCAAGCCGGCGTCGTACCCCTCTTGCAGCACGCTCAGGCTGATACCGAAACTGGCGTTGGCCGCCTCGGTGCCGGCAATCGACTGGAACACCAGGTCCAGCGGGACGCCACGGTTGATCGCCTCGATGGAGGTGGTGACGTGGGTCAGCACACACGCTTGGGTGGGGATTTCGTAGCGCTGGATGATCGCGTCGAGCATCTCCAGCATGGCGCAGATCGAGGCAATGCTGTCGGTGGCCGGGTTGATGCCGATCATGGCGTCGCCGTTGCCGTAGAGCAGGCCGTCGAGAATGCTTGCGGCGATGCCCGCCGGTTCGTCGGTGGGGTGGTTGGGCTGCAAGCGTGTGGACAAACGCCCGCGCAGGCCCAGGGTGCCGCGAAACTGGGTGACCACGCGGATCTTCTGCGCCACCAGCACCAGGTCTTGCACGCGCATGATCTTGGACACTGCAGCAGCCATTTCCGGTGTCAGCCCTGGCGCCAATGCGCGTAGGGAGTGTTCATCGGCCGCATCACTGAGCAGCCAGTCACGCAGGCCGCCGACGGTGAGGTGGCTGACCGGCGCAAACGCCTGTTTATCGTGGGTGTCGATGATCAGCCGGGTGACTTCATCGCTTTCATAAGGGATCAGCACTTCCTGCAGGAAGTGCTTGAGCGGGATATTCGCCAGCGCCATCTGCGCCGCCACCCGTTCGCCGTCGTTCTGCGCGGCGACACCGGCGAGGAAGTCCCCGGAGCGTGCGGGGCTGGCCTTGGCCATCACGTCCTTGAGGTCGTCGAAGCGGTAGGTGTGTGCACCCACCGCGTGGGAAAAGCTTGCCATACAGTGTCTCCTTGATGACGCGGGCAAAACGTCGGGAGGTCGCCCGCGTCGAGGTTTTCGGCAATCAGTGCAAGGCGGCCTCTGCGGCCTGGATCGCCGCGAACTCTTCTTCCGGCGTGCCTGCTACCAAGTGATGCCGGCTGTAGAAAGCAAAGTAAGCAATTAATACTCCATAGATGATCGCCGCGCCAATCACCACGCGCGGATCCACCAGGAAGCCCGCCACCACGGCCACGCAGGCCAGCACCAGGGCCACGCCCGAGGTGAAGATGCCGCCCGGCGTGCGGTACGGACGGTCCATTTTGGGGCGGCGGATGCGCAGGGTGATGTGCGCAGCCATCATCAGTACGTAGGAAATCGTCGCGCCAAACACCGCCACCAGGATCAGCAAGTCACCCTGGCCGGTCAGCGACAGGCCGAAACCGATAATCCCAGGGATGACCAAGGCCAGCACAGGCGCCTTGCTTTTGTTGGTCTGGGACAGTTTGCGCGGCAGGTAGCCAGCGCGAGATAAGGCAAAGATCTGCCGTGAATAGGCGTAGATAATCGAGAAAAAGCTCGCGATCAAACCGGCCAGGCCCACGAGGTTGACGAAGCTGCCCATCCAGGTCGAACCGCCGTAGGACAACGCCAGCGCCTCAACCAATGGGTTGCCTGATTTGATCAGCGCGTAAGTGCCCGCACCGCCCGGCGCGATCACCAGGATCAACAGGGCGAAGCTGGTCAGCACCACAATGGCGCCGATCAGGCCGCGGGGCAGGTCGCGTTTCGGGTTCTTGGTTTCTTCGGCGGCCAGGGGCACGCCTTCAACCGCGAGGAAAAACCAGATGGCATAGGGGATCGCGGCCCACACACCGACGTAGCCGAACGGCAGGAAGCTGCTGGCGCCCTTGGCTTCGGTCACCGGAATATCCAGCAGGTTGGCGACGTTGAAGTGCGGCACCATCGACACCAGGAACACGCCCAGGGCAATCGCGGCGATGGCGGTAATCACGAACATCAGCTTCAGGGCTTCACCGACGCCAAAGATGTGGATGCCGATGAAGATGATGTAGAACGCCAGGTAGATCATCCAGCCGCCGATGCCGAACAGCGACTCGCAGTAGGCGCCGATAAACACTGCGATGGCGGCGGGAGCGATGGCATATTCGATCAGGATCGCAGTGCCCGTGAGGAACCCGCCCCAAGGGCCAAAGGCACTGCGGGCAAAACCGTAGCCACCGCCAGCGGTCGGGATCATGGACGACAGTTCGGCAAGCGAAAAGCACATGCACAGGTACATCGTCGCCATCAGCAATGTGGCGAGGAACATACCGCCCCAGCCACCTTGGGCCAGGCCGAAGTTCCAGCCGGCGTAGTCGCCGGAGATCACGTAGGCAACGCCAAGGCCAACCAGCAGCACCCAGCCGGCGGCACCTTTTTTCAGTTCGCGTTGTTGGAAGTAGTCGGTGCCGACTTTTTCGAAGTCGACAGATGAACTTGTGGGTTCGCTAGGCATGGGAAAGTACCTTTCATTCTTATTGTTTTAACTCGGCCTCTGTGTGCCGAATGCGCATCGCAAATACTGATGAAGATCCAAATGTGGGAGGGGGCTTGCTCCCACATTTGATTGCATTTCAAATGTGGGAGCGGCTCGTTAGTTAGAAGAAACCCAACGGATTAATGTCGTAGCTCACCAGCAAGTTCTTGGTCTGCTGGTAGTGATCCAACATCATCTTGTGAGTCTCACGCCCCACCCCCGACTTTTTGTAACCGCCAAACGCGGCATGCGCCGGGTACAGGTGGTAGCAGTTGGTCCACACGCGGCCGGCCTTGATCGCCCGGCCCATGCGGTAGGCGCGGTTGATGTCGCGGGTCCACAGGCCGGCGCCCAGGCCGAACTCGGTGTCGTTGGCAATCGCCAGGGCTTCGGCTTCGTCCTTGAAGGTGGTGATGCTCACCACCGGGCCGAAGATTTCTTCCTGGAACACACGCATTTCGTTGGTGCCCTTGAGCAGGGTCGGCTGGATGTAATAGCCGGTGGCGAGGTTACCCGTGAGCTTCTCGACCTTGCCACCGGTCAGCAGCTGCGCGCCTTCGCCCTTGGCGATTTCCAGGTAGGACAGGATCTTGTCGAACTGCTGCTCGGACGCCTGGGCGCCGACCATGGTGTCGGTGTCCAGCGGGTCGCCACGTTTGATTGACTCGACCTTCTTCATCACCACTTTCATGAAGTCGTCGTAGATCGACTCTTCCACCAGCGCACGGGATGGGCAGGTGCACACTTCACCCTGGTTGAAGAACGCCAGCACCAAGCCTTCGGCGGCCTTTTCGATGAATTGCGGTTCGGCTTTCATGATGTCGGCGAAGAAGATGTTCGGCGACTTGCCGCCCAACTCGACCGTGGACGGAATGATGTTCTCGGCCGCCGCATGCATGATGTGCGAGCCCACAGGTGTGGAGCCGGTGAAGGCGATCTTGGCGATGCGCTTGCTGGTGGCCAAGGCTTCACCGGCTTCTTTACCGAAACCGTGTACCACGTTGAGTACGCCCGGCGGCAGCAGGTCGCCGATCAGTTCCATCAGTACGTTGATGCCCAGCGGCGTTTGCTCGGCGGGCTTGAGCACCACGCAGTTGCCGGCGGCCAGGGCCGGCGCGAGTTTCCACGCGGCCATCAGCAGCGGGAAGTTCCACGGGATGATCTGGCCGACCACGCCCAGCGGCTCGTGGAAGTGGTACGCGGCGGTGAGCTCGTTGATTTCGGCGCTGCTGCCTTCCTGGGCACGGATGCAGCCGGCGAAGTAGCGGAAGTGGTCGGCGGCCAAGGGGATATCGGCGTTGAGGGTTTCGCGTACGGCCTTGCCGTTGTCCCAGGTTTCGGTGACCGCCAGCAGCTCAAGGTTCTGTTCGATACGGTCGGCGATTTTCAGCAGTACCAGCGAGCGATCCTGGGCCGAGGTCTTGCCCCAGGCGTCAGCCGCGGCGTGGGCGGCGTCCAGCGCCTTGTCGATGTCTTTGGCGGTGGAGCGCGGGAATTCTGCGATGGGTTTGCCGTTGACCGGCGAGGTGTTGGTGAAATAGTTGCCATCGACCGGCGCGACGAATTCGCCGCCAATATAGTTGCCGTATTTGGCCTTGAACGAAACGATGGCGCCTTCAGTACCGGGGTGTGCATAACGCATGGTGGGCATCTCCTGCTTTTATGTTTATTGGAGTACAGCGCGGCAAGCGCGTTATAAAGCGTAGAGCAAGGGCCGGGCCACTGCTGTGCAGGCCAGGTAAATCAAGGGGTTGGGCTTTGTTGCAAGGCGTTGCTGTCACCCTTGCGATACAGTCGGTGTGACAGTTTGTGCCATAAACGCTACGGCCTGTGACCGGCGGGTCGGCCCGGGATTGCAATGGTGGGATGGCTGGGGGATGCTGGGCGTTCTCACGCAGAGAGAATAATAAGAACATGCATAACGATCATTTCAGTCGCCATGCCCAGCAGGTCTTGACCGTCACCCGCGGGCAAGAGCTTTCCCAAGGGCCTGGCAGCGATCCGTCCATCGCCCGTTCCTGGCTGCGCTGCCTGGAGGACTACCACCTCGACCCTGCTCAGACCATCGCTCCCACTGTGCTCGAACATGGTCGGCTGTTGGAAAGCCGCGAACGCCTGCGGCAAGTACTGCAGATCGCCGGCAGCGAGATGAACAGCCTGCATCAACAGCTCTCGGGCGCCGGCCATGCGGTACTGCTCACCGATGCGCGGGGCGTGATACTCAACTGTGTCACCGCGCCCTCCGAGCGCAAAATCTTCGAGCGTGCCGGGCTGTGGCTGGGCGCGGACTGGAGTGAGGCCTGCGAAGGCACCAATGGTATCGGCACGTGCCTGGTGGAACGCCAATCCTTGACCATTCACCGTGATGAGCATTTTCGCGGCCGCCATACCGGGCTGACCTGCTCGGCGAGCCCGGTGTTCGACCCGCACGGTGAACTGCTGGCTGTGCTGGACGTATCGTCGGCGCGCGAAGCGGTATCGCGCCAAAGCCAGTTCCACACCATGGCGCTGGTGAACCTGTCGGCGAAGATGATCGAGAGTTGCTACTTCCTGCGCCATTTTGAGCATCATTGGATGCTGCGTTTTCACCTGCAGGCCGAGTCGGTGGGCCTGTTCAGTGAGGGGCTGCTGGCGTTTGATGGTGAAGGGCGCATCTGCGCGGTCAACCAGAGTGCACTGAACTTGTTGGGGCAGCTGCGTGGTGGTTTGCTGGGGCAACCGGTGGAGGCGTTTTTCGATTGCTCCCTGGACCAACTGCTCGGTCGTGCCAGTGCCAATGCTACGGCCAGTTGGCCGTTGCGTACGCGCGATGGTCGGCATTTGTTCGCTGCGCTGCGCGGTCAGCCACGCAGCGTGTCGCCAGTCGTGACCCCGTTGCCCGAAGCATCACCCTTGCCAGGAATCTGCCTGGGTGACCCCGCCTTGCAAAATGAGTTTCGCAAGGCGTTGCGGGTGTTCGAGCGTGACGTTCCGCTGCTGGTCAACGGTGAAACCGGTTCTGGCAAAGAAGCCTTCGCCAAGGCCGTGCACCAGGCCAGCCAACGTGCCGATAAGCCCTTTGTCGCGCTCAACTGCGCCGCCATTGCGGAAAGCCTGATCGAGAGTGAGTTGTTTGGCTACCGTGGGGGCAGTTTCACCGGCGCTCTCAAAGAAGGCATGCGTGGCAAGTTGCAGCAGGCTGACGGCGGCACCTTGTTCCTCGATGAAATTGGCGATATGCCCCTGGCTTTGCAGACTCGCTTGTTAAGGGTGTTGGAAGACCGGATGGTGGTGCCCATCGGCGGCGAACCGCAAGCGGTGAACGTGCGCATCATCAGCGCGACCCACCGTGATTTGCTGGCGCGAGTTGCCAGCGGCGCCTTCCGTGAAGACTTGTACTACCGTCTCAACGGCCTGGAAGTTACCTTGCCGGCGCTGCGTGAGCGCAGTGACAAACCTCAGTTGTTGGATTTTCTACTGGCACAAGAAGCACAAGGGCAGGCGGTCGTGCTGGAGGCCGATGCACGTCAGGCCCTGCTTGATTTTTCCTGGCCGGGTAATGTCCGACAATTGCGTACGGTGTTGCGCACCTTGGCTGCACTGTGTGAGGGGGGGCGGGTAGGATTGATCGATTTACCCGCGATGATTCGCCACGCTTTCCACCAGGCGCCCATTTCCCTGCAACGGGGCAAGCAACCGTTGGAAGATGCCGAGCGTTTGGCACTGCTTGCCACATTGGAGCAGCAACGTTGGCATATGACCCTCGCAGCGGAGCAGTTAGGCGTCAGCCGCAACACCCTGTACCGCAAGCTGCGTAAGCATGGAATCGCTTTGCGCTCAGCCGGCTGAGTAGTCTCATGGGCACTGCCCTCTCTTTTACGGCTTTACCAAATCATTCGCTTGTTCCGCTCTTTTCGTATGAGAGGGCGGGGCGAATCGCGGCGCATTGAACAGATGTCATACTGTTTAATATCCTTATTCTGTTTTTATAAATTTGGCAGTTGTGTCATCGTTGGAAATTGTTTGGTTTTCAGGGGTGTAGTGGCTGGTTGTTTGTGTTTGTGTGCCGAGTGGAACTGGATTAGGGTTATTTAATACTTAGAAGGGAAGGAGGCTCGGTAACTCAAGGAGTTTGATGCTAGTGGTGAGTTAATGCGTTCGTGATGTTTCTATAATAAAAGGTGACGATATGAGTGTTTCAGGTTTTCCTGTTTCAGCCACTTTGCATGTAACTAATCCAATAGTCGGCGCACACAACCCGCCGGCACCCAAAAGTACGGAAAGTACGTCAGACCTGAATAATCCGACTGCCCAGACGCCCAGCGATGCACACACGGCTGGCGAAAATTCGCCTGAGGGTTCTGCGCGTGTTAAGCGGGGGATAAAACTTCCGGGCTTTCCACGGATTTTCCCACGGCCAAAGCCACCGAAGATCGATGTTCCAAACGGCACCACTGGTATATTCAGGCCCAAGCCAACGATTCCCACGCGCCCGGTCGATGGCAGCCAGAACAGCAATGCGATCAGTAATTTCAGGAACCTTGTATTCAGGACGCAGCATCCGGGCTCACCACTCAGTGGGCCAGTCAAACCTGTGGTGACCAAACCCTCGACGTTCGGTGATGTGGCAACCAACCTGGTGGCGGCTGATCGCTTGGTCAAGGCCGGTGTGTTTAAAACTGACTCCTCGTTGAAAACCGTTACGCGTGATGCGTTTGTGAACGCTTCTGTAAACGGGCTGGTCAGCACGCCGCTGAGTATCGGTACGTACGCGGGCTCGGTTTGGTCTGGCGAGCACATCAAAGGCAGCTTCAGTGCCAATACCCCCTTGCTACCCCCGGCCCACCAACCGGCCCCGAGCCAGCAAACCAATGGTGTTACGGCAGGGCAAGATCGGACGGGCGAGCAGGATGCAGAAATCATTAACTTACGTTTGGATAATGCTGAGCTGAAAATGGTGTTTGCGGTGAATACGATTCAGGCGCTGGTTGAGGGAGGAGAGGGCAATGCTCTTGGTAAACATCCGAACTGGCCAACTGAAATCAATGCACGCCTGGACACTATTGAAAAACAATACATGGCTGCCGAGAAAAACCTGGCAGCGTTTGCCGAGGAAAATGATTTTGTTTTCAAACCCTATAAAGATGAGTCTGCGGCTACGCTCAAAAGTGTCACTGAGCGTTTGAGTGCGCTTGATAAAAGGAACGACACAATCAATAAAGGTATTGGCAGAATAACGGCTATTCGGATGTTAGAGGTGCAGGACAATCAATCGATAGCTTGAAAGATGCCTGTCGGGTGTTATTGGGTCGTCTGAGTGCAAAGTACCAAGCCCGGTGTTGTACCGAAACGGCCTGACACCGGGCTTGGTTGCCGTTGATTGATTGGCAGAAAAAGAGTTGGGGGGAATCCCCGATCGGGGGTGCACGATAGCCGCGACCGCGGCGGTAAAGATACCTCGCTAATCGCTAAAAGAGTGCGATTTCCCCCTCCCTGCGCTAACCTGCCTCGATGTTTTACGAGGTCGACTATGCACATTCATATTCTAGGTATTTGCGGCACATTCATGGGCTCGATGGCGGTCCTGGCCAAAGAGCTGGGCCATCATGTCACCGGCTCCGACGCCAACGTTTACCCACCCATGAGCACGCAACTCGAGGCCCAGGGCATTGAGCTGACCCAGGGCTACGACCCGGCGCAATTCGACCCGGCCCCCGATCTGGTGGTGATTGGCAATGCCATGTCCCGCGGCAATCCGGCGGTCGAGTATGTACTGAATAAGGGCTTGCCTTATGTCTCCGGCCCACAGTGGCTGGCGGACCATGTGCTGCAAGGTCGCTGGGTACTCGCGGTGGCCGGCACCCACGGCAAGACCACCACCAGCAGCATGCTGGCCTGGGTGCTGGAACATGCGGGTATGAGCCCGGGCTTCCTGATTGGCGGCGTGCCGCAGAACTTCTCGGTCTCGGCGCGCCTGGGCGATACGCCCTTTTTCGTGATTGAAGCGGATGAATACGACAGTGCCTTTTTTGATAAGCGCTCCAAGTTCGTCCACTACCGCCCGCGCACGGCGATCCTGAATAATCTCGAGTTCGATCACGCCGACATCTTCCCCGATCTGCCCGCCATCGAGCGGCAGTTTCACCACTTGGTGCGTACCATCCCAAGCGAAGGCCTGGTCATTTATCCGACCACCGAGCCAGCCTTGCAGCGGGTGATCGATATGGGCTGCTGGACTCCGGTGCAGACCACCGGCACGGGCGGCCAGTGGCAAGTCAAATTGCTCAGCGACGACGGTTCTCGATTTGAAGTGCTGTTCGAAGGCGAGGCCCAAGGCATCGTCGATTGGGGCATGACTGGCCAGCACAATGTCGCCAATGCGCTGGTGACCCTGGCGGCCGCCCGGCATGTCGGTGTGGTGCCTGCCATGGGCATTGCGGCATTGAGCGCATTCAAAAGCGTGAAACGGCGCATGGAGAAAGTTGCTGACGTGAATGGGATTACCATCTACGACGACTTTGCCCACCACCCAACGGCGATTGCCACCACCCTGGATGGCCTGCGCAAGCGCGTTGGCGATGCCCAGATCATTGCGATCATCGAGCCGCGCTCCAACTCCATGAAGCTGGGTGCGCACCGTGACGGTTTGCCCGAAAGCGTCAACGATGCCGACCAAGTGGTGTGGTATGCACCGGCCAACCTCGGCTGGGACCTGCCGGCGATTGCGGCGTTGTGCACGGTACCGTCGATAGTGTGTGATTCCCTGGAAGCCATCATTGAGCACGTCAAGCATCAGGCCAAGCCGGGCACCCATGTGGTGATCATGAGCAACGGTGGCTTCGGCGGTTTGCATGGCAAGTTGGCCGAGGCGTTGAAATGAGCGGGCCGGAACGCGTCACCCTGGCGATGACCGGCGCATCCGGCGCGCCCTATGGCCTGCGTCTGCTCGATTGCCTGGTGCGTGAAGACCGGGAGGTGCACTTCCTGATTTCCAAGGCAGCGCAGTTGGTGCTGGCGACTGAAACCGATGTGGCGTTGCCGCCGAAAGTGCAGACGATGCAAGCGTTCCTCACCGAGTACACCGGCGCAGCGGCGGGCCAGATCAAGGTCTACGGCAAGGAAGACTGGATGTCGCCAGTGGCTTCCGGTTCCGGTGCGCCGGCTGCGATGGTGGTGGTGCCGTGTTCCACCGGCACCCTGTCGGCGATTGCCACGGGGGCTTGCAACAACCTGATCGAACGGGCGGCGGACGTGACGTTGAAGGAGCGTCGCCAGTTGATCCTGGTGCCGCGTGAAGCGCCGTATTCAAGTATTCACCTGGAGCACATGCTCAAGTTATCGAACATGGGCGTGACCATTTTGCCGGCGTCGCCGGGCTTTTATCACCGGCCGCAAACCATCGATGACCTGGTGGATTTTGTGGTGGCGCGCATTCTCAACCTGCTGAACATTCCCCAGGACATGCTGCCGCGTTGGGGCGAACATCATTTGGGCGGCGATGAATAAAGCGCTGCTGGTATTACTGGTGTTGCAACTGACGGGCTGCGCCACGGCGCGTACGCTGGATGCCGCGCAACCGGGCGCGCCGGTGGTGTATGCCGGCACACGCCTGGATCTGTACGCGATTAATGGGGGGTGTTGCGCCAAGGACAGGTTTGGCGCCGAGGCGCCGAGTTATCCCCATATTGACCTGCCGGCCAGTGCGTTGCTCGACACGCTGTTGTTGCCATTGTCGTTATTGACCGTGCTGGGCGTCGGCTTCAACGCCACGGGTGGGCTCTGATCCCCGATCTTTTCGGCGACTAGAGCCCGCTCCCACATTTTTGATCTGTGTCAGGACTCTGAGCCGGGTTATTTACCGAGCTTGCGCAACTCATCCGACTCCACCACCCGCACCCCATCCTGCTCTTCCAGCGCCAGGCGCCACATGGCGCGGGCCAGTTCGCAGACTTCGATACCGTGGTACTTGCCTGGAATCAAGCGCGACAACGGCCCGGCCAGTTGTTCTGCCAGGCGCGGTTCCAGCCGTTCCCCCAGCAGCAACGAGGGCCGCACGATGGTCAGTTGCGGCCAATCCTGGGCCTTGAGTGCCTGTTCCATTTCCCCTTTGACCCGGTTGTAGAACATCGAGGATTTCGGGTCGGCGCCAATAGCGCTGATAGCGATCAGGTGCCGCGCTCCCAGTTCCCGTGCGCGCTTGGCGAACGCCACGACCATGTCCAGGTCGACGGCGCGGAAGGCCGCTTCGGAACCCGCCTGCTTGATGGTGGTGCCCAGGCAGCAGAAGGCAATATCCACTTGGCCGCTCAGTTGCGGCAGGAACACTGCCGGGTCGCCCACGGGGTTCTCCAGGCGTGGATGTTCAGCCAGCGGCTTGCGGCTGGGTGCCAGTACGCGGGTCACCGTGGGTTCGTTGAGCAGGCGGTCGAGCAGGTGCTCGCCGGTGAGGCCAGAGGCCCCGGCCAGCAAGATGTGCTGAGGTGTCAGGTACATGGTGTTTCCCCCTTGGTACAGGTTACAGCTTAGTTGCCTATGGCTTCCTTGCTATTCATTGAGACGCTTTCGAGCGCCTTTCGTGCCTGCTGTTTGCGTAATAGTTGCCAATGGGCGATCACGCCTTTAGGGGCCCAGATCTGCGGTTCGGAGGCTTCGAAGTTGTCCGCCTGTTCGCGCTCCGCCACCTGCAGTTGTGCCAGTTTAAAGGCGTGCTGCAAATCGTCCGTCTGATTAAAGGCTTGTGCGAAAAGGGCATCGCCGAAGTAGGTGAAGTCGGCTTCTTCGGAACAACCGAACGACACGCGATCTGCACGGGAGGCGGTCATGATCAGGGTGCGCTCATCCTTCAGTGCCGGGATGAACCCCCCGGAGTAGCAGGCGGAAATCACGATGATCTTGTCGCGGTTTTTCAACGGTGCCAACACGGCGGCCAGCTCATCGGCGGGCAGGTCGGCCAGTTCCATGCGCGGCTGGTCGAGCACCAGTTCGTGTTCGTGGGTGCCATGGCTGGTCATATAGATGAACACCAGGTCTTCCGGCCCGGTACGTTCGGCCAGGGTTTGTACGGAGCGCCGCAGGCTTTCACGGGTGGCCAGGGGGCGGTCGGCGATATGATCGCGGTGGTTGACCAGGCGCACCTGCCCGCGCGCGCCGAAGCGGGTAGCGAGCAGGTTGCTGACGTAATCGGCTTCGCGCAGGAACACGCTTTGCTTGCCATCACCAGCCAGCACCAAGGTGTACAGCTCGACGGCCGGGGTGGACGGGGGCACGCCGGCCAGGGCGTCATTGAGTAAGCGGCCTTGGTCAAGCACGCCGATTTCCAGTGGGTCTGGCAGCAGCTTGCCATCGGCGTCGCGCACCCGCAGGCCATTGACCCAGGTGCCAGCCTGTACGGCGCCGTCGGCGAGGACGAGTGTGCCGCGGCCCTGGTAGTTGTCGCTGTCGAAGCCACCGATATAGAAGCTGCCATCGGTGAGGTTCAGGCGGCCTTCGCCGGTAAAGCGCCAATCGCTGAACTGGCCGACATAGTGGCTGCCATCGACACCGATCAATTCGCCTTGGCCGGTCAGGGCGCCTTCCTTGAACTGGCCGATCCATACGTCGCCGTCGGCGTTTTCGTAGCGGCCTTTGCCGTTGAGCTGGTTCTGCTTGAATTGGCCGACATAGATATCGCCCTCAGCGCTGTTGAAGGTGCCGTTGCCTTCCAACTGCCCATCGACAAAGCGGCCGCTGAACTGATTGCCGCTGTCGTCATTGCGCTGGCCTTCGCCGTTGGGCTTGCCGTGGGCGAATTGGCCCTGGTATTGGCTGCCATCGGGGAGTTCCAGGCGGCCGAGGCCGGAGTACTGGTCGTCCTTGAATTCACCGCGATAGGTCATCTGCCCCTCTTTGAGGGTGCCTTCGCCGTTGCGTCGACCGTTCTTGAAACCGCCGACGTAGCTGCTGCCCGCGGTAGTCAGGCTGCCCTGGCCATCAAACAGGCCCTGCTGGAACTCGCCTTTATAGACTTCGCCATTACTGCCATGCCATTCGCCCTGGCCGTGCCACTGGCCTTTGTCGAACTGGCCGGCGTACCAACTGCCGTTGGGGTAGTCCACGCGACCCTGGCCTTGCAGCAGGCCGTTGACCACATCGCCCCGATAGCGGCCGCCATCGGGCAGGCGCGCATCGGGCGGCAACAGCGATTCACCGTCTCCGCAAGCGGTGAGCAACAGGGCAAGGGCGAGGGGGGCGAGTGGGCGCATAGCGGGATCCGGGTAATTGAGCGCCGAGTATGCCGCAGCCGCAGGATTCATACATAAATTTACATACACTGTGGCAAGGTTTATCGCCTCACCACAGTCGGGGCCTTACACGAAGCAGAGTGATAACGACTCGGCAATGTAAGCAGGTTTCTCCTGGCCTTCGATTTCCAGGGTAGCGGTGGCTTTGAACAGCCATTGCCCCGGTTTTTTCTCAGTGACGTCGGTAAGGGTGACGTTCAGGCGGACCTTGGAGTCAACCTTCACCGGCTGGATAAAGCGCACGCTGTCCAGGCCGTAGTTGACTGCCATCTTCAAGCCTTCGGGCATGATCAGGATGTCTTCCATCAGCTTGGGCATCAGCGACAGCGACAGGAAACCGTGGGCGATGGTGCTGCCGAAGGGCGTCTTGGCGGCTTTGACCGGGTCGACGTGGATGAACTGATGATCGCCAGTGGCCTCTGCGAACAGGTTGATACGGGCCTGATCGATGGTGAGCCATTCGGAACGTCCCAGTTCCTTGCCGACATAATCTTTGAGCTGCGCTACGGGTACATAGGGCATTGCGTCTCTCCTTGGTTCATCGTTTCTTATCCGCCCGGGCAGGGGCGTTTTTTATGGGTTACAGAGAACCAATGTAGATCATCATGAGCGCCCCGCACGGTCAAGTGACCCTGCGGCTGGCGAATGCCGGAGCATAGCGCTGGCGTGTTTATAATGCCGGCGAGCTTTGAGGGGGGAGAGAACGCATGCTGTTACGGGGCCTGACCTGGCTGGTGCTGTTTCAACTGATCGGTACGGCGATCAATCATTTGCTGTTGCCGGTGCTGCCGGGGCCGATCATCGGCCTGTTGCTGATGCTGGGCTTTTTGGTCTGGCGCGGTGAGGTCGGCGAGCCTCTGAGCCTGGCGGCGGGCAGCCTGTTGCGTTATCTGCCGCTTCTGCTGGTACCGCCGGCCGTGGGCGTGATGGTGTACGCCAAGGATATCGCCGCGGACTTCTGGGCCATCGTCGGTGCCCTGGTGTTGTCATTGGTGATCGCCATGGGCTTTGTCGGCGTGTTGATGCAGCAGATGGTCAAGCGCAAGGAGAAGGATCAATGATCCTCGACTGGCAGGGCGCCTGGACGGCGGTCATTCACCATCCGTTGTTCGGCATCGGTGTCACATTGGGCGCCTATCAGTTGGTGTTGGCGGGGTTCGAGAAAACCCGCTGGATTTTCCTGCAGCCGGTGCTGGTGTCCATGTTGCTGGTGATTGGCGTACTGCTCACCTGTGGCCTGAGCTACGCCGAATACCGTAAGAGCACCGAGATCATGGGCATCCTGCTCGGCCCCGCGACCGTGGCCCTGGCGGTGCCGCTTTATCTCAACCTGCGACGAATTCGCCAATTGTTCTGGCCGATTTTTACTACGCTGGTGGTAGGCGGGGTGTTGGCCACTGGCCTGTGTGTATTGCTGGGGTGGTGGTTCGGGGCCGAGCACATGATGCTGATGACCATGGCGCCCAAGTCGGTGACGTCGCCGATTGCCATGCTGGTCGCCGAGCAGATCGGAGGCGTGGCGGCGCTGGCGGCGGTGTTTGTGCTGATCACCGGGGTGGTCGGCGCGATGATCGGCCCGGCGTACTTGTCGCGCCTGGGTGTGCACAGCCCCGAGGCACGCGGTATGGCATTGGGCATGACCGCACACGCCGTCGGCACCTCGGTGGCCCTGCAGGAAAGCGAAGAATGTGGCGCCTTTGCGGCGCTGGCCATGAGTCTGATGGGCGTGGCCACGGCGGTCTTCCTGCCGCTGGCCGTGTCGGTAATTGTTTAACCCAGGTTTAAGGAAACCTTTATGAGTCTGGCGCTGTTCCCGCTCAATACTGTGCTGTTCCCAGGCTGCACCCTCGATTTGCAACTGTTCGAGGCGCGTTACCTGGACATGATCAGCCGCTGTATGAAAAAGGGCGAAAGCTTCGGCGTGGTGTGCATCCTCGACGGCAAGGAAGTCGGCATGGCCCCGGACGGCTACGCGTTGATTGGCTGTGAAGCGCTGATTCGCGACTTCAAGCAACAGGACAACGGCCTGCTCGGGATTCGTGTCGAAGGCGGGCGGCGTTTCCGCGTGCGTGACGCCGGCGTGCAGAAGGACCAACTGCTGGTGGCTGAAGTGCAGTGGCTGGAAGAGCCGCCGGACCGCGCGCTGGAAGAAGAGGACGCCGACCTGCTCGCGTTGCTCCAGGCCCTGGCCGAGCACCCGATGGTCGCTTCGCTGGACATGGGCGCCCATGCCGACGGCCAGCGAGTCCTGGGCAATCAGTTGGCCTATTTGCTGCCCTTCACCGAGGCCGACAAGATCGACTTGCTGCAACTCGATGATCCGCAGCAACGGCTGGATGCGATCCAAATGTTGCTCGATGAGTTGCAGGGCGAGCTGTTCACCTAGATTCGGATTTGCCTGACGGAGTTTTCAGACTTTGCTTGGTCGTCTCAGCTGCGCCACCTGCAATATTTTCTGATCACACAACAATGATCGGGGATGACCATGATTCGTCTGACACCATCGGAGCAAGTCGCCTGGGACGCGTACTTTGTCAGCGTGACCACGCAATTACTCCAGCAGGATGCAAAACGGGGCCCGGAATACATCGCCGAGCGCGCCGCCGAAGTGGCCGATGAGATGCTCCTGGAGCGACGCGAACGCTGTGTTGAGCGCCGCTCCGCTACCGTGGATTGGATCGGCCCGGCCAAGGGTCAATAGGCGTACCTGAGCAGTGCGTGGGGCGTGCCGGTAAAGGCGATAAAGCCGAGCACGGCTACCACGGCGGGCAACACCAGCCACCAGGCTTTTTGCGACATCGCCGGCAATGGGCTGCGGTATTCGCTCGCCCTCAGGCTGAACGCACACACGGTCATCGCCAGCAGCGTGCCGGCCAGGATGTCCGTGGGCCAATGAGCACCCAGGTAGACCCGCGACAGCGCAATGAAGGCGGCGGGAATACAGCCCAGCAACATCCAGGTCAGGCGTAGGCGCGTGGGTTGGCCGCGGCCGGCCAATACCGCGAGCGCCAGGAAGAACGCAAAGGCACCGGAGGCATGGCCGCTGGGCATGCTGAAGCTGGTCAGCGGGTCTGTGAGGATTTCCGGGCGGCCACGGGCGAAAAACAGCTTGGTGCCTGTGTTGATCACCGCCGCGCCGGCGAGCGTGGCGCCGACAAACACCGCATGGCGCCATTGCCGTGCCACTAGCAGCAAGCCAGTGAATATCGCGCTGGCGAAAAACATCTTCTTGAACTCACCCAGTTGGGTGACTCGCACCATCACCTCGTCCAGCCACGGGCTGCGATGTTCCTGCACCAGTGCGCTCAGGCCCTGGTCGAAGTCGTTGAGGTGGGGATAGCCGATAAACAGCGCAATCAATAAGACCAGGCTGGCACAACCGATCCACAGGGTGGCGCGACGATGGCCGCGTAGGCTGCTGTGCAGGCTCAGCCCCAGCAGGACCGCGAGGCAGGCCGCGACAATGGCTGCTTCCGGCCAGAAACCTTCTGGCAGTGGCAGGCGCAAAGCGGCACCGGCGGCCCAGCCTGGCATCAGGTAAGCCACCGACCAGCCTGCTGCGGCAATGATGCTCACGGCGGCAAAACGCGGGAAGGGCATGTCGCACATGCCGGCGACCATTGGCAGCATGGGGCGCAACGGGCCGATGAAACGCCCGACCAGCAGGCTGGCGATCCCGTACTTGTGGAAGTAGGTTTCCGCTCCATTCATCCATTCAGGATGGTGGCGAAGGCCGGGCAGGCGCCGGATGTTCTGATGGAAATGCCGGCCCAGATAGTAGGAAACCCCATCGCCCAATAAGCCGCCGAGGAAACCCAGCAAAAGGGTTTCACTCAGTGACAGCGCACCGCTGCCGGCCAGCGCGGCAATCGCAAACAGCAATACCGTGCCGGGTACGATCAGCCCGGCAATGGCCAGGCACTCCACGCACGCGACGATAAACACCGCCACTGCCAGCCATTGCGGGTTCAGGGTCAGCCAGCCGGTGATGCTATCGAGCCATTGGCCCATACAATCCACTCCATGTATGCAATACATAATCTGAAACGGTGAAGATCAACTGTGGGAGCAGCCGTCTCAATCAATTCAACGTAAGAAATAATCGCGGCCTTCGACCTGCCCCCGGCGCAGCGGGTTCCGTGTGCAATAGGGCGCATAGCCCGCATCGACAAAGCGGTACATCAGGTGCTCATCACGCCCACTGGGGATGCCCAGCCGTGTGGTCTGGATGATCTGTGTAGGCTGCTGGCCCACATCTTCGACATACAGCCGCTCCTGGTCGAAGCGCTTGGCGTCCCACATCGGCACCTTCAGGCCCAGCGCCTTGCACAGCAAGGTCTGGCCGGCGCACAGCTTTTGCGTGGGGCGTGGGCTGCCATCAGCGTTCGGGTTGTTCAACAGCATCTGGGCCAGGCTGGCCGGGCCGGAGATTTCATCAACCCACGGGTAGGCCGATTTGATCAAGACGGTAGCGTTTAACCTGTGATTTTCTGAGGTTCGTTTCATCACTGGGATCATACCGAAAGCTCCGGCTTTTCTCACAGCGTATGCGGCATGCGATGGATCATGACGGCTCCACTTGACCAACTACTCCGATCAATGACAATGACCGAAATATTAGGAGTGGTCATGAAATCAAATCGGATTTTGGTAGGGGTCTGGGCCGCCGTTGGTGTGGGGGTTGTCGTTGCGATTGGGGTGCTCGGTGCTTATGGGCACTACCTTGGCCCAGTTTCTCGGAACGCAACAGACTGGGGAAGCTTCGGATCAGTGATGGCGGGGGCGTTCACCCTACTCAGTTCGTTCGCGACCATTGGAACGTTACTATTTCTTTACCTTCAACAATTGAAGGGTGAAGAACGCCAGATTTTACTGGACATAGAAAATCAGGATAAACAGCAAAAGCACGACATTGTTGTCGAAAAGCAGTTGGCTGCTTTGACATTTGAACAATATCTTAATCATCGAAAGGTTTTTATTGAAAGGCTAAATGAACAATCCGTATTTTTTAGGGGGGATATAGGCTTCGCTGATCCTGATAGGGTCTACACGGCAATGTTTGCTAAAAACAGCCCTAGCCATTGTGAGTATAAGGTAGAGATCGGCAAACCGGAAAATGCCAAAGCCTATGATCTTACGGACTGTCTAGCAATTTACGCCTCCATTAGCGAGCTATTAGAAAATTACCGCGACATGGAAAAACACCTAGTTCTTGTCCAGAAAATTGTTCACCTGCAAGGCTGTCTCGGAATTACTTATGTCGGGGCACATAAAGAAGGTGATATTTTCTTTATGGGTCTGAATGCAGGGCTGAATATATACGACATATCAAAAACATTGCAGAGAATAGAAAGGGTTCTCAACTCAATTCTTTTTTTTACTGGGAACGAAAAGGCTGCCTCAATTCAGCATAAAGGGCAAAGCTCACTTATTCGTGATGGGCTTTATAAAACTCTAACGGAATATCACCGGGCGAAAGGCGGGATTGAACTGCGATTTCGAATTGAGGCTTTACCTTATCTTCACGAACTTTATGAGATTAGCCAGATCCACTTCATAGTTACGGAAAGAATTCTCGAGAAAACCTATTTTGCACTGGCGACCATGCTTGGCAATTATTGCGAAATAGAAAAACTTGCAGATTTCGACTACGCGGATGAATTAACAACTATTATCCTTCGCGAAATTGAAACGGCAAAAAAGCAATACGCTGATAACCCTGATGAAATGAGAATTTTAAACAGAGCCGACAGTTGTCTCTGGGCGGCAATGAACCACCTTGGAGTAACTGAATAAAAAATATCGGGTAACGCTATTTACGGATTTGATCAAGACGGTAGCGTTTAACCTGTGATTTTTTGGGTGTCGTTTCATCACTGGCATCATACCGGGAGTAATCGCGGCAAGACATGGAAACAGGGCTTGAAAGTCGGGCACTATGCCACCATGTAGGCTTGATCACTCAGTCAAGGGATACGACCAGCATGTCTAGTAGAATTGACGAAATTCTCGCCAAGTTACTGAAGGCGAACCCTACGTCTATCAAAGATATCAATGACCAATACGATTACGAGGATGCAAAGGGTGGAGGTAAGCGAGACGCTTCCCTCGTCTCGTGCGGTCAATGTGGTGATTACAATGAGCTTCAATACATATACGACACTAAGCTAAAACCGCTGGTCAACAGGTTCAAAATCACCGAAACGCAAGCCCTCATCGCCTTGGAAGAGTGCTGCTCAGAACTGAAAAAACCCCGTAATCGTGAGGATTTCTACGAACTGCTGGGCAAAAAACTAAATCTGGAAATCAAGTAATAGGGAAACGGCCCGTCTATGCGACTGATCATGTGTGGATGGGCTTTAATCATAGGGAGAATAGTATGGCTTACGTTCAGCTAAATCACGACTTTACAAAGTTCATTGATCCGGAATTATACGCAAGTGTTTTGGATAAAAAAGACGATGGAGATTGTGTTCTTCGACTTCAACTGATTTGCGAGCGATTTTTAAACGTATATTTAAAAGAGCGGATTGCACCCGAAAATATTGAATTCTTCACCAGTGGGCAAGGCAAGGGAGCTGAAATCCTCCGACATTTTAACGAAAGACTTACAACTGCTGTCGCATCTGGGCTACCCGCCGAACTGGCCCGACCGCTGAAACACCTGAACAAAATAAGAAATAATTTCGCACACAATCTTGATTATGAAATCAAGGATGTGGACATGAATAAATATTTTGAACTAGTAGACTTATTCACAGTTGACGTTGGGACGCCCCATGGGTTTGAAGGCAACGTAAAAGACTTTCAAATCCACGGCGATGGGAAAATCACAAAAGCCACCGATAACTTCCAAGCCGGATTTACGGCGGCAACCTATGCCTTGATGACAAAAGCGGGGATCTGGCTAGTCAATGATTTGAATAGACGCGGACAGTTGAACGTTGGCGGTCCACTGCAATAGCGTTTGCAGTCAAGACGGTAGCGTTTAACCTGTGATTTTCTGGGTGTCGTTTCATCACTGGGATCATACCTAACCCCCCGGCTTTTCTCACTCCGTGAGTATTGGCCCGGTTGCGAACGCCCGGCCAATGATGCGTTAAAAGCTCCTAGGCTTCGATCAGGGTGGTTTGATGTGCGGGGACTTGTACCCGTGCAGAAAATCGCCGGGATACGCGATGTGTGGCACGGCATCCGTAGGGTTGGGTAGAATCAACGCAAGGTGCCATTGCAGGGCCACTACTCAACGATCTCTAAGGATGGCGAATGAAAAAAATAATTTTTGTGCTGGTTGCTGGATCACTACTGACTGGCTGCGTAACGCAAAAGCCACCGCTTTCTGATAGCCAATACACTGCATTTGCTACTCAATTGATAGGCATCCATAAATGCGTTGCCAGCGGAAACATGCCACCAGATACAGGTGCCCGTGGTCAGCAATATTCGATGGCAAATCTTAACACTTGGCAATTCGACCAAAATTATTTCATGAGCCGAGCTAAGCAGATAGCGGATTCGGTCAACCCGTCGCAAGGTGATTGCAACACATTGGCGATGAATATCATGCAAAGAAAAAATCAGATCGAGGCACAAAATCAGCAGGCCGCACAGGAAGCACAAGCGTGGCAAAACCTGCAAAATCAACAGGAACAGAATAAAACCACTTATTGCAATCAAATAGGCACGCAGACTATTTGCAATCGATACTAAAACAAGGCGTGCAGCGGCTCGCCTATTCTGGTGGTCGCTTTGCTTGGAAAGTCAAAATAAAGGGCCTAACACCTAATAAAGTAAATGTCGTAAAAATGGGGAATTTCAATAATCTATTGCCCTGTTATTTCCTAATAACGGGTTATTGACATTTGAAATTTAAAAAGCCGATTTGATCAAGATCAATGATCTCTTAAAACGGACCACGGAAAACGTAAAAAGCCCATGAATGAGCCTTTTTTTGTTTTTTCTCTTTAAATCAAGGTTTTTAAATTTTCATCATATCGACCATATCTCGATAGTCCTTTTTACGGTCGTTAAATGTAGCCATAAACTCAATACCATCATCTTTATAAACCGGATTAGATAATGATGGCCTAGTGGCCTTTTTCTGCTTGCTGTCTTCTTCTTGATAGTCATATGGCTTTGAACCAACGATCAACGTGAAATAGCCAATATTGACAGTCATTTTTTTGATCAACTTTCTATTTTTTACAAGTGAAATCGAAACCCTAAACTCTGTGCGGACTTCTTGAAATTTGAAAAAGTCGTCAGGCTCTAACATTCCTTCAAAAACTATTCTCAATACTGGATCAATCTCTATGCCGTTTGATGACGGTGTTTTACGGGTTATTATTCTCGTAAGCTTCTGGCATTTGGACAAAGATGAAACCGGCTTAAATTTATGTGTCCTAGTGAGCTTTATAGATGCCGCATCGTAATCATACTGATCAAGATCAATGATGTGAAATTTCTTATGGGTAGCGTCTTGATATTGAGAAGATGCGAAATAGTCTTTCAATAAATATTGCACATTAGACAACGTAGATTTGTTATCTGTGATCAATAGGTGTTTTGTGCTTATATCAACTACATGAACACCAATAACCGCTTTTGCATGACCGTGTTGAAACGTTTTATCTTTACCAAAAGTCGCATTCATGCAAAAAGCTTGGCTACCTAATTCGACCGGGTTAAATTTAGTATTATTCATAAATCTCCTTTTCTAATTTGTTACTTAAAATTAGAACACAGAAAAAGATAATGTCAAATTAAAGGGCCACACTATTTTCATGAATGGGCTTTATTGTCTAACCCTATTTTTAAATAATATTCGACCTTAAATATATTTTCAATTTACTATTGACACGCAATTAATGGCTTATCTAAGCCAAAATACAACCATCACAAAAATGACAAAACTTAAAAATTTGCAAGATATTCCAAAATAAAATTGTCGATATTTTATTGAAAAATAAATTGTCAAAATAAAGGGCCTAACATCATCAGGCACAAAAAAGCCCCGGTTAGGGGGCTTCATGGTGTCGCTAGATTTTAAATCTTTTCGGCTTTGAGTTTGTCGATCAAAGCTTCGAACGTATCAACCTCGTTTTTCTGCATCAGGTCAGCCAAAAACAAAGCGTAGGTTTTAAATCCTTTATCTTTCATGGCTTGACTGGCAATGCCTTGCTTCGCCTTCTTCAAGATAAATTCAACGCCGTCAATCTGCACTTTCCATTTATCGCTAGGCTCCTTGGGTGCCTTTGGTACGTCCTCGCTCACGCTTTTAGGTGTTTTAGCGGGGGTTTTGATTTGGTGAAGGGAATGCACCACATCAACAAATTCAGCCACTGAATAGCCGTATTTGTCGCGAAGGGTTTCAAGCTCTTCAACAAATTCGATGACTTTTGCTTCTTCTTCATTTTCTCTTAGGTTCTTGATTTGTTCTTCAAGCTGTTTTTGCTGTGCGAGTAGATCAAGCAATTTCGACATTTTTCTTTTTTCCTTCAAGAATAAGATTGATCATCGGAGGACAAATAAACCAGAAAACGGCTGAACTCTATATTGATACGCTCGTAAAATTCTTGCCAATTGGCATCAACCAATTCAGCGATGGAACTACGACCATGTTCAAGGTTTTCTTGATCTTCAATTTCAGACGCTTCAAGTTGAAGGGTGTAAAGAATGACATAAAGGACATAGGGCTTTAATGCTGCCTTCAAAGCTGCTTCAACGCCGAATAAGCCAAGATCAACCGGCTTCTTAATCTCCAATATGTCGATGCAATATCGATCAAAATAAAGACAGTCTGATGGCTTGTCGGCCTTCGATCCTCTCCACCACTCATCACTTAAAGCACTATGGATAAGTTGTGTATTTACAAAAATCTCACCAATTTTCAAAATATTGTCCATTGCACATGGTTATGGAAAATGGATTTTAAAATCAATCCTTGAAAATGTCAAAATAAAGGGCCTAAGCTCTTACCAGAAAGGTTTTTGATTTTAGATCCACCAGATGAGCTTTTGACGTTCTGCCCTACATCTTATATATAGATTTACGAAGTAAATATCTTTTCTTTTGTGAAAACGTTCGAATAAGCCCGCAAGAATAAGGAAATCTTAAAAACCCCAGTTAACGCTCCTTATTTATTTACCCCCTTTCGGTTAACGCTCCTTATTTTTTAAAGTGGTTTATCTTTTAAAATATGGATAATTTCAAAGCATGATAATACGGTTAACAGCATTTGTTATTTTTTTACTGCCTTAATCTTGTAATTAGTTTTTTTTGTGGTTAATTATAAGTATAACAAGGGTGAAAAATAACCATGAAATACATTTTAAAGGAAAGCGGTAAAGAAAAAGAGGTGTTCAAACTTAAAGGTTATGTATCAGTTCCACGCGTTTTCCTAGCTCTTCCATTGTTCAACACAATAAACGCTCACAAAGAGCCGAGAGGCTTTGAAATAGCTAAAAACCACAATGCTAAAAACATTCATATTGCTTCAACGTCGCTGACTATATTCAATGATTTTGAAGTATTTCTTTTTATTTTGCGAAAAGTATACAACAGCAAAATCAATGAATTTGAATTTACTCTTGATGAAATAATGAATGACTTTGATGTTAAAACATCACATAGAACAATGTATTTTTCGATCTTCAAGCAGTCAATTAGAAAACTCAATAAGATCAATATTGAGTATGAAGAAGAAACAGAAGATGGAACGAAAACTGTTTTTCTAAACTTCATTACCGGCGAGCTGACTAAAAAAGGCGGAAAGATTGAAGTATCAAAACGTTTTATTGATTTTTTTGGTAGCCTAAAAGAGTTGTACGAGATCGACACGAAGATGCTGAGCTTATTAACTAATGAGTATCAGCGAATTCTTTATGTGTTGTACGTTTGTAATAGACGCAACAAAACAAACTATTTCAGCGTTGACATGTTAAAAGAACGTTTCCGCATCAGCGATAAAATGCCTTGTAAAACGTTCATAATGAAAATAAGAAAGGCCAATGAAGCACTCCAAGAAATGGGCCTAATTGAAGGTTTTAAAGAAGATAAAACTAATCGAGTAACTACAAGATTTTTAGTCGACTACAGTTATAAGTCGCTCTACAAAGATTTTAAAGAAAAAAAGGCAATTGCTGAAAAAAAGAAAGCGGCAAGCATCGAAAAGAAAGCCATTAAAGGGTCGAATTCAGACGATTTTGATCGTGAGCTGAGTGAAGATTTTTACGAAGAAATTGAAGAGCCAAAAGCACCAAATGAATTAACAGATGATGGAGACGAAGAATGGAGATGAAAAAAGAAGAACAGAAACCGCAATTGCCCGGCTTTATAGTAGAAGCTTTGATAATGAGAATTGAGGCACTTATTCACCTAATAAAAAGCGACGTGATTAGATCGTCTATATCTGCAAAATTGGGCGAAATAAAGGACATTAAAGCTTTGTATCAATTGTTATCGTTAGCACAAACATCTATTGAAAATAGTGAACTGATCGAAAATAAGATCAAGGGGGGTCTAGTTTTCAATCCGTTTACTGGTGAGTTAATAAGTGAGCTTGATTACCACTACGCCATGGAAGATATGATCGAAATGATGAAAGGAGTTGTTAACAATCCAGCACCAAAAATGAACCCAAAACCGCCAACGGTTTAACATCGATCAGAGGGCAAATGAATGTAAGAAATTTAATCACCGCTTTAACGCTTTTATTATCAGTCAACGCTTCTTTTGCTGATGACCCTGCATGGTGGAGCGATAGCAAATGCAGAGAGCAAAGAAACAAGGATTACGCTTCGCTAATGTTGCACGGTTTTAAATCTCACGATGCTATTAAAAAGATAGATGAACAATTCAAAATTTGTGTTTGTTCGTCGGGCGATGAAACGAGGGTCGCAGTTCAGTCACTTGCGGATAATCATGAAATTGAAATGATGAGTAACGATGGAGTTATAACCGTCCCTATTAAGTATGATCGAGATTTCGGAATGATGGCCTATAAAGGCCAATGTTATCTCAATATTGGAAAGCCGGGACTATGCAAAAATTCGGCGTTTATGGGTGAAGCAAAACAGTCATTTAATGTATATGAAACATACGACGAAAAAAATAATGTATGTGCTTTTGATTTCGACAAACAAAATAAATCAACGAGGGGATAATATGAACGAAGAATATTGCAGAGCAATGCTTGAACATTTCAGCATTAGAATATATTCATTACAAAAAGAATTCGACGCTTACAAGAATGACCAGATGATCCCAAGCGATGAAAGAAAAGCCGCAATGTTCGACCGCTATCACCGCATTAGGGCGTTAAAATTAGAGTTGCTTTACTTGAAATTGATTTGAAATAAGCAACGATCCCAGTTGGTGAATGTTCATGATGAAATCTAAGAAAAAACAAACGCCATAAGGCGTTTTTTTAATCTGGTCTTAACTGCTGCCTTCTTCTTTTTTCGTTTTGATAAGCTTCGTTTTCGGAACTGCTTTGACTGTTTTTAGCTTGTGCAGCAAGAACACGCATCTCAGAAAGTTTTTCATTCATCGAACCTGCGGCGTCATGCACTGCGAATACATCAGCAGTCTTAACAAGTCCATCGGCTATACCAACGGCCCCGATTTTTCCAAGCCTTTTGGCTTTCGTATCATCGTCAGCATTTACAGGACGTATAAAGCTTTTTAATTTAGGATCTTCAAGATGATCCACCGCTTTTTTAACAGGTGTTGTAGGATGTGGCTTTTTAGCTGGCTTATTAGTCGGTGAAGATGTAACGCTAATCGCTTCAATCGGCTTCTTAAACGCTGGATTTTCAAGCTTCAATTTTTCAAGCTCTGCTTTATCGTTGGCGTTAGGTGTAAAACCACTTAATGAATACCCTTTTTGGTCTAGTCCCATCATCTGGAATTGTAGCCACGCATTACGCTTAAAATCGTGCGTTCCTGTTAAGTGCAGGGTTTGGGGTTTGCCGCTCTCTGTGAGCTTCTGCAAGCCCGCTTTGATCGCCATTGGGCTGGTGGTGTTGAAAGTGGCCGTGCCATCGCTGTATTCAAAAGCTTTCTTGTTCGTCCCTTTATAATAGAAATCATGACCATCAGGGGTATCGAAGCGAGTATCTAGGACGCGATTAGATTTCTTGATCCTTTTTTCGGTGATGCTTGATTGCTCATCATGAAAATCCCCGCCGATGCTTCCATAATCACGCACAGGAGCCGTTTTTACTCCAAGACGTGCAAGCGTGTCACCAAACTGGGGATCGTCGCCAAAACGGGCTTTTAGAGCTTTGTAGGACGCTCCCACCTCGGAGGCTTTGAAGATCTGGCCGTCCTTCTCCAGGGAATAGGCATTGTTGCCGTTGGTGATCAAGGTGAAGCCATCAGCATCGAGAAATTCGAGGAACTCGCCAGCGGTCATAGCCTTGTCAGTTACAGCGTTTACGGCCTCTTTAAATTTTTTCTTCTCGGATTTAATGCCGCGATTTTCAAGCCTGTATTCGTTCGATGGTTTTGGACTTGTAGGCATTCCGGGATTTAAAGACTTTCTATTTTCAACGACTTTTAACCCGTATTCTTCTTCAATTTCCTGACAGGCTTTTTCAAAGAAAGCATAATCATTATGCTGATTGTAAAGATTTCCTTTGTTGTCTCTCTTATTCCATACAAGATGAACGTGAATTTCATCGGTGTCAGTATGAACAGCCCAGCGGTGTTTTCGATTATCTAAATCAAGAACGTTCCGCCAAACGGTTAAAGCCAAATCACGGGCCATTTCAGGCGAAACTTTATCATCAGTGTGAAAGCTGATGATTTCATGTACTGCTTCTATTTCCTGAGTTCGGCCAGTTTTAGATTGGTACTTGTTGTTAATCTGTCTGAATTTCTTCGCTCCGAATTCCGCATATTCTTTCATGCTGGTGTTATCGAATTTTGCTTCACTACCGCCAACCAACTCAGCCTTTTCTAAAATGTAATTCATTGTGCGAGTGGTCGCCGCATTGTCAGGGAGTTTGCTTTTTACGTCCCTGATCATTTTGAACCTCTTTTTTTGATTACTGCTTTTTTCGTTTTAGTTGCAACGAAGTCATAGAGCTTTTCAAAGCGGTCAGATACTTGTTCAAGTGTTTTTCTGTCTTGCTCTGTGAACCTGCCGCCAGCGTTCACCTTCCTCGCCATCTGGTTAACATTGTTCCCAATGCTTTCGAGCATTTTTTCGATTTTTGAAAAAGAAGCGAGAAGATCGTCGTTAGTGATTTCGATTGTTTGACCAAAGCCATCGTTAACGATTTTTTTGATTACTGCTGTTTTAGTCATTGAAAGACTAGAAGCGAGTTCGTTGAATTTTTGCATGTCTTCTTTTGAAATTCTTATCGATACTTTATCTTGTGCCATGTGTCTCCTGATCGGGGTTTATTTTAATTTGGTGAACAAAGGCCGTGGCCTATTGCTCATGTGCTGCGTTTAACTCTCTGTTGTTTCATCGTCGAATTCACCAAAATCAAATTCGTCGTCTTCGTATAATTCACCTTTAATCACATCCGTAAGGTGCTTGCAAAACTCTTCAGCAAAATACGCACTATCAGCATAAAGCGTATTCTTGTGGACGTAGTGTTCTGGTCTGGTAATTTCTTTAAGCATTTCCATCAAGACGAATGCAATGTCGCGGGCATCTCTATGCTTAATAACTTCTTCAATTAGTTTGTAACTGGCTGGTGATTTTCCTGAATGGATCACATAGCTATAAATACTTTCCATTATTTTTGTTCGTGTTGTCATACTTTCCTTATGTTAAGTTTATTTTGAATAATGGGCCATTGCCCATTGTTCAGGGTGCTACTGTTTTAATCTTCGAGGTTGTCCCATCTTCTTTGTATCTCGTCAGTCTCTCTGCAATTTCTGCAAAGCGAATGGCCGTTCCAAGTGTCTTCATCGCAACGAACACAATTTCCTACATCATCACCTTTATATTCGTAGCTGCTTTCATTGTCGTCATCATTCATAATATTCCTCATGGTTAGGTTTTTGATTTTTCTTTAATGTCCGAAGGCATTAAAGGGGGCTTGCTTTTGCTTTTACATTTTCAAACGAAGTGCGAAAATCAAGTAGGAAACGGAATGAAAAAGCATGAAGTGTTTTTCATGACCGACAAATTTAACGAAGTTAAATGTCGGACGTTTCCATTGCTTGCCTATCTTTTATCGAACTCATATAAATGTTGTATCATATATTTTAATGTTTTCAATAGTGTCCGACATATCTGTATGACAAAAAAGTGTCCGACAATTTTTAAAAGTGTCCGACATAATACGTTTGATGATCAGACCTTTTATGTTCTCTTTTACCGTTTGATTTTTAGACTTCATAAAAAAAGGCCATCAAATAAATGACAGCCTCTTGAATACGTTTGATGGTTAGATTTTTTCGGGCGGCTTATGATTTAGGATTTCTTCAAATTCTCTAAATGATTGCTCGCTGAAGCTTTTGGCGATATATACATTTTGAATAATTCCATCATTTATAAATCGCTTCACGCCATTTTTAAAGATGATGGCATAATCTAAAAGCTCGAAATCAATATTGATGGTTTTTATAATGTCATGTAGCAAAAGGTTTATTTTTGCACGGGTTTCATAGGTGCCATTTTCTTTAAGTTCTTCAATGGCATTATCTACGTTAGTGTTATAGGCGTTTAATTGTGAGATCTGAGCTTGTAGCTCAGTGCGTTCAATTTCTAGGGCTTTATTGGCTGTTTCTGCGTTCTTAGCGGCTTCGATCATAAAAGCGGGAAGATCGCCAGTTTCAATAAATGATTTTTGAAAGCTTTCAAGAAGCTTTTGATTTTTCTCGATCTTGGTTTCAATCGCTCGGATCTGCTTGATTAGCTGTTCAAGCGGATTATTTTCGTTCAATACGTCCGCAAGATTGATTTCTTGAATAGCGTTCAACATGACAGCTTCGAAATCGTCATAACGCAAACGCTTCAAAATACATTCGCGTGTAAATTTTCCTTTTTTACAAACAATGTAATTGATCGACTTCGGAACCTTTGCACGTTTATCAATACCGGGATTGAGTAAATGAACGGGGCCACCACAATCGACACATTTTAAAAGGCCGGTGAATAGGTTTGTGAATAGCTTCCCCTTGCGACCTTTACGGGTCGAATTTGCAGCGGTGATGCGTTGGCATTGCTCAAAGGTTTCAACGCTCACAATCGCTGGAAAATAGTCGTGGATTGGATCACCTGCAGGGATTAGATCACGTTTCCCGATGCCTTGTTTTTGTGGTTGGTAAAATCCGAAAGTTGCCGGGTTTCTCAATATTTTTGAAATGATTGAGGGTTCCCAGTATTCCGCACCTTTGAAGGTCGGAATATTTCGCTCATTCAAGATGTTTTTTATTTTTAGCGAACCATTACCATTTTGGAAAAGTTCGAAAATTAGGCGGACGGTTTCAGCTTTTTCAGGATTTAGGACGTATCGACGGCGTTTAATCTGTTTACCCTTGGTTTCGTCCATTAGGTAAAAGGTTTCCGTATCAAGCCACGCCGGGGCCTGTGCGGTCATTGCTACGCCATGACTGGCGGCTAGTTTTCTTTTTTCTTCCCAGTTCGACAGACCTTTGTCGCTTTTGTTTTTACTTTCACCATGCGAACGGGCTGCATCAATGGACAAATTGATGATGGTGAAAACGTCATTTACATCTTCAATTATTTTTTGTTCATTGTTGCTGATGATCGCCAGCTTCAACCCTTTTGAAATGATCGCATTGACCTTCAAGATGGCATCAATGGGGCCGCGACGGGTCAGCCGGTCGATGTTTTCCAGTGCGAACACATCACCGGGCGAAAACTTCCCGGCGTCTAGGTCAGTGAAAAACCGAGCAAGCTGCCTTTGCTCCGCATCGTCGGAGAACGACGAACGCCCAATGTCTTCAATTGAATGACTTTCATCGAGCGAAAGCCCATATCTTAGGGCAAAATCAGCGATCAGCTTTCGCTGACGTTCAAGCGAAAAGCCCTTCAATTGCTCGCTTGTGGACATACGAAGGTAGGAGATTAAACGTGCCATTTGCTGCCGCCTGTAAGATCCGATCTTGCAGGTATTATACGTCCGACTTGATCAATACGGCATTGCCCGGGCCATGGGCGCTGAAGTTCAGCGAATCACCACCACGGGCGTAGTACATGTAGATATGGCCGCCATCCAGAAACAAAGCCTTACGCTTTTCTGTGTAGCCGAGGGACGCATGGCTGCCTTTTTCGGCCACGTAATAGGCTTCTGTTTCAATAATGCGTGCCGAAAGCCAACTATCGCCGACACGATGGCGTATGACTTTTCCAAGCAACTCGCGCGCGAGCAGTTGTGCATCACGGTCGAAGAAGCAGTCAGGCAGGGCGCTCGCGGGGAACTGGGGGTTAAAACCGGACATGGCGTTCAGGGTTATTACGGCTAAATGTGACGGAATAATAACAACTCCCACCTTAATTACGCCTGAACCTCAGGTTTTTACAGTTCATTTCGACCATCCGCCCCTCACCGCTGTCAGTCGGGCGGCGTCACAGCTATAATCTGCCGCTTTCCTCTTTGCCAAGACTCCCTGACCATGACTGAGTCCGTTCTTGACTATATGACCCGCCTGGGTCGCGCTGCCCGTCAGGCCTCGCGGTTGATCGCCCGTGCGAGCACTGCGCAGAAGAACCGTGCGCTGCTGGCGGCTGCCGATGCTCTGGATGCTTCGCGCTCCGAGTTGACTGCTGCCAACGAACTGGACTTGGCCAACGGCCGCGCCAATGGCCTGGAGCCAGCGCTGCTGGATCGCCTGGCGCTGACCCCTGCACGTATCGACGACATGATCGAAGGCCTGCGTCAGGTGGCCAAGCTGCCTGACCCCATCGGTGAAATCCGCGATATGCGCTACCTGCCGTCCGGCATCCAGGTAGGCAAGATGCGCGTGCCCCTGGGCGTAATCGGCATCATCTATGAGTCGCGTCCGAACGTGACCATCGACGCTGCGAGCCTGTG
Source organism: Pseudomonas sp. MF6755 (assembly GCF_016405635.1). Classification (NCBI taxonomy): domain Bacteria; kingdom Pseudomonadati; phylum Pseudomonadota; class Gammaproteobacteria; order Pseudomonadales; family Pseudomonadaceae; genus Pseudomonas; species Pseudomonas sp. MF6755. Next base: position 131,230 of record NZ_JAEKDA010000010.1, read on the forward strand.
CCTCAAGTCTGGCAACGCCACCATCCTGCGTGGCGGTTCCGAGGCGATCAATTCCAACCGCGCCATCGCCGCCTGCATCCAGCAAGGCTTGGCGGTGGCCGAGTTGCCGGCCGAAGTGGTGCAAGTGGTGGAAACCACCGACCGCGCCGCCGTGGGTGCCTTGATCACCCTGCCGGAATTTGTCGACGTTATCGTTCCCCGTGGCGGCAAGAGCCTGATCGAGCGCGTCAGCCGCGATGCCAAGGTGCCGGTTATCAAGCACCTGGACGGCGTGTGCCACGTGTTTATCGACATCGCCGCCGACCTCGACAAGGCGATCCGCATCGCCGACAACGCCAAGACCCATCGCTACGCACCGTGCAACACCATGGAAACCCTGTTGGTGCACGTCGGCATTGCCGAGCGCGTGCTGCCGCCGCTGGCTGCCATCTACCGTGACAAGGGCGTGGAACTGCGCGGCTGCGAGCGTACCCGTGCATTGCTCGGTGCCGACGTGATCGAGGCGACGGAGCAAGACTGGTACACCGAGTACACGGCGCCGATCCTGTCGATTCGCATTGTCGACGACCTGGACCAGGCCATCGAACACATCAACACGTACGGCTCCAAGCATACCGACGCCATTGTTTCCGAGCATTTCAGCGATGCCCGGCGTTTCCTCAACGAGGTAGATTCTGCTTCGGTGATGGTCAACGCCTCGACGCGTTTTGCCGACGGCTTCGAGTACGGCCTCGGGGCGGAGATCGGTATCTCCACCGACAAGCTCCACGCACGCGGCCCGGTTGGCCTCGAAGGCTTGACCAGCGAGAAGTACGTGGTGTTCGGTGACGGGCATGTGCGCACTTGATGGCTAAACGCATCGGGCTGCTCGGTGGCACCTTCGACCCCGTGCACATCGGCCATTTGCGCAGCGCCCTGGAAGTCGCGGATGCGCTCGGGCTGGATGAGGTGCGCATGATGCCCAACGCGCGGCCGCCCCATCGCGACACGCCGCAGGTGTCTGCGCAACAGCGCCTGGAAATGGTACGCCTGGCTGTAGACGGTATAGCGCCGCTGGTGGTGGATGATCACGAGTTCAAGCGCGATAAACCGTCCTACACTGTCGACACCCTGGAACTGATGCGCGCCGAGTTGGCCGCAGATGACCAGTTGTTTCTGCTTTTGGGCTGGGACGCATTTTGCGGCCTGCCCTCTTGGCACCGCTGGGAAGAACTCCTCCAGCATTGCCACATCCTGGTTTTGCAACGCCCGGATGCTGACAGCGAACCGCCGGATGCCTTGCGCAACCTGCTGGCTGCGCGGTCGGTAAGTGACCCCTTGGCCCTGACCGGGCCGAACGGGAATATTGCATTCGTCTGGCAGACCCCGCTTGCGGTGTCCGCCACCCAGATCCGTCAACTGCTGGCCAGCGGGAAGTCGGTACGTTTCCTGGTGCCTGACGCGGTCCTGGCCTACATCGATGCGCACGGGCTTTACCGTGCGTCGAACTGAAAAGGCGCGCTTGAACGCACGACTCGTGCAGCAAGCGCCCGAACATACGAGCAAAACGAGTTTTATATGACGAACAAAGACGTAAGCAAAGTTAAGCGCAAAGGCACCTTCAAAAGCGCGCCGCTGCCGGTTGAAGCCCACGTTGGCCCGGAACTGGCTGGCGAAGAGCTGGTAAAAGTGGCCGTGGCCGCCCTGGAAGACGTTAAAGCCCAGGACATCCAGGTGCTGGACGTACGCGACAAGCAAAGCATCACCGACTTCATGATCATCGCCACCGGTACCTCCAACCGCCAGATCGGCGCGATGCTGGACAAGGTTCGCGAAGCCGTCAAAGCCCAAGGCGTCAAGCCACTGGGTGAAGAAGGCAAGGGCGACAGCGACTGGGTGCTGCTGGACATGGACGACGTGATCGTTCACATGATGACTTCCAACGCTCGCCAGTTCTATGACCTGGAGCGTCTGTGGAAAGGCGCCGAGCAGAGCCGTGCCGCCGATGGCAAGCACCACAGCCCGGAAGTGGGCCACGCGCACTTCGACAAGCTCAACAAAGACCAGGAATAAGGAACGGCTGTGCGCCTGCGTCTGATTGCAGTCGGTTCACGCATGCCCAAGTGGGTGGAAGAAGGCTGGCACGAGTATGCCAAGCGTCTGCCCGCCGAGCTGTCGTTGGAACTGGTGGAGATACCGCTCAATACCCGGGGCAAGAATGCCGACGTGGCGCGCTTTATCCGTCAGGAAGGCGAAGCCATGTTGGCGAAGGTCGGCCCCAACGAGCGCATCGTCACCCTCGAGGTGCACGGCAAACCCTGGAGCACCGAGCAACTGGCGGTGGAACTGGACCGCTGGCGCCTGGATTCGCGCACGGTCAATTTCATGGTCGGTGGCCCGGAAGGGCTGGCGCCGGAAGTCTGCGCGCGGGCCGACCAGCGCTGGTCGCTGTCGGCCCTGACGTTGCCGCACCCGTTGGTAAGGATTCTGATCGGTGAACAGCTGTATCGCGCCTGGACAGTCCTGTCCGGGCACCCTTACCACAAATAGTCTGCGCCGCCCCCGATGACCCAGCCGATCCGCATCAAGGACCACGAGAAAGACGCACGTCTGGTACGCGCGCGGGTCGTGTTCGGTGCCATTTTGGTGGTGGTGTTGCTGGGCGTGCTGATTGCGCGCCTGTATTTCCTTCAGGTGATCCAGTACGACTATCACTCCACGCTGTCGGAAAACAACCGGGTGCATGTGCAGCCGATTCCGCCGACACGCGGGCTGATCTTCGACCGCAATGGCGTGGTGGTTGCGGATAACCGTCCCAGTTTCAGCCTGAGCATGACCCGCGAGCGTTCCGGCGAATGGCAGCAGGTGCTCGATGTGATCGTCGAGGTGTTGCAACTGACGCCGGAAGACCGGGTGATCTTCGAGAAACGCATGAAGCAGGGGCGCCGGCCATTCGAGCCGGTGCCGATCCTGTTCGAGCTGACCGAAGAGCAGATTGCCCGTATTGCAGTAAACCAATTCCGCTTGCCGGGTGTGGAGGTGGTGGCGCAGTTGGTGCGGCACTATCCGCAAGGGCCACACTTTGCCCACTCGGTCGGTTATATGGGGCGGATCAACGAGAAAGAGCTGAAAACCCTCGACCCGGTCAATTACAGCGGCACCCATCATATCGGCAAGACCGGCATCGAGCGTTTCTACGAGCCCGAGCTGCACGGCCAGGTGGGTTACGAAGAGGTCGAGACCAATGCGCGCGGCCGCGTATTGCGCGTGCTCAAGCGCACCGACCCGGTACCGGGCAAGGACATCGTGCTGAGCCTGGACATCAAGTTGCAGGAAGCGGCCGAGATGGCTCTGGGTGGGCGGCGCGGCGCGGTAGTGGCTTTGGACCCGAAGACCGGCGAAGTGCTGGCGATGGTCAGCCAGCCGAGTTTCGACCCTAACCTGTTCGTCACCGGGATCAGCTTCAAGGCCTATGCCGAGCTGCGCGATTCCATCGACAGGCCGCTGTTCAACCGGGTGCTGCGTGGCTTGTACCCGCCAGGTTCGACCATCAAGCCGGCGGTGGCGATTGCCGGCCTGGACTCCGGCGTGGTCACCGCCTCCAGCCGTGTCTATGACCCGGGCTACTACATGCTGCCCAACTATGACCACAAATACCGTAACTGGAACCGCTCCGGTGACGGCTATGTCGACCTGGATACCGCGATCATGCGCTCCAACGACACCTACTTTTACGACCTGGCCCATAAGCTTGGGATTGATCGCCTGTCTGCCTACATGGGCAAGTTCGGCCTCGGTCAGAAAGTCTCCCTGGACATGTTCGAAGAATCCCCCGGCTTGATGCCGTCGCGGGAATGGAAGCGTGCGACCCGCCGTCAGGCGTGGTTCCCGGGCGAAACCCTGATTCTCGGGATCGGCCAGGGCTATATGCAGGCCACGCCGCTGCAACTGGCCCAGGCCACGGCGCTGGTGGCCAACAAGGGCATCTGGAACCGTCCGCACCTGGCCAAGACCATCGAAGGCGAGAAACCGCTGGATGAAAACCCGATTCCCGACATTGTGCTGCGCGACCCGTCCGACTGGGCCAAGGTCAACCACGGTATGCAGCAAGTGATGCACGGCGCGCGCGGTACCGCACGCAAAGCAGCAGCCGGCGCGCAATACCGCATTGCCGGCAAGAGTGGTACGGCCCAGGTGGTCGCGATCAAGCAGGGCGAGAAATATGACCGTTCCAAGGTTCAGGAGCGTCATCGTGACCACGCCTTGTTCGTCGGCTTTGCCCCGGCCGAGGACCCGAAAATCGTGGTGGCGGTGATGGTCGAGAACGGTGAGTCCGGCTCCGGCGTCGCCGCGCCTGTGGTGCGTCAGATCATGGATGCCTGGCTGCTGGCTGACGATGGCAAGCTAAAGCCCGAGTATGGCGGCCCCCCTTCAAGCCCCGAGGTTACGGCCCGTGAAGAGTAATTTTGACCGCATCCTCTCCAGTGAGGACGTGATGCGTCGCCGTGCGACGTTACTGCAACGCCTGCACATTGATGGGCCGTTGCTGATCCTGTTGCTGACCCTGGCGGCCGGCAGCCTGTTCGTGCTGTATTCGGCCAGCGGCAAGAACTGGGACCTGCTGATCAAGCAAGCGTCTTCGTTCGGCCTGGGCCTGTTGTCGATGGTGGTCATCGCCCAGCTTGAGCCGCGCTTCATGGCCCGCTGGGTGCCCCTGGGTTATGTCGCCGGCGTGTTACTGCTGGTGGTGGTGGATGTCATGGGCCACAACGCCATGGGCGCGACGCGCTGGATCAACATCCCCGGGGTGATTCGCTTCCAGCCGTCGGAATTCATGAAGATCCTCATGCCGGCGACCATTGCCTGGTACCTGTCCAAGCGCACCTTGCCGCCCCAACTCAAGCATGTGGGCATCAGCCTGATCCTGATCGGCGTGCCCTTTATTCTGATTGTGCGCCAGCCTGACCTCGGCACCTCGTTGCTGATTCTCGCCGGCGGCGCTTTCGTGCTGTTTATGGGCGGCTTGCGCTGGCGCTGGATCCTCAGCGTGCTGGCGGCCGCCGTGCCTGTAGCCGTGGCCATGTGGTTCTTCTTCATGCACGACTACCAGAAACAACGGATCTTGACCTTCCTCGATCCGGAGAGCGACCCGTTGGGCACCGGCTGGAACATTATCCAGTCCAAGGCGGCCATCGGTTCCGGCGGCGTATTTGGTAAGGGTTGGTTACTGGGTACCCAGTCGCACCTGGACTTTTTGCCTGAAAGCCACACCGACTTCATCATCGCGGTGATGGGCGAAGAGTTCGGCCTGGTGGGCATTTGCGCACTGTTGCTGATTTACCTGCTGTTGATTGGTCGCGGCCTGGTGATCACTGCCCAGGCGCAGACGTTGTTCGGCAAATTGCTCGCCGGCAGCCTGACCATGACTTTTTTTGTTTACGTTTTCGTCAACATCGGTATGGTCAGTGGCCTGCTACCGGTGGTTGGGGTGCCGTTGCCATTCATTAGCTACGGCGGAACTTCGCTGGTGACATTGCTGTCAGCGTTTGGGGTTTTGATGTCGATTCATACGCATCGCAAATGGATCGCACAAGTTTGAATAAGGTGAAGATGTCAATGCAAGTAATGCGCGGCTGGGCGACTCGGCATGCGACCTGGATGGGCCTGATTGGGCTCCTGGGGGCAACGCAAGAGGCGCAGGCCGGTGACTACGATGGTTCACCCCAGGTCGCCGAATTTGTCGGTGAGCTGACCCGCGACTACGGTTTTGCCGGTGAGCAACTGATGGGCGTGTTCCGCGAAGCCCAGAAAAAGCAGGCGATCCTCGACGCCATCTCCCGCCCCGCCGAACGTGTGAAGCAGTGGAAGGAGTATCGCCCGATGTTCCTCACCGACGCCCGCGTAGCCCGTGGCGTCGACTTCTGGCGCCAGCACGAGGCGGTACTGGCCCGCGCCGAGCAGGAGTACGGGGTACCGGCGCAGGTCATCGTCTCGATCATTGGCATCGAAACCTTCTACGGGCGCAACACCGGCAGCTACCGGGTGATCGACGCCTTGTCGACCCTGGGCTTCGATTACCCGCCCCGCGCCGAGTTCTTCCGCAAGGAGCTGCGTGAGTTCCTGCTGCTGGCCCGCGAAGAGCAGGTCGACCCGCTGACCCTCAAGGGCTCCTACGCCGGGGCCATGGGCTTGCCGCAATTCATGCCGAGCAGCTTTCGCGCCTACGCGGTGGATTTCGACGGCGACGGGCATATCAATATCTGGAGCAACCCCGACGATGCCATTGGCAGCGTTGCCAGCTACTTCAAGCGCCATGGCTGGGTGTCCGGCGAGCCGGTGGTGATTCGCGCCGATGTCTCGGGTGAGCGCGCCGACGAAGGCCTGACCCAAGGTATCGAACCGGTCAAGACCGTCGGGGAGTTGCGAGCGCTGGGCTGGTCGAGTCAGAATGCGCCACGCGATGACATGCCGGTAACGGCATTCCGCCTGGAAGGCGCAAACGGCCCGGAATACTGGATGGGCCTGAAGAATTTCTACGCAATCACGCGTTATAACCGCAGTGTGATGTACGCCATGGCCGTGCATCAGCTGTCAGAAGAGCTGGTCCAAGCACGGGGCAACAAGTAATGCGGGTATCGCCGTTCAAAAAACCGCTCAAGCTGGTGGCGTTCACCGCGTTGTGCCTGCTGGTCGCCAGCTGCTCCACCAGCCCTAACCGTGCGCCTGCCAAGAAGGCCGGTGGCGCGGTGGTTCGTGCCCAGCCGGGCCTGGACATCAACCGCGCCCACAAAGATGGCGCGCCGTGGTGGGATGTGGATGTGTCGAAGATCCCGGATGCCACACCGACCCTGCACACCGGCCCGTACAAGGCCAACCCCTATACCGTGCTGGGCAAGAATTACTTCCCGCTGCAGGAATCCAGGACCTACGTGCAATCGGGCACTGCGTCCTGGTATGGCACCAAGTTCCATGGCCAGAACACCGCCAACGGCGAAGTGTATGACCTGTATGGCATGAGTGCGGCCCACAAGACCCTGCCGCTGCCCAGCTATGTGCGTGTGACCAACCTGGACAACAACCGCACGGTGATCCTGCGGGTCAATGACCGTGGGCCGTTCTATTCGGACCGGATCATCGACTTGTCCTACGCCGCCGCGAAGAAACTCGGCTATGCCGAAACCGGTACCGCACGGGTGAAGGTCGAAGGTATCGACCCGGCCCAGTACTGGGCCCAGCGTGGCAAACCGGCGCCGTTGATGCTCAACGAACCGCAAACCCCGCAACCGCAAGTGACGGCCTCGACCGGCAAGATCGAACAATGGACGCCACCACCCGCGCAGCATGCGCCGGATACCGTAGTGGTTCCTCATGCAGCACCGGGGGCTTCTACTATTGGTGGGCAGTACCTGCAGGTCGGCGCTTTCGCCAACCCGGATGCGGCAGAACTGTTAAGGTCCAAGCTCAGCGGCATGGTCAGCGCGCCAGTCTTCATCAGTTCCATCGTGCGTAACCAGCAAACCTTGCACCGTGTACGCATGGGCCCGATCGGCTCGCCCAGTGAGGTGGCGCAAGTGCAGAACAGCGTACGCCTGGCTAACCTGGGGCAACCCAGCGTGGTCACCGCAGAATAAGCAGTAACGGTTTGATGGCTCAGGTGCGCATGCGCGCTTGAACCCTGGTTGTTGGCTCGTGAACAATAAAAACCCAGGGGCAAGGGGTGAGCGGGCAACCGAACACGTGACAGTCTGGAAGCGGGCTGTCTGAATAGTTTTGCCCGCGAGGGCAAGTTTCCATAAGCAATTTCGAGAGACGGATGAACATCACCACCTTAGCCAAACGTACGTGCCTGCTTATCTCGCTGATCATCACCCCGGCCGCCTGGGCGGTTGAAATGGTGCCGGCCTCCCCGCAACTGGCCGCCAAGTCCTGGGTCCTCATGGATGCCGCCAGTGGCAACGTGCTGGTCGAGAGCAATGGTGACCAGCGCCTGCCACCGGCCAGCCTGACCAAGCTGATGACCGCCTACATCGCGACCCTGGAAATCCGTCGTGGCCAGATCGGCGAAAACGATCCAGTGACCGTCAGCGAAAACGCCTGGCGCACAGGCGGTTCGCGGATGTTCATCAAGGTGGGCTCGCAAGTCACCGTGAGCGACCTGCTGCACGGCATCATCATCCAGTCCGGTAACGACGCCAGCGTCGCCCTGGCCGAGCACATCGCCGGCAGCGAAGATGCGTTCGCCGACGTGATGAACAAGACTGCCGCCGACCTGGGCATGACCAACAGCCACTTCATGAACCCGACCGGCCTGCCGAACCCTGAGCACTACTCGTCGGCTCACGACATGGCTGTGCTGGCGCGCGCAATCATCCGTGTTGACCCGGTGCACTACGCGATCTACTCCCAGAAGGAGTTCTTCTGGAACAACATCAAGCAGCCTAACCGCAACCTGTTGCTGTGGCGCGACAAGACCGTCGACGGCCTGAAAACCGGCCACACCGACGAAGCCGGCTATTGCATGGTGTCGTCCGCCGTGCGTGATGGCCAACGCTTGATCGCCGTGGTATTCGGCACCAACAGCGAGCAGGCCCGTGCGGCCGAGACGCAAAAACTGCTGACCTACGGCTTCCGCTTCTTCGAAACCCAGACCTTCTACCAGAAGGGTGCTGAGCTGGCGACCGCGCCGGTATGGAAGGGCGCCACCTCGCAAGTCAAGGCCGGCCTGGCCGACGACCTGACCCTGACCATGCCTAAGGGCCAGCTGAAAAAGCTTGCTGCCAGCATGACCCTGAACCCGCAATTGGTTGCGCCAATCGCCAAGGGTGACGTGATCGGTAAAGTCGAAGTGAAGCTGGACGACAAGGTTGTGCACAGCGCCGACCTGATCGCACTGGACGCTGTCGACGAAGGTGGTATCTTCCGCCGCGTATGGGATAGCATCCGTCTATTCTTCTACGGCTTGTTCAACTGATTGTGTGCACCTGCAAAGCCCCGCGTTGATCCGACGCGGGGCTTTGCCCGTCGCCACGGCTTACCGCTTACGAGGCCGTTACGCCATGACCGATAAAGAAGTAAAGGCGCCAAAGATCGAATTCCCGGTGACGGATTATCCCGTCAAGGTGATCAGCGATACCGGCGTGGGCCGCAAGGACAAGATTCTCGAGATCGTGCGCAAACATGCCACGATCAACGACAACCGCGTGGACGAGCGTCAAAGCTCCACCGGCAAGTACACCACGATCCAGTTGCACATCGTTGCGACCGACCAGGACCAGCTCTACAACATCAACAGCGAACTGCGGGCTACCGGCTTCGTGCACATGGTGTTGTGATGTCACAGGTCCTGGGCTTTCGCGAGCTCGGCCGGATGGCCTACGAGCCGGTCTGGCACGCCATGCAGCGCTTTACCAACGAGCGCGGCACCTCGGCCCCGGATGAAATCTGGCTGGTGGAACACCCGCCGGTCTTCACCCAGGGCCAGGCCGGCAAGGCGGAGCATCTACTACTTCCGGGTGATATTCCGGTGGTGCAGGTCGACCGAGGTGGCCAAGTGACTTACCATGGGCCCGGTCAGCTGGTGGCTTACTTGCTGCTGGACGTGCGCAAGCTGGGGTTTGGCGTGCGTGACCTGGTCAGCCGCATGGAGGCTTGCCTGATCGAGCTGTTGGCCAGTTACGGCGTGACCGCGACGGCCAAGCCCGATGCACCCGGTGTGTACGTGGATGGCGCGAAAATCGCCTCTCTGGGGCTGCGCATTCGCCACGGTTGTTCCTTTCACGGCCTGGCCTTGAACGTGGACATGGACCTGGCGCCGTTCCGGCGCATCAACCCGTGCGGGTATGCCGGGCTGGCGATGACCCAGTTGAGCGACCATGCAACATCCATAGAATTTGCCGAGGTAAGTGCCCGGCTGCGCGCGCAGCTCGTCAAACACCTCGACTATGCAGAGCAGACGACCCTGACGGGCGGAATCGATTGATATGACTACTGATGTTGTGCAAACCATGATCCCGACGCTGGACATCACTGAGCGTCCAGCCCCGGCCCCGCGTGTCAAGGTGGAAGCCGGCGTCAAGCTGCGCGGCGCCGAGAAGGTTGCACGCATCCCGGTCAAGATCATCCCGACCACCGAACTGCCGAAGAAACCTGATTGGATTCGCGTGCGCATCCCGGTTTCGCCGGAAGTCGACCGTATCAAGGCACTGCTGCGCAAACACAAGCTGCATAGCGTGTGCGAAGAGGCTTCCTGCCCGAACCTGGGCGAGTGCTTCTCCGGTGGCACCGCCACCTTCATGATCATGGGTGACATCTGCACCCGTCGTTGCCCGTTCTGCGACGTGGGCCACGGTCGTCCGAAGCCTCTGGACGTCAACGAGCCCGAAAGCCTGGCCATCGCCATCGCCGACCTGAAGCTCAAGTATGTGGTGATCACGTCGGTAGACCGCGACGACCTGCGTGACGGCGGTGCCCAGCACTTTGCCGACTGCATCCGCGAGATCCGCAAGCTGTCGCCAAACGTGATGCTCGAAACCCTGGTGCCGGACTACCGTGGGCGTATGGACGTCGCGTTGGAAATCACCGCTGCCGAGCCCCCGGATGTGTTCAACCACAACCTGGAAACCGTGCCGCGCCTGTACAAGGCTGCGCGTCCGGGTTCGGACTACCAGTGGTCGCTGACCCTGCTGCAGAAATTCAAGCAGATGATGCCGCACATTCCGACCAAGTCTGGCTTGATGCTCGGCCTGGGCGAGACCGACGAAGAAGTCATCGAAGTCATGAAGCGTATGCGCGAACACGACATCGACATGCTGACTCTGGGCCAGTACCTGCAACCGTCCCGCAGCCACTTGCCGGTGCAGCGTTTCGTGCACCCGGACACCTTCGCCTGGTTCGCCGAGGAAGGTTACAAGATGGGCTTCAAGAACGTGGCGTCCGGCCCGTTGGTGCGTTCCTCGTACCACGCCGATGAGCAGGCCAAGCTGGTCAAGGCTAGCCTGGTTTCCTAAGTGTGCCGTTGTAGGAGCGAGCTTGCTCGCTCCTACAGGTGCCGTCGCATTTCCCCTCTTCTGTTTGCAACCATCAGTGGCTAGAGTGCCTGGGTAATCCAGCCACGGAGAACCATGGATGACCACTCAACTCGCCGCTGCCGTACCCGCCCTGCCTGCCAAAGGTGTAATCGGCCTGATCGCCCCTGCTGGCCCTGCTGCGCTGGATGTTGAAAAAGCCGGGCAATGGATGTGTGCCCGTGGCTACGAACTGCGCATTTACCCCGGGGTATACGAACGCGACGGCTACCTGGCCGGCAGCGATGAAGTGCGCCTGCGCGATTTGCACGCCGCCTTCGCCAACCCCGAAATCGATGCCATCCTCTGCCTGCGCGGCGGCTACGGCACGCCGCGTTTGCTCGACGCGCTGGACTTTGACCTGTTGCGCGCCAACCCCAAGCCATTCGTGGGTTACAGCGATATCACCGCCTTGCACCTGGCGATCAACCGCTATGCTGGCTTTGTGACGTTCCATGGGCCGATGCTCAATGCTGACCTGCTTGGCGGCAAGCAACAACCCACCGAGTTATCCTTGTTCAGCCTGCTGCGTGGCCAACTGGGCGCCGGCAGTGTGCTTGTGCACCCGCTGGCCTACCCGTTGACCACCATCGAGCCAGGTATTGCCTGCGGGCGTTTGCTGGGCGGTAACTTGTCGATGATCGCGGCGGTGATGGGCACGCCGTACGAAATCGACGCCGAAGGCATCATCCTGTTTATCGAAGACGTTAATGAGCCGCTCTATCGCATCGACCGCCTACTGACTCATTTGCGCCTGGCGGGCAAGCTGGCCCAAGTCGCCGGCGTTCTGGTGGGGGATGTGGCCGGTGTGGATAACGTTGCACTGGAGCGGTTGCTGAAGCAGACCTTCGAGCCGCTGTGCATTCCGGTGTTGTCCGGCTGGCGCAGTGGGCATTGCGACCCGAACCTGACGTTGCCGATGGGCGCGTTGGTGCGCCTGGATGCGGGGGAGCAGCGGGTGGTGCTGGAGCAGGATGTGGTCTTTAAATAGTTGTCGCCTGTCAGGCCGCTTTCGCGAGCAAGCCCGCTCCCACATTTTGAAATGCATTTTAAATGTGGGAGCGGGCTTGCTCGCGAAAGCTATAGCCGCCCTAAAGCGATCTATCGGCTCTGCAACGACTCCAACAGCTTCACCGTCGGATATCCATCTGCCGGCCAACCCAACGACTGCTGCGCCGCCCGAATTGCTTTACGCGTATTGGCGCCGATGATCCCGTCCGGTTTGCCTGCGTCGTAACCCTTGGCGCTGAGCGCCGTTTGCAGGTCGACACGTTGCGAACGACTCAGCGGCAGCTCATCTTTTGGCCAATTGCCCCGAATCACGCCGCCGCCGCCAAACCGCTCCGACAGCAGGCCAACCGCCAGTGCATAGGACGACGAGTTGTTGTACTTGAGAATCGCGCGGAAGTTATCCAGCACCAGGAACGCCGGGCCACGGTAGCCGGCCGGCAACAGCAAGGCGGCGGACAGTTGCTCGACATTGGCGGGCAGGCTCACGCTGGGCGGCAGCTGGATTCCCAGTTGCAGCCATTCAGCGACGGTTTTGCGTGTACTGCCATCGGCCAGGCTGTAATCGAAGCCCGAGGGCAGCCGCTGCACTTCAACACCCCACGGCTGGCCTTTCTGCCAGCCGGAGCTTTGCAGGTAGTTTGCGGTGGAGGCGAGGGCGTCACCCGGGCTGTTCCAGATATCGCGGCGACCGTCACCGTCGAAGTCCACGGCGTAGGCGTTGTAGACGGTTGGGATGAATTGGGTCTGGCCCATCGCGCCGGCCCAGGAGCCTTTCATCTGCTCGACCTGGATATCGCCATTCTGGATGATCTGCAACGCCGCCAGCAACTGCGCCTGTGCAAATGCGTGACGACGGCCCTCATAAGCCAGGGTCGCCAGGGAGCGGATCACTGAATTATTGCCCTGGAACTGGCCAAAGTTGCTTTCCATGCCCCACACCGCGACCAGCGCCTGGCGATCAACACCATAACGCGCCTCGATGCGTTGCAGGATATCGGCGTACTTGATCAGCGAAGCCTGGCCATTACGCACGCGTAGCGGCGACAGGGCGCCATCGATGTATTCCCACACCGGGCGGGAAAATTCAGGCTGGCTGCGGTCGGCGCGAATCACCGCCATATCGGGGGTGACGCCGGCAAAGGCATTATCGAAGACGGCCGCCGGGATCCCGGCTTGCAGGGCCTGCGCACGAAAGCCAGCCTGCCATTCGGCAAAGGTCTGGGTCGGCTGGATGTCGAGATTGTCCACCGCCAAAGGGGCAACTACGGCAGGTGCGACAGCCGGTGCGGTCTGGAGCTTGGGCAGGGGTTGAGCGTCCGCGGCGGTAGGTTTTTCCGCGCAGGCGACAAGCAGAATGAGGCTGGAGGCAGCGATCAATTGGCGAAGGTGCCAATGACGAGAAAGACTAGAGGGCATGCACAGGTCCAGAGGTTACAAATCAGGTACAGACCTTATCATGCCAGAGGGGCGCTTGCCTTCAGGCAGCCAGAAAGTAAGAAGCCTCCCAGCTATTAGACTGGAAGGCTTCGCGGCGGTAGCTGCCTTTGCCTTTGCCGGCGCGTTCCTGGCGGCTACGGAACAATGGCTGGGCGATGATGGATTTGGCCTTGTTGGGGCCATGCTTGGATGGCTTTTTGCTCATGGTCGAATTTCTCGTTTGGGGGGGAGGTGGAGCGGGGAAATGATCTGCCGAAGTTGAGCGGCTGTAAAGCCCGACGACGTGTAGGAAAGGTACGCGGTAAAAATGTGGGAGGGAGCAAGCCCCCTCCCACATTGGATTTATGGTGTTTTTAAAAAGCTGGGTTATTCGGCGGGCAATGACAGGCGCTGACCAGCCATCAACAGCGACAAACGGCTCAGGCTCATCCAGGGCGAACCGGTGGCCTGGCCCTTGATCTGCGCGTCGATGCGCTGCGCTTCCAGCAATAGCTGCGCCCAGCGTTGCGCCGAATGCCGTTGCAGGGCTTTGCTCATCAGCGGTTTGCGCTTGTCCCACACCGGAGGGCGGGCCTGGCTGAAGCATTTGTCCAGCGGTGTGCCTTGGCTGTATTGCAGGGCAATGTTCGCCAGCACTCGCAACTCCCGGGCCAGGGCCCAGAGAATCACTGGCGGTTCCACGCCTTCGCCGCGCAGACCTTCGAGCATGCGCAGGGCGTGGGCGGGTTCACCGTTGAGGATTGCGTCGACCAGCCCGAACACATCAAAGCGAGCGCTATCAGCCACTGCGCCTTGCACGGTTTCGACGGTGATCTGCCCATCCTCGGCCATCAGCTTGAGCTTTTCGATCTCCTGGGCGGCGGCAAGCAGGTTGCCCTCGACCCGGGCGGCGATCAGCTCTACCGCATCTTGTGTCGCCGCCAGCCCCGATTGTGACAGGCGCTGGCGAATCCACTGCGGCAGCTGGTTGCTGTCCACTGGCCAGATCTGGATGAACTGGGTTTGCGGGCCTTCTACCAGCGCCTTGCCCCACTTGGTTTTCTGCGCGCTGCCGTCGAGCTTGGGCAAGCTGACCAGCAACACAGTGTCTTCGGCAGGGCGCGAGCAATATTCCATCAACGCCGCCGCACCTTTGTCGCCAGGCTTGCCCGAGGGCAGGCGCAGTTCCAGCAGGCGCTTTTCGGCAAACAACGACATGCTGGCACCGGCCTGCAACAGCGTGCCCCAGTCGAAACTGGCATCGGCGCTGAAGACCTGGCGTTCATCGAAGCCTTGCTGGCGCGCGGCGGTGCGGATAGCGTCGGCCGCTTCCTGGCACAGCAACGGGTCATCGCCGCTGACGATGTAGACAGGCGCGAGGCCACCTTGCAGGTGTTTGGCGAGTTGGGCGGGGGCGAGTTTCATAGGCGGGTCGAACGGGGCGCCAGGGGCGCCCCGTCTGGCTTACTCGACAGGGACTTCAACAGGCGATTGTTTCGGCGTGTTGTCTTCATACTCTTGCGCGGCTTTCAGGGCATCGGCGTCAGCCTTGGCCTTGTTGTCGGCAGTTTGCTGCAGGGCGGCCAGCTTTTCCGGGGTCAGCATTTGCAGGCGAGTCATCATGCGCTGGATCAGCTCACGACGCATTTCCTTGCGCACCTGGATGGTCTCGGAGTCCGAACCTACCAGGTTGTTGCCATCGTGGCTCACCACTTTCTGCACCTGGATCTTGTCACCCATCAGCGGCAGGTTGTCACGGCCTTGCACTTCGAAGTTGAGCGCGGTGTTCAACTCGATGTCGGACGCACGGCCGGCACTGGCGTAGCTGATATTGCGCTGGGTTTCTTTCTCATCCGTCAGGATCAGTTTGTAGGTCGCGCCGTTGTAGACATGCACGCCGCTGTTTTCCAGGGTCTGGCGCAGCTGGGTGACGGTCTCGCCGTAGGCGTTGCGGGCGCTGACGTCGAGCTCTTTGAGCGACAACTCATTGGTACCGGTACCGCGCAGCTGGAAGCCGCAAGCGCTCAACAGCACGGCAAGGCCCATAACCAGCAGATTGCGTTTGATCATTTTGTTGCTCCCCTTGAAACCATGTGGGCCTTCTCGAGGCCCTAAAGGTTTAGTTCGGCGCAGGGCCCAAGCCCCGCGCCAGATCCGATTTAGCTGGCGACGATGTTGACGAGTTTGCCGGGCACCACGATCACTTTGCGGATCGTCAGGCCTTCGGTAAAGCGCAGCACGTTCTCGTTGATACGTGCAGCCGCTTCCACGTCTTCGCGACTGGCGCTGGCCGGCATGTCGATCTGGCCGCGCAGTTTACCGTTGACCTGGATAACCAGTTGCAGCGTGTCCTGTACCAGGGCGCTGTCATCCTGCACCGGCCAGCCGGCATCGATGACGGCACCGCTGTGGCCCAGGCAGCTCCACAGTTCGTGGCTGATATGCGGCGTGATCGGCGCGAGCAACAGGGTAACCGTTTCCAGGCCCTCCTGGATCAGCGCGCGATCTTGTTCAGTAGCCTGTGGGGCTTTTTCCAGCACGTTCATCAGGGTCATCACCTGGGCGATGGCGGTGTTGAACTTGTGGTTCTGCCCTACGTCCTGGCTGGCCTGGCGGATGGCCAGGTGGGTGCTGCGGCGAATGGCTTTCTGCTCGTCGTTCAAGGCCGCGACGTCCAGTTTGCCCGGCAAGCCCTGGCTGACATGGGCATGGGCCAGGCGCCAGACGCGCTTGAGGAAGCGGTGCGAGCCTTCGACGCCGGAGTCGGACCATTCGGCGCTCATGTCAGGCGGCGAGGCGAACATCATGAACAGGCGGCAGGTGTCGGCGCCGAACTGGTCGATCATCGACTGCGGGTCAACGCCGTTGTTCTTGGACTTGGCCATCTTCTCGGTGCCGCCGATTTCCACCGGCAGGCCGTCGGATTTCAGTTTGGCGCTGATGACCTTGGCTTTGCTGTCGCGTTCGAGCTCGACGTCCGCCGGGTTGAACCAGGTGTAGGCACCATTGGCTTCACGACGGTAGTAAGTCTCGGCGATCACCATGCCTTGGGTCAGCAGGTTCTTGAACGGCTCATTGGAGCTCACCAGGCCTTCGTCGCGCATCAGCTTGTGGAAGAAGCGCGCATACAACAGGTGGAGAATGGCGTGTTCGATGCCGCCGATGTACTGGTCCACCGGCAACCAGTGGTCAGCCGCGGATTTTTCCACCAGGCCGCCTTCATAGTGCGGGGAGGCGTAGCGGGCGTAGTACCACGAGGACTCGACGAAGGTGTCCATGGTGTCGGTTTCACGCTTGGCCGGTGCGCCGCATTTCGGGCAACTGCACTCGTAGAACTCGGGCATGCGCGCCAGCGGCGAGCCAGCGCCGTCCGGCACCACGTCTTCCGGCAGGACGACGGGCAGTTGATCTTCCGGCACCGGCACGTCACCGCAGGTATCGCAGTGGATGATCGGGATTGGGCAGCCCCAGTAGCGTTGGCGGCTGATGCCCCAGTCGCGCAGGCGGAACTGGGTGCGTGAGGCACCGAGGTTTTTCTTGATCAGTGCGACTTCGATGGCGTCGAAGGCGCCGGCGAAGTCCAGGCCATCGAACTCACCTGAATTGATCAGGGTGCCGTGCTCGCCGTAGGCGTCTTGCCACGGGGCCGGGTTGGTGTCGCCCGAGCTGGTGCGCACGACCGACTTGATCGGCAGGTTGTACTGGGTGGCGAATTCGAAATCGCGTTCGTCGTGGGCCGGCACGGCCATGACGGCGCCGTCGCCGTAGTGCATCAGCACATAGTTGGCGACCCACACCGGCAGCTTCTCGCCGGTCAGCGGGTGTTCGACGAACAAGCCCGTCGGCAGGCCTTTTTTCTCTTGGGTGGCGACGTCGGCTTCAGCCACGCTGCCGCCTTTGCATTCAGCGATGAACGCCTGCAGCTCAGGGTTGTTCCGGGCGGCCAGGGTGGCCAGCGGGTGTTCGGCGGCGACGGCGACGTAGGTGGCACCCATCAGCGTATCCGGACGGGTGGTGAAGACTTTCAGCGCACCGGCTTCGCCGATGGAATCGACGTTGTACGGGAACTGCACTTCCATGCCCTTGGACTTGCCGATCCAGTTGCGCTGCATGGTCTTGACCTGTTCAGGCCAGCCCGGCAGGTCGTCGAGGCTCGACAAGAGCTCATCCGCGTAGGCGGTGATCTTGAAGTAGTACATCGGGATTTCGCGCTTTTCGATCAGCGCGCCGGAACGCCAGCCGCGGCCATCGATGACCTGCTCGTTGGCCAATACGGTCTGGTCGATCGGGTCCCAGTTCACAGTGCCGCTTTTTTTGTAGATCACACCTTTTTCGAACAGGCGCGTGAACAGCCATTGTTCCCAGCGGTAGTAATCCGGCTTGCAGGTGGTCACTTCGCGGGACCAGTCCACCGCCAGGCCCAGGCTGCGCAGCTGGGTCTTCATGTAGGCGATGTTTTCGTAGGTCCACTTGGCGGGCGCCACGTTGTTTTTCATCGCGGCGTTTTCTGCCGGCATGCCGAAGGCGTCCCAACCCATGGGTTGCAGGACGTTTTTGCCGAGCATGCGCTGGTAGCGAGAGATCACGTCGCCGATGGTGTAGTTACGCACGTGCCCCATGTGTAGCTTGCCGCTGGGGTAAGGGAACATCGATAGGCAGTAGAAAGTCTCCTTGCCTGGCTGTTCACTGACTTCAAAGGACTTTTGCTCGTCCCAGAAGGTTTGGGCGGCATTTTCTATTTCACGGGGCTGATATTGTTCGTGCATGGCTACTTTTGAACTGGATAAGGGTGGCCTAATCCTCTTCTGTGCATTGTCCGGGTTGTTCGACACCAAAAAGCGGCGCGTCCGTGCCCAAACCCTGCGGGAAGTGGAGTTACAGGAAGCGCCGTAGCATACATGACCCCACTCTATCGAGGGAAACCCTGATTGCGCGGCAAGGGCCGTCTGTCGCGGCGCCGGGCAGGTGCAGCAACGGGGGCTACGCTGTTTATTGGGGAGCAAGTATTTCTTCAATGAGGTGAGGGGATGGTTGAATCGCAGCGAACTTTAACGAAACCGCAGTTGTATGAGGGACTGATCGACCGACTGGGTCGGGCATTGGATGCTGCAAGAACCGCAGGCCGATTGCGTGATGAACGGCCTTTGGAGCTGGAGTTGCGAGGCTTGAGCCAGGCAGAACTTGAACTGATCAAGACCTACCTGGAATTGAATCACCACCGCGCCTCTCCTGGGCAGGCCTCCCCGCCTGCTCAAGAGCCTCCTCGTTCGGCCAAGGTGATCTGGCTGAAGGATCTGGCGGCCGGCCGCGGCCCGGAGAAAAACCGGTCCGTACGGTGCAAGTGAAGCACAGTGCTATCCGTTAATTTTCTCGAAACAGGCTGGTAAAGATTGTCGCTAAACCCCGTTGCATCTAGGCTTCGGGCATCTTTGGAGATGCCCGATGCCTTTTCGCTATTTCATTAAACAACTGTTGTTGCCTCCCGGCATTTTTTTGCTGTTGCTGGCGTGTGCCTGGTGGTTTCGCCGGAGTCGCCCACGCCTGGCCGGGTGGTGCTTTGCCTTGGGGCTCGGCGGCATGTGGTTGATCAGCCTGCCGGTAATGGTGCAATGGGGTGCCCGTGCCCTCGAAACTGAACCGCCTTTGGCCCGTGAAGACTGGGCCACGCTAGCCCAGCGGGCCGATGCGATTGTGGTGCTGGGCTCTGGGCGCGAGCGTGGAGATATCGCATGGGGCAGCGACCAGCCCACCGGCGTTGGCTTGGAGCGTGAGCGTTATGCGGCGCGTCTGGCCAAGGCGTCCGGGTTGCCGGTGCTGACCAGTGGCGGCTTGCATTACGGTACGCCGCCCAGTGAGGCCGAGTTGATGGCCGTGTCGATGCAGGATGATTTCGGCGTCAGCGTGCGCTGGAAAGAAGAACGTAGCCGCACCACCTGGGAGAACGCCCAGATGAGTGCCGAGATTCTGCTGCCTCAAGGCATCAAGCGCGTGATAGTGGTGACCCAGGCCTGGCACATGCCGCGCTCGGTGTGGAGCTTTGAGAAGGCCGGTTTCACTGTGGTGCCCGGGCCGGTGGGCTTTCTGGGCGTAGACCACGGCCGGCCGCTCGGCGGCTGGATGCCGGAGGTCAAGGCGGTGTGGCAGAGCGGGCAGTTGATCAATGAGGCGGTAGGGCAGGTGGGGTATCGGGTGTTTTACCGCTGATTCTGCTGATTAAAATGCAGATTAATGTGGGAGGGGGCTTGCTCCCGATAGCAGTGTGTCAGTCAGTACATTTGATGCTGACACTCCGCTATCGGGAGCAAGCCCCCTCACACATTGTATTGTGTTTGTCCCGTTAGACGGTTTTGGACATCCGGCCGGCCAGCAGCGCCCAGCCAAATAGCAGCACGCACACAATGATCAACGGCCACGAACGCCATTGCAGGTACGGTGTGAGGTTATGCATCGGTACCACTTCGCCGTAGAGAATGCCGCGCTCGAATTGCGGTATCTGCGCGGTGATCTGCCCAAACGGGTTGATCAACCCGGTCACGCCATTGTTGGTGGCGCGGATCATCCAGCGGCCAGCCTCCAACGCACGCATCTGCGCCATTTGCAGGTGCTGCAACGGGCCAATGGAGCGGCCGAACCAGGTGTCGTTGCTGATGGTCAGCAGCAGGTCGCTCTGGGCCGACAGGCCGGCGGCGAATTCCGGGTACACCACCTCATAACAAATGAACGGCGCGATTTGATAGCCCTTGGCCTGGAGCATGGCCTGGTCTGACGGGCCGCGGGCGAAGTCCGACATCGGCAGGTCGAAGAAGGCAATCAGCCCGCGAAGCATGTCCTGCAGTGGCACGTACTCGCCAAACGGCACCAGCTTTTGCTTCAGGTAAGTGCCGTCTCCTTCCCCAACCACGGTGATGCCGTTGAAGTAGCGCTTCTGGTGGTGCAGTTCCTGGCGAATCGGCACCCCGGTGATCAGCGCGGTGTTCCGGTCGGCGGCAAACTTGCCCATCATGCCCAGGTAGCCCTCGACGGACTCCTTGAGCACCGGCACCGCGGTTTCCGGCCATACCAGCAGGTCAACACGCTTGGAGCTCAGGCTCATGTCGCGGTACAGGGCCAGTTGCGCATTGAGCTGCTCGGGGTCCCACTTCATGCTTTGCTCGACGTTGCCCTGGATCGCGGCCACGCTCAGCGGCGCGCCGGAGGGCGAGGTCCAGGCGTGATGCTTGAGCGCCAGGCCGGTGGCCCAGGGCGCGACCAACAACACCAGGCCAGCGCCAATAAAGGCATTGCGCTTGCCCGCCAGCAGGCGGGGCAGGTTGCACAGCAGCGCAGCGGTCAGCGCCAGCGCGAAGGAGATCAGCCACATCCCGCCCAGCGGCGCGAGGCCGGTCAGCGGGCCGTCGAGTTGACTGTAACCGGAGTACAACCAGGGGAAACCGGTGAGGAACCAGCCACGAAACGCTTCCTGGCCGACCCACAACGCCGCGAAGGTCAGTGCATCTGCCAATGGCGCTTCATTGCGGCGCAGCCAGCGCGCCCACAACCAGGCGGGCAGGGCAAAGAACCAGGCAATGGCGGCGGTGAACAGCAGCATCAGGAACCCCGCCAGCAGCACCGAAGCGCCGCCGAAGTGGTGGATGCTGTAGTAGATCCAGCTGGTACCGGCACCAAACAGGCCGAAGCCGAAACACCAGCCACGGCCCAGGGCCTGGCGCGGTGTCAGCTCCCGCAGGCCGATATAGAACAAACCGACCGCTACCAGTGCCAACGGCCAGATATCGAACGGCGCCAGCGCCAGGGTAGTGATGGCGCCGGCCACCACGGCCAGCAAATTACCGGGCCAGCCGGGGCGGGTCAGACGGCGCATATCAATCCTTAGCGGGCAATAGGTGTCAGGCGAATCAAGTGAATACGGCGGCTGTCAGCATTCAGGATGCGGAAGCGATAGGCGCCAATCTCGGTGGTTTCGTTACGCTTGGGCAAATGCCCGAACGCACTCATCACCAGGCCGCCGACCGTGTCGAACTCATCGTCGGAGAACTCGCTGTCGAAGAACTCGTTGAAGTTCTCGATCGGCGTCAGCGCCTTGATCAGGAAATCACCGCTGGGCAGCGGCTTGATGTAGCTGTCTTCTTCGACGTCGTGCTCGTCTTCGATGTCGCCGACGATCTGTTCCAGCACGTCCTCGATGGTCACCAGGCCCGCCACGCCGCCGTATTCGTCGATCACAATGGCCATGTGATTGTGGTTGGCGCGGAATTCGCGCAGCAGCACATTCAGGCGCTTGGATTCAGGTACGAAGGTGGCCGGACGCAGCAGGTCCTTGATGTTGAAGCTGTCACCGTTCTCCTTGAGGATCAGCGGCAGCAGGT
Organism: Pseudomonas sp. MF6755; assembly: GCF_016405635.1. Classification (NCBI taxonomy): domain Bacteria; kingdom Pseudomonadati; phylum Pseudomonadota; class Gammaproteobacteria; order Pseudomonadales; family Pseudomonadaceae; genus Pseudomonas; species Pseudomonas sp. MF6755. Next base: position 153,065 of record NZ_JAEKDA010000010.1, read on the forward strand.
CCTTGGCCAGCAGGACACCCATGACGTCGTCATGGCTTTCACCGATCACCGGGTAGCGCGAGTGCGCCGAGTCGATCACGGCCGGGAGGAATTCCCGTGGGGTCTGGGTCGCCTTGATGCTGATCATCTGCGAGCGCGGGACCATGATGTCCCGTACTTGCAGGTCAGCCACCTGGATGGCGCCTTCGACGATGGCCAGCGCTTCGCTGTCCAGCAACTTGTTCTGGTGGGCCTCGCGCAGCAGCTCCAGCAGCTCCTGGCGGTTTTTCGGCTCGTGGGCAAAAGCCTGGGTCAGTTTACCCAGCCATGACTTCTGCCCGTTGCTCGATCGGTCTTCGCTCATAGCGATTACTCTAAATCCTTTGATATGACAGTTGAGTGTTGATCAGTTTTCGTCGTCTGCGTATGGGTCGCGGTGACCCAGTTCTGCAAGCAACGTTCGTTCCAGTGCTTCCATTTCTTCGGCTTCGTCATCGTCTATATGGTCGTAACCCAAGAGATGCAAGCAGCCGTGGATGACTAGATGGGCCCAATGGGCCTCAAGTTCCTTGTTTTGTTCCTTCGCCTCACGCTCGACCACTTCGACGCAGATCACCAGGTCGCCCAGCAACGGGATATCCAGCAGCTCATCCGGTACGTCGGCGGGGAAGGACAGCACATTGGTCGCGTAGTCCTTCTGGCGCCAGGTGTGGTTCAGGTCGCGGCCTTCGGGCTCGTCGACCAGACGAATGGTCAGTTCCGAGTCAGCGCTGCGCTGGCGCAAGGCCAGGGTGCACCATTGACGGAACTGTTCTTCGCTGGGGGCGGGCGCGTCGGTGGCCAGCTGCAGGTCTAGCTCAAGCATCGCGGCGAACGTCCTTGGCCGGTGCGTCGTCCTTATGGTCGAAACGCTCATAGGCCTCGACAATGCGCTGCACCAGCGGGTGGCGTACGACGTCCTTGGGCATGAAGTGCGTAAAGCTGATGCCCGGCACGTCCTTGAGCACCTCGATCACCTGGGCCAGCCCGGACTTGGTGCCCTTGGGCAGGTCGACCTGGGTGACGTCACCGGTGATCACGGCCGTGGAGCCGAAACCGATACGGGTGAGGAACATCTTCATCTGCTCGACGGTGGTGTTCTGGCTTTCGTCGAGGATGATGAAGCTGTTGTTCAGGGTACGGCCACGCATGTAGGCCAGCGGGGCGATCTCGATCACTTGGCGCTCGATCAGCTTGGCCACGTATTCAAAGCCGAGCATCTCGTAGAGTGCGTCGTAGAGCGGGCGCAGGTACGGGTCGATCTTCTGGGCCAGGTCGCCGGGCAGGAAGCCAAGCTTTTCGCCTGCCTCGACTGCCGGACGCACCAGCAGGATGCGCCGCACTTGCTCGCGTTCCAGGGCATCGACCGCACAGGCCACGGCCAGGTAGGTTTTGCCGGTACCGGCTGGGCCGATGCCGAAGTTGATGTCGTTGCCGAGGATTTCCTTGACGTACTTCTGCTGATTCAAGCCGCGTGGGCGAATCATGCCTTTTTTGGTACGCAGGGCCACGCTGGCTTCGGCCACCGGGTTATTGGCCAGGTCTTGCACGGCGGATTCCTGCAGGTACAGGTGCACCGTTTCCGGCGACAGCTCACTACCCTTGGTTTCGCGGTAGAGGCGGCGCAGCAGGTTTTCTGCAGACGTGGTTTGTTGGGGTTCACCAATGAGCTCGAACTGATTGCCGCGGTTGCGGATCTCGATGCTCAGGCGTTGTTCGATCAGGCGCAGGTGCTCGTCGAACTGTCCGCACAGGTTGGCGAAACGGCGAGCCTCAAACGGCTCGAGGAGAAAGCGATGGGGTTCTGCTATGGGTGCGTTCAAGGTTGCTTTTAGCCGCCCTTTGGCTGTTTAGGTGATAGAGAGGATAACGCCACGCGCCGGTGTGCGAAAGCACTTAAATGGGCTGAGTGTGGCGTGGATCCCATGTGGGAGCGGCGGTGCGACGATTCGACTTGCTCGCGAATGCGGTGAATCAGTCGGTATATGCATCGACTGACACACTGCATTCGCGAGCAAGCCCGCTCCCACATTTTGATCTCCATCAGACAGAAATACCGATGGGTTACTAGACCAACGACCCACGCAACGAGTGCGGTTGCGCGGCATCGATGTGTACATCGGCAAACTGGCCAATCAGGGTTGGAGTATTGCAGCGGAAGTTGACGATGCGATTGTTCTCGGTGCGCCCCTGCAATTCACCCGGGTCTTTCTTCGAGTAATCCGTGACCAGGATGCGCTGGATCGAACCGACCATCTGTCGGCTGATTTCGAAGCCCTGCTGGTTGAGGCGGTGTTGCAGCGCGTTCAAGCGTTCCTTTTTCAGCTCCTCCGGGGTTTCGTCCACCAGGTCCGCCGCCGGTGTGCCCGGGCGCTGGCTGTAGACGAACGAGTAGGAGAAGTCGAAACCGACGTCCTCGATCAGCTTCATGGTCTGTTGGAAGTCTTTTTCGGTTTCGCCCGGGAAGCCGACGATAAAGTCCGAACTGATGCAGATGCCCGGCACGGCGGCGCGCAATTTGCGCAATTTGGATTTGTATTCCAGCGCTGTGTGGTTGCGCTTCATCGCCGACAGGATGCGGTCCGAGCCCGATTGCACCGGCAAGTGCAGGTGCTTGACCAGCTCCGGCACTTCGGCGTGGGCCTGGATCAGGCTGTCGGAGAACTCCAGCGGGTGCGAAGTGGTGTAGCGGATGCGCTCGATGCCATCGACGGCGGCGACCACGCGGATCAACTCTGCCAGGTCGGCCAGGCGCCCGTCATGGGTCAAACCACGGTAGCCGTTGACGTTCTGGCCCAGTAGGGTCACCTCACGCACGCCGTTTTCGGCCAGGTGGATGATTTCCGACAGCACGTCGTCAAACGGGCGGCTGACCTCTTCACCACGGGTGTAGGGCACCACGCAGAAGGTGCAGTACTTGCTGCAGCCTTCCATTACCGACACGTAGGCGCTTGGCCCGTCGATGCGCGGCTCGGGCAAATGGTCGAATTTCTCGATTTCGGGGAACGACACGTCCACCTGGGGCAGCTTGGTGATGCGTGCGGCGTCGATCATGTCCGGCAGGCGGTGCAGGGTCTGCGGGCCGAAGACCACATCGACATACGGTGCGCGGTCGCGAATCGCGGCGCCTTCCTGGCTGGCCACGCAACCGCCGACGGCGATCACCATGTCCGGGTTGGCCAGTTTCAATTCACGCCAGCGGCCCAGCTGGGAATACACACGGTCCTGGGCCCGCTCGCGGATCGAGCAGGTATTGAGCAGGATCACGTCGGCATCTTCGGCGCGGGCGGTGACTTCCAGGGCCTGGTGTTCGCCCAGCAGGTCGACCATGCGCGAGCTGTCGTACTCGTTCATCTGGCAACCGTGGGTTTCGATATAAAGCTTCTTGGCCATGGGAATCGTCAACTGGTGGTAAAGAACCGCGCATTATAGGGGTCATGCCCATCGGTTCCTAGCGCTGTGCATCGGGTGCCATGCTATAGTTCGCGCCCTCTTTTATATCCCCATGTGTTCCCCGCCCACCATGACCAAACGTGAAGCTCCAATCTACAAGGTGATTTTCCTCAACCAGGGCCAGGTGTTCGAAATGTACGCCAAGCAGATCTATCAAAGTGATCTGTGGGGCTTCCTGGAAGTGGAAGAATTCGTCTTTGGGGAGCGCACCCAGCTGGTCGTCGACCCGGGCGAAGAAAAGCTCAAGGCTCAGTTTGAAGGCGTGGTGCGCAGCTTTGTGCCCATGCATTCGATTGTGCGCATCGATGAAGTCGAGCGCCTGGGCACGCCAAAGATCAGCGAGGCGCGGGGCACGAGCAATGTCATGCCGTTTCCGATGCCGATGCCTGAGAAGTAGGGCGTTAGACCGAGGTGTGCCCATCGCAGGGTTCAGCTGAAATCAGGGCAAGGGTGAGAACGGCGATCGCCCATCGGCACTCTGCAATTCCTGCAGGTAATTACGGAAGATTTGCCCCAGCACCTGGGTAGCCACTTCAAGCTCATCGCGTTGCATGTGCTCGGCGACTTCGTCGGCGGTGTCCAGTGCGTCTTCGGCGCCGTTGACCGCGGCCATTTTCAGCACGATGTACGCCTGGACGTTATTGGCCGGCACGCCTTCGCCGCGAAAGAACATATTGCCCAGCTGGAATTGCGCCTGGGCATGGCCCTGCAACGAGGCTTTCTCGAAGTAGCTCAACGCTTTGTTGAGGTCGAGGGCGGGGTTCTTGCTGTCATGGTAGTACTCGCCCAACTCGTATTGCGCCTGCGCATCCCCATCGTCGGCCTGTTTCTGGCACGCGCTCAGGGCTTCGGCCTGGCTGTCTGGCTGGGTATTGAGGGTGCAACGACCCATCGCTGGGATTAACAACGAGTTGCCGCCTGCTTGGGCATGTGCCAGCAGCGGCTGAAGGAGCAACAGGCAGCCCAGAACCAGGGTGCGGCCGGTGCGTTTCATGGGAATCGACTTACCTCTGACGGGGCACGCGGACCCTCGGGGAGTCCAATAAGCGCGCATTATGAAATAAGCAGGCCTCTGCTTACAAAGTCTTTACTCGTTTTTCTGCTGCTTGGGCAAGTTATCTGCCGGTTTGCAGGACAATTCTCGAAAAATGCAGGAAATCTCTGTAAGCAAAGTAGCAAATCTGACGCTGCCCGGGGCAGCGTCAGAGGTAGCCGTCACTTATTTCAGGGCGGCGAAGGCGCGTTCGGCGGCATCGAGGGTCAGTTTCAGCTCAGCATCGCCATGGGCGATCGAAGTAAAGCCAGCCTCGAAGGCGCTTGGTGCCAGGTACACGCCGCCTTCCAGCATCAGGTGGAAGAAGCGCTTGAACAGGTCGGCATCGCTACCCATCACGTCATCAAAGGTGACGATATCGTCGGCACCACTGAAGTACAGGCCGAACATACCGCCGGCCTGGGTGGTGACAAACGGGATACCGGCGGCGTCGGCGCGTTGTTGCAGGCCGTCGAGCAGGCGGGTGGTGTAGTCGGTCAGCTCGGCGTGGAAGCCCGGGCGGCTGATCAGGCGCAGGGTGGTCAGGCCGGCGGCCATTGCCAGCGGGTTACCTGACAAGGTGCCAGCCTGGTACACCGGGCCCAGCGGCGCGATGTGCTGCATGATTTCGCGCTTGCCGCCAAAGCAGCCCACCGGCATGCCGCCGCCAATGATCTTGCCGAAGGTGCTCAGGTCCGGCGTGACGCCGTAGTAAGCCTGGGCGCCACCGAGGGCAACGCGGAAACCGGTCATCACTTCGTCAAAAATCAGCACCACGCCGTGCTTGTCGCACTGCTCGCGCAGGCCTTCGAGGAAGCCCGGGGACGGCGGTACGCAGTTCATGTTGCCAGCCACCGGCTCGACGATGATGCACGCCACGTCCTGGCCGACTTCGCTGAGCATCTGCTCGACGGCGGCAATGTCGTTGAACGGCAGGGTCAGGGTGTGTTTGGCGAAGGCCGCCGGTACGCCAGCCGAACTCGGTACACCTTGAGTCAGCAGGCCGGAACCGGCTTTCACCAGCAGGCTGTCGGAATGGCCGTGGTAGCAGCCTTCGAATTTGATGATGCTGTCGCGGCCGGTGAAACCACGGGCCAGGCGGATAGCACTCATGGTGGCCTCGGTGCCGGAGCTGACCATGCGCACCATTTCCATCGACGGCACGATGCTGCACACCAGATCGGCCATTTCGGTTTCCATGGCGGTCGGTGCGCCATAGGACAAGCCGTGTTGCAGTTGCTGGCGCACAGCCTCCAATACATCCGGATGGCTGTGGCCAAGGATCATCGGGCCCCAGGAGCCGACGTAGTCGACGTAGCGCTTGTCATCTTCGTCGGTGACGTAGGCACCCTCGGCATGCTTGAAGAACAACGGCGTGCCACCCACGCTCTTGAACGCACGCACGGGGGAGTTCACACCACCGGGGATGTGTTTCTGGGCATTGGCAAACAGGGTTTCGGAACGGGACATGATCGGGCTCTCTAAACTGAATATTTAAGAAGGTCGTTGAAGGCGCGGGCGCGGCGCGTGACTTCCTGGGTGGTCTCGGCGCCGAACAGGCCGTGTACCACCGCCAGCAGGTCGGCCCCGTGGGCTACCAACGGTTCGGCGTTGTCCAGGGTGATACCGCCGATCACGCAGATCGGCAGCTGCAAGCGCGTGCGGGCCTGGGCCAGCATTTCAACGGTGGCGGCGGGTGCGCCGGGTTTGGTCGTGGAATTGAAGAAGCGGCCGAAGGCAACATAGCTGGCGCCTTCCTTGGCGGCCTGTTCGGCCAGTTCGATCTGGTCGTGGCAGGTCGAGCCGATGATCGCATGACGACCCAGCAATGAGCGGGCCGGGGTCAGTGGGCCGTCGGTCTGGCCCAGGTGTACGCCCACGCCCAGGCGCGCGGCCAGTTCAGCGTCGTCGTTGATGATCAACTGGGTCTTATAGCGTGAACATAATTCGTGCAGTTTCTCCGCTTCACGCAGGCGGCGTGCTTCGTCGCTGCTTTTGTCACGGTACTGCAACAGGGTCACGCCACCGTCCAGCGCCGCCTCGACGTAGGCGAGGAATTTGCCGGCCAGGAGTTGGCTGTCGGTGATGGCGTAAAGGCCACGTAGTTTCATCGGGCAGGTCCCTTGATGTTACGAGCAGGATGTACGAGCAGGGTATTACGAGCAGAAATCCAACGGCAGCCGGCGCGGCACAAACTGGCCCTGGCCGAGTTGTTCAGCGTCACGCAGGGTGCGCCAAGTGTAGTTGAGAGCCGATTGCACGGCGCTGGCCAAGCCCTCGCCCTGTGCGATGCGCCCGGCCAGTGCACTGGCCAAGGTGCAGCCCGAACCGTGATAACTCCCGGGCAAGCGCTGGCAGGTAAAGGTGCGGCGCGTGCCGTCGCGGCTGTACAGGCGGTTGTGCACTTCGTGCTCGTCACCATGGCCACCCGTAATCAGCAGGTGCTTGATGTACGGCAGCAGCTTCTCGGCACATTCGTCCGCCGTGCCGTCAGGCAGTTCGGCCAGGATGCGCGCTTCAGGCAGGTTGGGCGTGGCGATCAACGACAGCGGCAGCAAGCGCTCACGCATCGCGTAGCCGACTTCGTCCTTGCCCAGGCTACCGCCGCCGCCGGCGCGCAGCACCGGGTCACAGACCACCGGCAAGTGCGGGTGCGCCTGCAGCAGTTCGACCACGGTGTCGACCATCGCGGTAGAACCGAGCATGCCCAGCTTGACCGCCGCGACCTCGGAGTCGCCGAGCACGGCATTGGCCTGGGCCATTACCCACTCGCGGTCAAGCACGCGGAAATCACTGACATTGACGGTGTTCTGCACGGTCAGGGCGGTGACGGCCGTAGCGGCATGGCAGCCCTGAGCGAGCAGGGCTTCGATATCTGCCTGCAAGCCGGCGCCACCACTGGGATCGTGGCCGGAGAGACAGAGGACAACGGGGCGAGAGCTGTAGATATTCATGGTGCGCGAGCTTACCACCAAACGCTTTTTGCGTGGCCGTCTGGCGATGGTTGAAGTGTGCGCCTGGTTACGCTGTTTTTCTGCCGGATGAAGCCTGTTGGAAATTCGCTGAAAGCGTTGATCTAGAGCCTTTCGAAAAATTATTTCAGTAGTGTCCTATGGCCTTTACTGGCTATGCTAAAGTGCATTCAAACAACTTACTGTATCGCCGGTGTACGTCTTCTCAAAAGGAATGGGGGCTTTTGACATAACCGGACAGGCCACGCTGGGGCTCTATGCGCTATTTGCTGATCTTTATATTGTGCGGGCTGCCGATGCTCGCCAGCGCCGTCGAGTTCAACCAGGACACGCGAAGCCTGCCGCTGGGCCAGGTCATGCAAGTGCTCGAAGATCCCACCGACGCCCTCACCATCGCTGATGTCAGTTCCCCCGCCTACGCCGCCCAATTCAAAACCCATGATAAAGCCACCCTCAATGCCGGCTATTCACGCTCGGTGTTCTGGCTCAAGGTCAACCTGCATTACACCGCCAAAGATCCCCGTGCACCGCGTACCTGGTTCCTTGAACTGGCTTACCCGCCGCTCAATCGTCTGGACCTGTACCAGAACGACGGCACCGGTACTTACCGGCTGACCGCCCGCACGGGCAGCGCATTGCCTTTTTCCAGCCGGGAAGTGCGCCAGAGCAACTACCTGTTCAAGCTCAACTTCGTACCTGACCAGCAACAAACGGTGTTCCTGCGTTTGCAAAGCCAAGGTTCGATCCAGGCCCCATTGACGCTGTGGGCGGGCACTGCGTACCTGGAAGAACAGCCGCTGCGCCTGTATGTGCTTGGGGCTATTTACGGTGTGTTGTTGGGCATGTTGATCTACAACCTGTTCATTTACCTGAGCGTGCGCGACACCAGCTACCTGTATTACATCCTCTATATCGCATCGTTCGGCTTGTACCAGCTATCGGTCAATGGGGTCGCGGTGGAGTACTTCTGGCCGACCAACCCGTGGTGGGCGAATGCGGCGGTGCCGTTCCTGATCGGGTCTGCAGCCTTGTTCGGCAGCCTGTTCGCTCGCAGCTTCCTGCATACCGCGCAGCACAGTCGCTGGCTCGACCGGGTCCTGCTGGCGCTGGCGGCCTGCGGTGGGGTGGTGATGGCGCTGGCGCTGCTGACCAGCTACGCGGTGGCCCTGCGCCTGGCCACCGGGCTGGCGCTGGTATTCACCGTGACCATCTTCGTCGCCGCGATCAAGGCCTGGTACTGCGGGCAACGCATGGCGCGCTATTTCATCTTCGCCTGGACGGCGTTCCTGCTCGGAGGCGTCGTCAATACCCTGATGGTGCTGGGTTACCTGCCGAACGTGTTCCTAACCATGTATGCCAGCCAAATTGGCTCGGCCGTCGAGGTGGCGCTGCTGTCACTTGCCTTGGCTGATCGCATCAACGGCATGCGCGAGCAGCAGGCGCAGATTCTCTTCGACGCCAGCCAGAAGCTCGAAGCGCTCAACCAGCAATTGGCCCGCAGTAATCGCCTCAAGGACGAGTTTCTTGCTACGCTGACTCACGAATTGCGGACGCCGATGAACGGTGTGATTGGCTCTTTGGAGCTGATGCAGACCGTGCCTCTGGGCAATGACCTGGCGCAGTATCAGCAAACCGCCGCCGGTTCGGCACGGGACATGATGCGCATGGTCAACGGTATCCTCACCCTGACCGAACTGCAGGCCGGGCGTCTGGTGGCCCAGCCCCAAGTGTTCAGCCTGCGTGGCACGCTTGATACCTTGCGGCAGCAGTTCGCCCCCAGCGCCCAAAGCAAAGGCCTGGAATTTTCCATCGACGTTGCGGATGAGCTGCCGGACCGAGTGATCGGCGATGCCGAAAAACTGCTCCAGTGTCTGGATTGCCTGCTGGACAATGCGTTCAAATTTACCCACGTCGGTGTAGTACGCATGCGAGTGGTCGGTGTGCCCCAAGGGGAGGGCGCATTACACCTGAGCTTTATTGTCACCGACACCGGTATCGGCTTCGCCTTTCTCGACGAGGCCACGCTGTATCAACGCTTTTTCCAACTCGATGGATCGATGACCCGTGAGTACGGAGGCCTGGGCATTGGCCTGGCGATTTGCCGGCAGTTGATCGAATTGTTGGGCGGGCGCCTGACCCATCATTCGGAGCCGCGCAAAGGCAGCCGCTTCCAGCTGGAAGTAGACGTCAGGCCAGTGCCATCGGAGCTCAAGGCTGGCGGGCAGGCGCTTCAGGCGCAACGTGCGCCCCAGGATTGCACGGTGCTGCTGGTGGACGAAAACAGCGTCGGCCAGTTGGCCGTGCGTGGCATGCTGCTCAAACTCGGTTACCGGGTCAAAGCCGTGGATAACGGCCCGGCGGCACTGGCCCAGTTGCAAGGAAATAGCTTCGATGCCGTGCTGCTGGATGTGCCTGAAGGCGGTTTCTCGTTGTGCTGTCAGATTCGCGCTTTGCCTGGGTGTGGTGAGTTACCGGTTATCGCCCTGAGCACCTCACCCAATGGGCCGGAACGCGAACGCTGCCATGGCATCGGCATGACCGACCGCCTGGCCAAGCCTGTGCGTTTCGACGCTTTGCAGGCAGTGCTGGAACGCCGTGTGCTGTGCTCAGCAGAGGGTGAAAGCGCCGAACATTCGGCGGGTATGCCACTTTTTTAAGGCCGGGGACGGTGCTTAACTGAGTTTCAGGCCATCATTTCACGCGGCCTTTTTTCAGGAGGCCCGTCATGAACCTGCACGCGTTTGCCGAAACCCACGACGTCACCAACCAGCCACCGTCCCTGGACGGCACCAACCTGTATCGCATCGATCTGCCCCTGCAAGAGTGGTCGCGTCGCTTCGGCGCTGGCTGGGCCGAATCGCGTATTGATGCCTACGGCGCGCTGGCGGGTGGGCCACTGATGGAAGCCGGGTTCCTGGCGAACCAGAACAAGCCAGTGTTCAGCAGCCATGATCGTTATGGCCATCGCATCGACCTGGTGGAGTTTCACCCGGCCTATCACGAGCTGATGCGCACCGCCGTCGAGCATGGCTTGCCATCGCTGCCGTGGGCTCATTCGCAGTCCGGTGCCCATGTGGCGCGTGCGGCGATGACCTACCTGCACAGCCAGGCCGAAGCCGGCACCGGTTGCCCGCTGACCATGACCTTCGCCTGCGTCCCGGCCCTGCGCTTGCAACCGGACCTGGCGGACCTGTGGCTGCCGAAAATCCTCAATACCCAATATGACCCACGCAATGTCGGCATCGCCCACAAGGCCGGCGCCACCATTGGCATGGCCATGACCGAGAAGCAGGGCGGCACCGACGTGCGTGCCAACACCACCCGCGCTTATCCCGTTGGCGCGGGCGGCCCCGGCCAGGCCTATGAACTGGTGGGCCACAAGTGGTTCTGCTCGGCGCCGATGTGCGATGGGTTCCTGACCCTGGCCCAGACCGACAAGGGCCTGACCTGTTTCCTGCTGCCCCGGCACCGCCCGGATGACACGCGCAACGAGTTCTATATCCAGCGTTTGAAGAACAAACTCGGCAACTGCTCCAACGCCTCCAGCGAAGTGGAGTTTCGCGGCGCCCTGGCCTGGATGGTCGGCGAAGAGGGCCGCGGTGTACCGACCATTATCGAAATGGTCGCCATGACCCGTTTCGATTGCATGGTCGGCTCCAGCGCCTTGATGCGCCAGGCGCTGACCCAGGCCAGCCATCACTGCGCCCACCGCTTGGTCGGTGGCCGCGTGCTCAACGAACAGCCTCTGATGCAAAATGTCTTGGCCGACCTGGCCCTGGAAAGCGAAGCGGCCCTGGCCTTGAGCCTGCGTATGGGCCGCGCCCTGGATCATCTTGACGATGAACAGGAGGCCAAGTTCGCCCGGCTGGTCACGGCGGTGGGCAAGTATTGGATCTGCAAGCGTGCACCCGCGATGATCAACGAAGCTGCCGAATGCATGGGCGGTGCCGGGTATGTGGAGGACAGCATCCTGCCGCGCCTTTACCGTGAGGCGCCGGTGAACTCGACGTGGGAAGGTTCCGGTAACGTGCAATGCCTGGACGTGCTGCGCGCGCTGTCGAAAGAACCGGGCGTGCTGGAGACGCTGTTTGTCGAGCTGGGCGATGGGCACGGCGACAAGCAGTTGGCGCGGCATATCGAACAATTGAAGTCGGCGTTTATGGACACCCAGGATATTCAGTACCGGGCACGGCAACTGACCGAGGATATCGCCGTGGCATTGCAGGCCAAGTTGTTACTGGAAGCGGGGAATGCGGCGGTCAGTGATGGGTTTATCGCCAGCCGGTTGGGTGAATCGTCCGGTCGGGTGTATGGCACTTTGCCGCGTGGGGTGGATGTAGAAGCCATAGTCGCGCGCTCAACCCCGCCATCTCGCTGAATAAACACGGTCAACTGTGGGAGGGGGCTTGCTCCCGATAGCAGTGTGTCAGCCAAGGATTCAGTGACTGGCACACCGCTATCGGGAGCAAGCCCCCTCCCACATTTTAAGGTGCATTCCAATCCTGTTGTTTCGGTGAGGCCGGGATACAGGCAAGATAAAGGCCTGCAAGTCAGAACACAGGATGCTTACCGTGACCGAAGCTTTTGTTGTCGTTCAAACCGCCGAAGAAGCCGTGGACCGGCTGGCGGCCCTGCATGAGCGTGCTACCGGCGCACTCAATCAAGCCCTCAAGCAATACCTCAAGGACCGCGTCGAGCCCGACGCTGAGCAACGCGCACTGTTTCGCTACCCGGAACTGCGCCTGACCTACCACTGCCACGGTGAAGTCCCACAGACCACCCGGGCGTATGCCAAGGTGCAACTGCCGGGCACCTACAGCGTCACCGTGACTCATCCGGCCGCGTTCCGTAAGTACCTGCTCGAGCAACTGGTGCCGTTGATGCACGACTTCACCGTGACGGTGGAAGTGGGCGTCAGCCAGCAGAACATCCCATACCCCTACGTGGTGGAGCAGGGCGACGAACTGGCTGGCTCCGGCGTAACCGCCGCGACCCTGGCCCGTGTCTTCCCCAGTACCGACCTGTCCGCCGCCACCGATGGCATTGCCGATGGCCTCTACGATTGGGAAAACACCGACCCGCTGCCCCTGGCGCTGTTCGATGCGGCCCGCGTGGACTTTTCCCTGCGCCGCCTGGTGCACTACACCGGCAGCGACTGGCGCCATGTGCAGCCGTGGATCCTGCTGACCAACTACCACCGCTATGTTGACCAGTTCATCGTGCATGGCCTGGAGCAACTGCGCAGCGACCCGCGTTTTATCCGCATGGTATTGCCAGGCAACGTGGTGATCGACAAGAGCATGGACCACGGCGAAGCCTCGGCGATTGCCGCAGGTGTGGTCTGGCACCGTTACCAGATGCCGGCGTATCACCTGCAAGCCACCGATGGCCACGGCGTGACCCTGGTGAATATCGGCGTCGGCCCATCCAACGCCAAGAACATCACCGACCACCTGGCCGTACTGCGCCCGCATTGCTGGCTGATGATCGGCCACTGTGGCGGCCTGCGCCAATCCCAGACCATCGGTGACTACGTGCTGGCTCACGCCTATATGCGCCGTGACGGGATTCTCGACCGCGTGGTACCGCCGAACATTCCGATCCCGGCCTTGGCCGAGGTGCAGTTGGCACTTCAGCAGGCAGCGGCGAATGTCACAGGCGAGAAAGGCGAAGAGCTTAAAAAGCGCCTGCGCACCGGCACCGTGCTGACCTACGACGACCGTAACTGGGAACTGCGCTGGGCCCAGGAACGTCCGTTGATCAACCTGTCCCGTGCCGTGGCCGTGGACATGGAAAGCGGCACCATCGCCGCCCAGGGGTACCGTCTGCGCGTGCCCTACGGCACTTTGTTATGCGTATCCGACAAACCGTTGCACAGCGAGATCAAGCTGCCGGGTTCGGCCAACGCGTTCTATGAGCGTGCGGTCAGCCAGCACTTGAAGATCGGCATCGAGGCGGTCGACCTGTTACGCACTGAACTCAACTCGCTGCACTCGCGAAAACTGCGCAGCTTCGACGAGCCACCGTTCCGCTAAGCGGTTGGGATGGTCATTTAGCGGTCAGGCCACTAGCATTGTCGGTCCTGACCGTTAGATGTTCCTTTTGCCATGTCCCGTCCTACCCGTCCTGATTCACGTCGCCCTGGCGTGAAACCTCCACATTCCGCTGCGCGTCGTGTCGCCAAGGCACCACCGGCCGAGCCGAAGTTGATCCTGTTCAATAAACCGTTCGATGTGCTGACCCAGTTCAGCGACGAAGGCGGGCGCGCGACCCTCAAGGACTTTATCGACATACCCGGCATCTACCCGGCGGGGCGCCTGGACCGTGACAGCGAGGGCCTGCTGCTGCTGACCAATGATGGCCAGCTACAGGCGCGCATTGCCGACCCCAAGCACAAGCTGGCGAAAACCTACTGGGTGCAGGTAGAAGGTAAGCCGACGGAAGAACAGCTGCAACGCCTGCGTGAGGGGGTGGAGCTCAATGACGGCATGACCTTGCCCGCTGAAGCTCGGCAACTGGATGAGCCCGACTTATGGCCGCGCAACCCGCCGGTACGCTTCCGCAAAAGCGTGCCGACCCACTGGCTGGAACTGGTGATTCGCGAAGGGCGTAACCGCCAGGTACGGCGCATGACCGCGGCAGTGGGTCTGCCGACACTGCGCCTGGTGCGCGTGCGTATTGGTGACTGGTCGATCGACGGCCTGGATCAAGGCCAATGGAAGGCAGTGCCGGCGCGTTTATAAGGCGCCGGACTCGATCAGGCCGATCACCACGCTCTTGATGATGAACGCGGCCACGCCCAGGCCCAGCACGAAAAACAGGATGAACGAACCAAAGCGCCCGGCCTTGGATTTCTTCGCCAGGTCCCAGACGATAAAGCCCATGAAAATAATCAGGATAGTGACCAGGCCGGTCATCATCCATTCTTCAAACAGGGCGGGGTCGATGTTGTTCATGGGGCTCTTCCAGCAAGACAAGCGAGCAGTATACGGCAGCGTTACCGACGCAACATTGACCTGAGTCGAAGCACAATCCAAATGTGGGAGGGGGCTTGCCCCCTCCCACATTTGACCTTCACCGGTCTTAAGTGCGCAGGTGGGTCAGGGGCAGTTCGGTGCTGTTCAATACCTGGTTCAGCACAAAGCTGGAGCGCACGCTGGTCACGCCTTCAATGCGGGTCAGATGCCCCAGCAGCAATTTCTGGTAGTGGTCCATATCCGGCACCACCACCTTCAACTGATAGTCCGCATCCATACCCGTCACCAGGCTGCACTCCAACACTTGCGGCAGGGTGCGAATGGCCGCTTCAAAATTCTCAAAGCGCTCCGGGGTGTGTCGGTCCATGCCGATCAGCACATAGGCAGTAAGGCTCAGGCCAAGCATCTTGCGATCCAGCAAGGCAACCTGGCGCGCAATGTAGCCGTCGTCCTCCAACTGCTTGACCCGGCGTGAGCAGGGCGAAGGCGACAGGCCGATACGCTCGGCCAGCTCCTGATTGGAGATCCTCGCGTCGCGCTGCAATTCCGCCAGAATACTCAGGTCGTATCGGTCAAGCTTGCTCATTGGGTTGGCCTTTGTCGTAACTATTGCGGCGAATTATCCATGAAGGGTTAAAAATTGCGCAAGCACTGTTTATTGACGCAATCTTCGCAATCATCTGCCTGGCCGGCACGCCTATGATTACCAACAGAATCACCGCCTGGACAACAGTCCACAGCAGCGCGCCCAATCAGGCCCGCTGCGGCCGCCGCCCCAGCAGGGTTGAGCCGGCCTCCAGGCTGCACACTGTCCACAAGACGGCGTGAGGTGAGCCAACGTCAAAAGCGTTGAGCATGGACGAAGTTCTCAAGGGGTGGCCGACGGGTCGCCCCTTTTCTTTGCGTGCGTCTTTTGCCTTGAGAAAATAGTGCCCGCGACTGATAACCTGCTCGAGAACCGGGTGAGGCTTTTCCAGTCTCATGTGTAGGCCCTAATCCGCAGTGAGGAATAGCATGAAGCGCATCTGGCGTATGGCAGGTGTTGGTTTGCTGGTGGTCAGCGTCGGCACGCAGGTAATGGCAGACGAGCGCGATAACTCACCGGGCCAGGGGCAACGGTCTGAAAACAATCAGCCACGCCCACAAAACCCGCATGGTGATCGCGGTGGTCAGCACGAGGGTGGCCAATGGCAAGGTCGTCCTCAAAGTAATGAGCCAGGACGACCGGCACCGCAACCCTCCAATAATCTACCTATCCAGAGCCGACCCGATACCGTGCGTCAGACCCAGGAGCCGCGCCAGGGTTACTACCGTGATATCCCTCGACGTAACGATGACAATCGGCATTGGGAGGCTGGTGGCCCCGGTTCGCGTCCGGATAATGATCGTCCCGGTGATAACCGCTGGCCAGGCCGCTCGGACGGGCACGGCAACGGCTGGGGCCCCGGTCCGCAGCATCGTCCCGGCTATGTGGTGGATCGCTTCCCCGATCGTAATTACCGCGTGCCGTACCGTGGCCAGGACTACTTTTTCTCCGGCGGCTATTGGTATCGCCCTCAAGGCCCCCGCTACGTGGTAGTGACGCCGCCGTATGGCATCCGCGTGCATTACCTGCCGGACTACGCACGGGAAGTGTGGGTCGGTGGTTCGCTGTTGTTCCTCGCTGCTGGCGCCTACTACGCCTATGAGCAAAGCACCCAGCAATACGTAGTGGTACAACCGCCGACGCAGGTGCCATCACCCCAGCCGGCGCCTCAAGGCAATGGCTATGACGTAGTGGCTTATCCTGCCAATGGCCAATCCCAAGCCCAGGTGCAGCAGGACGGTTATGACTGTTATCGCTGGGCGGTGCAGCAAAGTGGCTTTGACCCGCGCACGGTCACCTACGCCCCTGACCCGGCGGTAGTGCAAACCTACCGCCAGGCCCAGGGCAACTGCCTGGGCAGTCGTGGGTATCAGGTGCAGTACTAGGTCTTGTTGCCGGTGACCACTTCCCGCGGGTCGGCATGCACCAGCACTTCGGCGCGCGGGTAAGCCTGGTGAATGGCGTCGGCGGCCTGGTCGCTGATGCCGTGGGCCACCGACAAGGTCAATTCCCCCGGCAACTCCAAGTGCAACTGCACAAACCAGTGGCTGCCGGAAATGCGTGTGCGCAAGTCATGGGCGCCCAGCACCCCAGGTACGCCACGGGCCAGTTCCAGCATGTGCTGGCTGACATCCGGCGGCAACTCTTCATCCATCAACACCGCGAAGCTTTCCCGGGCGATCTGGATCGCGCTCCACAGAATGTAGGCGGCGATGCCCAGGCCAAACCAGGCATCGACCTGATGAAAGCCAAAGCCTGCCAGCACCAGCGCAATCAGGATGCTGCCATTGAGCAGCAAGTCCGAGCGGTAGTGCAGCGAGTCAGCGCGTACCGCGTTCGAGCCGGTCTCCCGCACCACGCGGTGTTGCAACATCAGCAGGGCCACGGTCAGCGCCAGGGATAAAATAATCACGCCAATGCTCAGCCACGGCGCGCCCACGGGCTCCGGATGTTTGAGCCGCTCAAACGCCTGGAGCGCAATCAGCACCGCACTGCCGCCGATAAACAACGCTTGCGCCATACCTGCCAGCGATTCCGCCTTGCCGTGCCCATAACGGTGATCGTCATCGGCCGGGCGCAGGGCGTAGTGCACCGCCAGCAGGTTCAACAGCGAGGTCACGCCATCGAGCAGCGAGTCGGTCAACCCGGCGAGCATGCTCACCGAGCCGCTGAGCCACCAGGCAATGGCCTTGGTGACAATCAGCACACAGGCCACGCCCACCGAGGCGCGGGTGGCCAGGCGCAGGAGCCTGGCGTGTTCGGGGCTGCTGGTCATGAGCAGTCCTTAAGCGGCTGGCTGCAGGCCCAGGGCCGCCAGTTGTTGCACGCTGCCCTTGAACTGGATCAGGCGTGGGTCATCCAGCGGCAGGGCGCGACCGGTTTCCTTCTGGATGATGCTTTGCAGCTTGGCATTGTCGACCTTGCCGTCGGCACCGATGGCTTCGTGAAGTTTCTCCGGGGCGACCTGGGCGGTCTTGCCCGGTTCGAAGTAAATCGCACCGGTGGCGAAGTCGACGCCGAACGCGATCAGGCCGGGGATCACGTAGAACAGCAAGCCGACGGCATCGAGCACGGCGATGGCCGGGTCGATCTTGCCGTCGATCTGACCACGGCGGTCGGGGTAGAAAATCGACCCGCAGGCGGTGAGTTGGCTCAGCAGGGTGACGGCGAGGACACCGCCGATGACACGGGAAGCGATAGGCATGAAAAGTCTCCTGAACACTATTTAAGGGTGACTATAAGCGAGTCTACAAGGCGATGATGTCCAAATGTGGGAGCGGGCTTGCCCGCTCCCACATCTGACTCTGTTCCCAATGGGATTATGCAGTTCGCCGTTATACTCGCCGCTCTGCTTTGGAGCCAGTATGAATTCGTTGCCGATCGATGATGTTTTACCCGCCCTGCGTGACGCCTTGGCCCATCGCCATGAAGCTGTGCTGGAAGCGCCGCCCGGCGCCGGTAAAACCACCCGTGTACCCTTGGCCTTATTGAATGAAGCCTGGCTCGCCGGGCAAACCATCCTGATGCTCGAACCCCGGCGCCTGGCTGCGCGTGCTGCCGCAGAGCGACTGGCCAGCGAGCTGGGTGAAAAGGTCGGTGAGACCGTTGGCTACCGCATCCGCCTCGACAGCAAAGTCGGCCCCAACACGCGTATCGAAGTGGTCACCGAAGGCATCCTCACCCGTCGCCTGCAAGACGACCCCGCGCTGGAGGGCGTGGGCCTGTTGATCTTCGACGAATTCCACGAGCGCAGCCTCGATGCCGACCTGGCGCTGGCCCTGAGCCTCAACGGCCGCGAGCTGTTTCGCGACGAGCAGCCGCTGAAAATCCTGCTGATGTCCGCCACCCTCGAAGGCGAGCGCCTCGCCAGCCTGCTGGACGACGCGCCGATTCTGCGCAGCGAAGGGCGCATGTTCCCGGTGCAGATGCGCTGGGGGCGGCCGTACCAGGCCGGGGAATTTATCGAGCCGCGGGTGGTGCAGACTATTCTCGAAGCCGTGCATGACGAGACCGGCAGCGTGCTGGTGTTTTTGCCGGGGCAGGCAGAGATTCGCCGGGTCAACCAGCAACTGGCCGACGCCCTGGGGGATCGCCCCGATGTGTTGTTATGCCCGCTGCATGGCGAGCTGGACCTCAACGCCCAACGCGCCGCCATCGACCCGGCGCCGGCCGGCAAGCGCAAAGTGGTGCTGGCCACCAACATCGCCGAGACCAGCCTGACCATCAACGGCGTGCGCGTTGTCATCGATGCCGGGCTGGCGCGGGTGCCGCGTTTCGACCCGGGCAGCGGCATGACCCGCCTCGACACCCAGCGCATCTCCCGCGCCAGTGCTACCCAGCGTGCCGGTCGGGCAGGGCGGTTGGAGCCGGGGGTGTGTTATCGGTTGTGGTCCGAAGACCAGCATGACGGCCTGGCCGCCTATGGCAGTGCGGAAATCCTCGCCGCCGACCTGGCCGGCCTGGCCTTGCAGCTGGCACGTTGGGGAGTGACGCCCAGCCAGTTGGTGTGGCTGGATGTGCCGCCCACTGCCGCGTATGCCCAGGCCCAGGAGCTGCTGCAACGCCTCGGCGCCTTGAACGAAGAAACCCTCACCGCCCATGGCCAGAAAATGGCCGAGTTGCCGGCCCACCCGCGTATCGCCCATCTGCTGTTGCGCGGGCAGGACTTCGGGCTGGCTGCCATGGCCTGTGACGTGGCGGCGCTGTTGGGCGAACGCGATATCTTGCGCGGTGGTGGTGCGGATTTGCACAGCCGCCTGGCGCTGATGTCCGGCGAAGAGCGTGCGCGCGGCGGCCAAGGTGGCGTGCAGCGCGCCAGGCAACTGGCTCGGCAATACCGCGGCTACTTGCGTGGCAAAGCGACCCAGCCGGTGGAGAATCCTGACCACCCGCGCTGGCTCGGCGCCTTGTTGGCGCTGGCGTACCCGGATCGCGTCGCCCAGCAACGTCGCCCCGGTGGCGCCGAATATCGCCTGGCCAACGGCCGTGCTGCGTTGTTCGCCGAGGCCGACAGCCTGATGAAGCAAGCCTGGCTGGTGATCGCTGACCTGGGCAGCCGCCAGGGCCAGCGCGAAGAGCGCATCTACCTGGCGGCGGATTTTGATCCGGCGCTGTTCGACACGGTGCTTGCCGAGCAAGTGCGCAACGTCGACCAACTCGATTGGGATGAACGCGAAGGCGTATTGCGTGCCGAACGCCAGCGCAAGGTCGGTGAGCTGGTGCTCAGTCGTGAACCCTTGACCGGCCTCGACGAATCCGCCCGCAGCCAGGCGCTGGTCAACCTGGTGCGCCGCAAAGGCCTGGAGCTGCTGCCCTGGACCCCGGAACTGCGCCAATGGCAGGCCCGTGTGATGCTGCTGCGCCAACTGGATGCCGGCAAAACCAGCGAGTGGCCCGATATCAGCGACAAAGCCCTGCTCGCCAGCCTGGAACACTGGCTGATGCCGTACCTGGGCAAAGTCTCGCGCCTGAGCCATTTCGCCAACCTGGATATTTCCAGCTTCCTGCACAACCTGCTGCCCTGGCCACTGCCCCAGCGCCTGGATGAACTCGCGCCCCAGCATGTGAAAGTGCCGTCGGGCTCGTCGGTGCGCCTGGACTACAGCGAACAGCCGCCGATCCTCGCGGTGCGCTTGCAGGAGCTGTTCGGGCTGGCGGACACCCCGCGCATTGCCGGTGGGCGCCTGGCGGTGAAGTTGCACCTGCTATCCCCGGCGCGGCGGCCGGTGCAGGTGACGCAAGACTTGGCGAACTTCTGGCGCAGTACCTATGCCGAGGTGAAGAAGGATCTCAAGGGGCGGTATCCGAAGCATTACTGGCCGGATGATCCGTTGGTGGCCGAAGCGACGGCCAGGATCAAACCGCGTAAATAGCCACGATACCGTTCAAATGTGGGAGGGGGCTTGCTCCCGATAGCAGTGGGCCAGTCAACTTATCTGTAGCTGGCCGGCCGCTATCGGGAGCAAGCCCCCTCCCACATGGGTTTCGTGGTACTGGTTATTGCGCAGCCGGCAGCAGGAACCGGGCGATCACCGGTAAATGGTTGGAGATACGCAAGGTGTCTTCCTGCCTCACCTTGGCCTCCACCCGCTTGATGCGCGGGCTGTAGAACAGGTAATCCAGGGTGCGATCCGGGCCATCAAGGCTAGGGTCGTTGGGAAAATGCGTCAGCCATTTCTCACGATCGATCCCACTGGATTCGCTGTTTCTCGGGATCATAGGGTACTTATCCCACAGCAGATGCAACTCACTGTCCGGCGAGTACTGCCCGCGCTTGCCCGCGTCCAGGCGCAGGAATTGCCCCAGTGGCAGCAAGTTGAAATCCCCGCCGATCAACCAGGGCGTGCCACGGCCTTCGAACTTATCCAACAGCTTCACCGTGGCCTGCACCTGTTGTTGCGCCGCCGAGCGGCCGGGCGCGCCGCCATCCAAACGGGTATTGAGCACCGCCAGTTGGCCGCCATCGCTCAAGGGCAGGTACGTCAGTAGCAACGCCGGCTTGGGTTGGAATTGCCGGCTGATGAAGTTGGCTTCGGGGGCCGGCAGTTGCAGGCGTTCGGCGTGTTCGATCTGGTAGCGGCTGAGGGTGGCGAGCTTGCGGCCGACGCTGCCGAAGATATGCAGGTTGGGGATAAAGTCGGCTTTCCAGTCGAACGCCTGGGTGCTGCACGGGTAGAGGTCGACCAGGCGTTCCTGCAACAGGGCAAGCTGGTCCTGGTAGTGGGACGGCTTGGCGCCTTCGTCGAGCTCCTGCAACAGCAGAATGTCGGGTTGTTCGTCGCGGATCACCCGGGCCACTTCATCCAGGCTGGCGGCCATGTCTTCCACTGTGGGACGGTCGTCCGGGCCGCTGCCGTCGGTGGTGTCGTACCAGAATACGTAGTTCTTGCCGGCCAGGTATTGCACATTCCAGGTCATCACCTTGAGCGCCTGCCCCGGCAACAAGGTCGGGGCGCGAGGTGCCCCGCAGCTGACGGGCAAGGTCTCTTTGTCGGCAGGGCGCCAGGTCAGGCTGTAGATCAGCGCCGCCAGCAGGCCGGCGATGATCAACAGGCTCAACAGGGTGATGCGCAATAAACGGGTCATCGGCTCGGCTTATTTGCGTGTCAGAAGAGGCACGGAGCATATCACCGCACGTCGGCGTCGCCACCGATCAGCATGAATAAACGGAACAGCACCACGCTGGTGAACAGTTGCAGGAAGCTGTGGGCGCTGTCCATCAGCAGCCCCAGCAACGGCGCAGGCTCAGGATAGGCCGCCACGCTGGCGCCCTTGAGCAGCCACAGCGGCGTCATCACGCACAGCAGGCACACCAGGATTCGCCAGAAGTGCCCGCGGGTCAGGCGAAAACTTTCCTTCATCGCCTCCAAGGCCGGCATGCCGCGCAGCACCAGCAGGTATTCGGCAAACGCCAACACCACCATCAGCCACAAGCCCGGCAGGAAATACAGCGACAGGCCCAGCAATATCAGCAACGTGCTCATGGCCGTCAGCAGGGCAAAGCGGGGCCACAGGCTCAAGGCCATCGCCCACACATCCTTGATACGGGGCGACTCGCCGCGGGTGCGGGCGTCGAGAAACAGGATCAGGGCGCCGGTGTACAGCGGGTACACCAATAAACCCACGATCACGCTGTAGCCGGGGAACGCATCCGGGCCCAGCGTGTGGTCCAGTACCTGTTGCAGCAGGGCTTCGAGGATTACCAATGGCAGGCACAGCTGGACGATGGCGCCCAGGTTGTGCTGGGTAAAACGGAAGGAGTCGCGCAAAACGTCTAACGGATTCATCAGGTTCATCACAGGCCTGGGAGCAGAGGGCAACACTTTAACCGATCAGGGTCCAAGCGGCGCAAACGTAAACCTTGAGTAAAGACCATTGAAACACCTCGTAACATCCCCATAACTGGAAAGCCCCCGACTTGATCACAGGCGGGACCAGAATTTTTTATCGGCAATCTAACGAGGTCGCCATGAACAGCGAAGAGCAAACCCTGATCGATGGACTGTTTACACGGTTGCAGCAAGCCGAAACGGACTCAGCCCCACGCGACGCCCAGGCCGAAGCGCGGATCAAGGAGCACATGACTCGCCAACCGGCCGCTGGGTACTACATGACCCAGTCGATCCTGGTGCAAGAACACGCGATCAAGAGTCTCGACGCGCAGAACAAGCAGCAGGCGCAGCAGATCCAGCAATTGCAGGATGAGTTGCAACAGGCCCGCGCTCAAACAGCGCAATCGGCGCCGAGCAGCGGTGGCTTTCTGTCGAGCATCTTCGGCGGTGGTTCCCGTGACCCGCAACCGCAGCAGAGCGCTCCGGCGTCGTCTGGTGGCGGCTGGCGTGAACCGGCGCGGCCTTCGTTCGGCCAGCCTGCGCCGCAGCAGCAGAACTACGCGGCGCCACAACAGAACTACCAGCAACCACCCGCAGCGCCCATGGGTAGCGGCTTCCTCGGTGGCGCGCTGAAAACCGCCGCTGGCGTGGCCGGTGGTGTGATGCTGGCAGAAGGCATCAGCAGCCTGTTCAACCACAACTCGCAACAGCCGCAAGTCGTGGAAGAAATCATCCGCGAAGAGCCGGCGCCTGCCAGTGACAACGGCGACTGGGGCAACAATGACCAGACGTTTGCCGGCAATGACAACTGGGGCAGCGACAACTCCGACAGCTTCGCCGACAACGACGATTCCTCCTCCTTCGGCGACGACGACTCCTTCGTCTGACCCACACACAACCGGGGCGCTTCGTCGCCCCGGGCTGATTTTTCGCGGAAACCTCCCCATGGCTGGCATACTGGCGCCTTTGCGGACCTTCGCGTCCGGGGTCCAAGCGGCAGCCATGAGGAAGTGCGGTGAAGAAAATTGCAGTGTTCGCCGATGTACAAAACCTCTATTACACCGTGCGCCAAGCCTATGGCTGCCACTTCAACTACGCCGCCCTGTGGGCTGACATCAGCGCCCGCGGGCAGATCGTCGAGGCGTACGCGTATGCCATTGACCGCGGCGACAGCAAGCAGCAGCAATTCCAGCAGATCCTGCGCAACCTGGGCTTTACGGTAAAACTCAAGCCGTATATCCAGCGCAGCGACGGCTCGGCCAAGGGTGACTGGGACGTGGGCATCACCATCGACATCATGGACGCCGCCGACCACGTCGACGAAATCGTACTGGCTTCCGGTGACGGCGATTTCGACATGCTGCTCGACCGCATCATCCACAAGCATGGCGTCGAAGCCGTGGCGTACGGCGTACCGGGGCTGACGGCCAACTCATTGATCCGCGCCGCCAGCCGCTACGTGCCGATCGAAGGCGCGCTGCTGCTCAAATAAGCGCTGCGGCTCAATAAATTGTCAGACGGAGTAGGAACAGGTTTGGAACGTATAGCGGTCATCGACTTTGAAACCACCGGCATCACCCCGAGCAGCCACTGCCGGGCCACTGAAATCGCGGTGGTCATCCTCGAACGTGGCCAGATCGTGGACCGCTACCAGAGCCTGATGAATGCGGGCGTCAGAGTGCCGGGCTTTATCGAGCAACTCACCGGCATCAGCAACGCCATGCTGCGCAGCGCGCCACCGGCCGAGCGGGTGATGAATGAAGTCAACGAATTCGTCGGCACCACACCGCTGATGGCGCACAACGCTGCGTTCGACCAGAAGTTCTGGGACTTTGAGCTCGGCCTGATCCGCCGCACCCGCCTGCAAAAGTTCGCCTGCTCCCTGCTACTGGCCCGGCGCCTGATGCCGACCGCGCCCAACCACAAGCTTGGCACCCTCAACACCTACGCCCAACTGCCCCATACCGGCCAGGCTCACCGGGCCATGGCCGATGCGGAAATGGCCGCCAACCTGACCGCGCACCTGGCCCAGGAACTGCGACGTACCCATGGCTTGCGCGAACTGTCCCATGAGCTGCTGTGCACCTTGCAGAAAGTGCCAGCGGCCAAAATCAATGAGCATCTGAAAAAGCATCGCGGGTTCTGACCCGGAGTGCATTTTCAAGACCAATGAAACGCCAAATGTGGGAGGGGGCTTGCTCCCGATAGCGGTGGGTCAGATACAGCCAAGCTGACTGACACACTGCAATCGGGAGCAAGCCCCCTCCCACATTTAGTCAAACGGTGCTTATCGAGGCTGCGCACACTTTCGCCATCTCCACCAAATGCATCACCGCCCGCTGCTGCACATCTATGGTCGCCCCCGACGAGTGCGCACTGCCCACCGCGCAATGCAACAAATCCGCCGCATGGGCCAGGGCATCTTCGAAGCTCAGGTTGTCATTTAGGATAAAGGTGGGCGCATCCGGGGCGGATGCTTTGAGGTAGTAGTCGATGGCGTCGGTGTGGGCGGTAGTGATGTCAGGGAATAAATGCCATCACGGCAGCGGGTGACCCCGAGCCACCCTCGAGCGCCAACACGCCGATGACCAGGGTTGCGCCGGTGGCCGGCAGGCGGTCGAGGTGGGTCAGGCACTCCAGCACAATCCCGTTTTCAGCCAGCACTGCGTGATTGATCGCAAAAGTGCTGCTTTGCCCAAAGTCCACGCCGTGGGTATCAATACCCACCCCGGCAACTTGGCGATGCTCCAGCAAAAAGCTGATGGCCGCCTCGCCAATGCCGGGAAAGTGGGAGCCTTGTGCGTCTTGCCCGAAAAATGCCGCCGGATCGTTCCAGAAGTGTTGCCAGCCGGTATACACCAACACCACCGAACCCGATTCGATAAGGCCGTGCTGGTATTCCCAGACGTGAATGTCCTGCGGGCTGATTTCGTAATCCGGGTTGCCCAGGGTTTTACCGCGCACATCGATCACCACCGCAGGCCGCACCAGCGCTTCTGCCGGGTAACCATCAATCCCCATTCCATTGGCATAAAAGCTGTTCGGCGCATTCATATGGGTCGCGCTGTGTTCGCCCATACTGAAGCGACGCAGGAAATAGCCGTCTTGCTCTAACGACGCAACCTCTTCGAATTCCACGGGTGGATCGCCCGGCCACAGCGGGATACGCGGGTTGATCGGGTGGCTGAGACTGATGACCTGCTGAAATTGCAGCTGTTTAACCGCCATGTTTGCCATTCCCCTCCAACTGCCCCAACGGCACCCGCCGCTCTATGGCGCTGGACAAAATAATCGAGGTTTTGCTGAACCCGAACTTCGCCACCCGATTAATCAGGTCTTCCAGCTGCGGCATGGTGCCCACTGCCGCTTGCATGATCACGCAAGGGTCGCCCGTGACCCGGTGGCATTCGGTCAGTTCGGGAATTTGCGCCAGGGCATCGTAAACCTTCTGGCTGCCGTGATTGGTCAGCCGCAGTTCAATCACGCACTGGATCGGCAAACCGACTTTGGATAAATCCACTTTGGCCTGGTACCCGGTGATCACACCGCTGGCCTCCAGTTTGGCCACGCGTTCGGCCACGGCGGGCGCGGAGAGGTTTACCGTGCGGGCCAATTGCGCGTAGGACGCGCGGCCGTCTTCGAGCAGGGCGCTGAGGAGCATGCGGTCGTATTTGTCCATGGTAAGGCTCCGGTTGCGCGTGGCTTTCGAAAGCACGGGTTATAGCCTTCATAACCGTGATTTGAAAAGTGTATGGGCGGTTTAAACAGGTTTTGTAACTTATGTTTATGCACCTGCCTTTCTAGAATAAGGCTCCCATCTCCTGCCATAGAGCCGCCCAATGCCTGGCCCACGTCGCTTTCCCTTACCGTTGATCGCCGCCTTTTTTGCGTTGTATGTGATCTGGGGTTCCACTTACCTGGTGATTCGCATCGGCGTGGAGTATTGGCCACCGCTGTTGCTGGCGGGGATTCGATTTTGCACCGCGGGGGTGTTGATGTATGCCTTCCTCAGGTGGCGCGGGGTGCCGGCGCCGACGTGGCCGCAATGGAAGGCGGCCGGGATGATCGGCATTTTGTTGCTGACCGTGGGCAATGGCGGCGTCAGCGTGGCGGAGCATATGGGCGTGTCGTCCGGCGTAGCGGCGCTGGCCGTGGCGACCGTGCCGTTGTTCACCCTGTTGTGTGGCTTTTTCTGGGGCGCACGTAATACGCGGCTGGAATGGGCCGGGGTGATCCTGGGGATCATCGGCATTGCCATGCTCAATATGGGCAATACTTTGCAATCGAGCCCACTGGGTGCGGTTTTGCTATTGGTTGCAGCGGCCTCCTGGGCCTTCGGCTCGGTGTGGAGCCGGCATTTGCCGCTGCCCCAGGGCGCCATGGCCAGTGCCGCGGAAATGCTCGTGGCCGGTGTGGCGTTGTTGATCGTCAGCGCGCTGTCCGGCGAGCACCTGCAGGCCATGCCGCCGTTGGAAGGCTGGCTGGCCCTGGCTTACCTGACGGTGTTCGGCTCGATAATTGCCTTCAACGCCTATATGTACCTGCTCAAGCATGTACGCCCGGCCGCGGCGACCAGCTACGCCTATGTAAACCCGGCAGTGGCGGTGTTGCTGGGGATTGTGTTCGTCGGTGAGACCATTGGCCTGGAAGAAGCCTTGGCGATGCTGGTGATCATCAGCGCCGTGCTGTTGATCAGCCTGCCACAGTGGCGTAAGCCAAAACCGGAAATAAGGTAAACTGCGGCGCAATTGCGACTTGCGCTGAATTTTTCCTACGGTAAACACATGACTTTCGCCACCCTTGGCCTGATCGAACCCTTGCTGCGCGCCCTTGAGACGCTTGGCTACCAGACCCCGACGCCGGTGCAGGCGCAAGCCATTCCGGCGGTGCTGGCCGGTCGTGACCTGATGGCTGCGGCCCAGACCGGCACCGGCAAGACCGCTGGTTTCGCCCTGCCACTGCTGCAACTGCTGACCCTGGAAGGGCCGAAAGTCGCCGCCAACTCGGCGCGTGCGCTGATCCTGTGCCCAACCCGCGAGCTGGCCGAGCAGGTTCACGCCAGTGTCGCCGAGTACGCCCAGCACCTGCCGCTGACCACTTACGCGGTGTATGGCGGTGTGAGCATCAACCCGCAGATGATGAAGCTGCGCAAGGGCGTCGACATATTGGTCGCCACCCCTGGCCGCCTGATCGACCTGTTCCGCCAGAACGCGCTGAAACTCAACCAGCTGCAAACCCTGGTGCTCGACGAAGCCGACCGGATGCTCGACCTGGGCTTCTCCGAAGAGCTTGCCAACATTTATCGCATGCTGCCGAAAAAGCGTCAGACCTTGCTGTTTTCTGCGACCTTCTCCGATGACATCCGCCTGCTCGCCGGGCAGATGCTCAACGATCCGCTGAGCATCGAAGTCAGCCCGCGCAACGTCGCCGCCAACACCGTCAAGCAGTGGGTAGTGCCGGTGGACAAGAAGCGCAAACCGGAGCTGTTTGTGAACCTGATGCGCAAAGGCCGCTGGAAGCAGGTGCTGGTGTTCGCCAAGACCCGCAACGGTGTGGACGCACTGGTGGATAAGTTGCAGGGCCTGGGCATCAACGCCGACGGCATCCATGGCGACAAACCCCAGGCGACGCGTCAACGCGCACTGGACCGCTTCAAGGCCAGCGATGTGCAGATCCTGGTCGCCACCGATGTGGCGGCCCGTGGCCTGGATATCGAAGACCTGCCGCTGGTAGTCAATTTCGACCTGCCGATCGTGGCTGAGGACTACATCCACCGTATCGGCCGTACCGGTCGCGCAGGCAACACCGGTGAGGCGATTTCGCTGGTGTGTGCCGACGAGGTGAACATGCTCTCGGCCATCGAGATGCTGACCCGCCAGACCTTGACCCGCAAGATGGAGCCAGACTTCGAGCCGGAACATCGTGTGCCTGACACCGATGCCAGCGGGCAGGTCGTCAAGAAGCCGAAAAAACCGAAGAAGCCTAAAACCTCCGGTGGTGGCGGCAAGCGCAACCTGGGCAAGTGGGTGGACAGTGGTGAAGTAGCGCCGGCGGAGCCTTCGATCAAGCCGGTGCGCAAGGTGCCGGTGTTCAATACCGGGCCGCGTAAGAAGAAGTAAGGGTTTTAAGCCAATCTGATAAAGGGTTGATGAAC
Source organism: Pseudomonas sp. MF6755 (assembly GCF_016405635.1). Taxonomy (NCBI): domain Bacteria; kingdom Pseudomonadati; phylum Pseudomonadota; class Gammaproteobacteria; order Pseudomonadales; family Pseudomonadaceae; genus Pseudomonas; species Pseudomonas sp. MF6755. The sequence goes on from NZ_JAEKDA010000010.1 coordinate 181,589, forward strand.
AAAGTGGACGGGGCAATCCCGTTCACTGTGGATGGAATCTTCTTGTAAATTTTTTCGCGTGGAACAACTGAACTCAAACCGTTCGATCGCCACTCAGGTAGGCGTCAGGAAACTGACCGCTAACCAGCAGCCTTTGAGTGGAGGTAATTGATATGGAATTTGCAGCTTCTTTTGCGACGCTATCCTTCAAGCGGGGAGAGGAAACATTCTGCGAGTACCTGAGCCGCGCAGCGCAAACGCATAGAGACACTGCCGCCGCGTCAGAGAGGAGTCATGAGGCGCGTATCAGCGAGCTGGAGAAAGAGCTGACAGATATTAAAAAAAACCAACCAGAGGCTTATGCGCAGCAAATCAAGCGGTATAAAGAATTGGCTTCGTTGCATCGGCATCATGTCAGCGTGAAACCTCACGAAACCTTGCCCCTGGATCAGGTTATCAAAGGCGTTGAATACAAAAGCCAAGAGAAAGGACTAGCCCTTAGTCGTGGCTTCAAGGCCGAGCAGGAGAGCTTGAAAGACCAACCCGTAGCGCTTGAAACGGCGCACCGCACGTATATAGACGCCCTGTCGGTAGCCCTGCCAGAAGGTGACGAGTTCTTGCGAAGGGAACTGGAAGGGTTTGAGCAGAAGTACCCGCATACCCAGGCTACTTGAGTTTTAAGGCTGCCTGTAGCCTGCCGTTCAGGCTGGGCTACGGTAGCCGCGGGGCCTACCGTGGGTGTTTCAACCATTCCAGGACACCACGCCCAGCCGCCCGACCGCTGGCAAAACATCCTGTCAGTAAGTACCCGCCGGTCGGCGCTTCCCAATCGAGCATTTCCCCCGCACAAAACACACCGGGTACTTGCTTGAGCATCAGTCGTTCATCCAATGCTTCAAAGGGCACGCCGCCGGCGGTACTGATCGCCTCATCCAGTGGTCGGGTCTTCACCAGTGTCAGGGGCAGGGCCTTGATATCCACAGCCAACTTCACCGGGTCTTGGAAGTGTTCAGCCGGCGCCAGCTCGCGCAACAGCGCTGATTTGACCCCGTCCAACCCCAACTGACTGTGCAAATGCTTGCTCATCGACCGCGAGCCACGGGGCTTGGCCAATGCTGCCTGCACGTTGTCCAGCGGCTTGCTCGGCAGCAGGTCGATATGCACCGTGGCCGCCCCGTCACGGTTGATCGCTTCACGAATCGGCGCCGACAGTGCGTAGATCAAACTGCCTTCGATACCGGTGGCGGTGATCACACATTCACCCAGCCGAGGCGGATCATCCGCCAGGCCAATGGCGACGTTTTTCAACGGCGCGCCAGCGAATTTGCTGACCATCAACTCGCTCCAGGCCGACACCTCGAAACCACAGTTGCTCGGCTGCAACCGCGCGTAGGGCACGCCTTTGTCTTCCAGCACTTTGAGCCAGGCTCCGTCGGAACCCAGGCGCGACCAACTGCCGCCGCCCAGGGCTAGCAGCACGGCATCGCTGTGGACAACTTTATCGCCGTCCGGGCTGTGGATAAGTAAGCCGCCCTCGGCATTCCAGCCCAGCCAACGATGACGCGTGTGGATAACCACGCCTTGATCACGCAGGCGTTTAAGCCAGGCGCGCAGCAGGGGAGCGGCTTTCATATCCGTCGGAAACACCCGCCCTGAGGTGCCGATAAACGTTTGAATGCCCAAGCCATGAATCCACTCGCAAAGCGCCTGGGCCCCAAACGAGCGTAACAACGGCGCCATGTGCGGTGCACGTTCGGCGTAGCGTGATAGAAACGCAGGGTAGGCTTCGGAATGGGTGATATTCATGCCGCCGACACCGGCGAGCAGGAACTTGCGGCCCACCGAGGGCATGCCGTCGTACAGGTCCACACCCACGCCTGCCTGGCTCAAGACTTCGGCGGCCATCAGCCCGGCGGGGCCGCCGCCGATAATGGTGACGTGTTGAGAAGGGGTCTGAGGCATGGCAGGGCTACGGTCGCTTGAATAGGCCGAGCATTCTACCCGACGAAGGCGCGGCTGCCTGATCAAAAAACGTACAGTTTCCTACAGGCCATACGGTTGCTAGCGTGTAGGGGCTTACGCTCAAGTTATCCACAGGCCGTTCCACAGGCATTGTGGGTAACGCCCACCGTTCAATGACAACCTGATGACGTCCATACCCGTTGTGCGCTGTGGTGCAAGATGCCGTGGCGGCGGGCAAGCGCCGGGCGGTCTTTGCTGTAGCCGCCGCCGATCACGCCCATCACCGCAATGTCGCGGCCCAGGCAGTGGCGCATCACGCTTTCATCGCGGGCGGCGACGCCTTCATCGGTCAGCTTGAGGTAACCGAGGGCGTCATCTTTGTGCACATCCACGCCGGCGTCGTACAGCACCAGGTCGGGCTGGTAGAGCGGCAACAGGTAGTTGAGCGCGTCGTCCACCACCTTGAGGTAATCGGCATCGCCCATGCCCATGGGCAGCGGGATGTCCCAGTCGCTCTGGGCCTTGCGTGCGGGGAAGTTCTTTTCACAGTGCAGCGACACGGTGATGGCGTCCGGCGTGTCGTGGAGGATGCGTGCGGTGCCGTCGCCCTGGTGCACGTCGCAGTCGAAGATCAGCACGCGATTGACTCGGCCGCTGGCCAGCAGGTAGTGGCTGATCACCGCCAAGTCATTAAAGATGCAAAAGCCCGCCGGGTAGTCGTAATGGGCGTGATGGGTGCCGCCGGCCAAATGGCAGGCCAGGCCATGCTCGAGGGCTTGTTCGGCGGCCAGTATCGACCCGCCTACTGCTCGCACGGTGCGGCGGGCCAGGGCTTCGCTCCAGGGCAGGCCGAGGCGGCGTTGGTCTTCGCGGGACAATTGGCCGCTCATGTAGCGTTCGATATACCCAGGTTCATGGGCCAGGGCCAGAATGTCTGCGGGGCACAGCTGCGGGCGCAGCAATTGGCTGTCCTCGGTCAGGCCACTGTCCACCAGGTGATCTCGCAGCAAGCGAAACTTGTCCATGGGGAACCGGTGGTCCGCCGGGAACTCGGGGCTGTAGTCTTCGTGGTAGATCAATGGCAAGGGCATGGGATTTTCTGACGGGAACCTGCGAAGGATCTTAACAGCGCTGTACACTCACGCACATGGCAAGGCAGGGGGGACCCATGGAGCCGATACTGGAATTGGAAAGTGCACGGCTGGTGCTGCGCCAATGGCGCGACAGCGACCTCACGGAGTTTGCGCGCATGTGCGCCGACTCGCAGGTGATGCGTTATTTCCCGGCTAAATTGAGCCACTTGGAAAGCGCCGCGCTGATCGGCCGGATTCGCGGGCATTTCGCTGAATACGGTTTTGGTTTTTGGGCCTTGCAGCGCAAGGACACTGGCGAATTTATCGGCCTGACCGGGTTGCAGAATGTCAGCTTCGAAGCCGGCTTTACCCCGGCGGTGGAAATCGGCTGGCGCCTGGCCCGCGAGCATTGGGGCCTGGGCTATGCCAGCGAGGCGGCCTGGACCGCGCTACGCTGTGGCTTTGATCGCTTGCAACTGGATGAAATTCTCGCCTTCACCACCGAGACCAATCTGCCCTCACAAAAAGTCATGCAGGCCATCGGCATGCATTACGATCCGCAGGCAGATTTTGAACACCCCAAGGTCGCAGCCGATGACCCGCTGCGCCATCATGTTTTGTACCGCATCACCCGCGCCCAATGGTTGGACACGCTGCACGGATAAGCAGCCCGGAATGCCCTATTGATTGTAGGAGTTGCTCTATGAGCCAAGTATTGGAAGATCTGGTGGACTTGCTGACCCTGGAACCGATCGAGGAAAACCTCTTTCGCGGCCGCAGCCAGGACCTGGGCTTTCGCCAGCTGTTTGGTGGCCAGGTACTAGGACAGTCGCTGTCGGCAGCCAGCCAGACCGTAGAAGAGGCGCGGCATGTGCATTCCCTGCACGGTTATTTCCTGCGCCCTGGCGACGCCGCTTTGCCGGTGGTGTATTCGGTAGACCGCGTGCGCGACGGTGGCAGCTTCAGCACTCGGCGGGTGACGGCGATCCAGAAGGGCCATCCGATCTTCACGTGCACCACCTCGTTCCAGTACGACGAACAAGGCTTCGATCACCAGACCACCATGCCGGTGGTGGTCGGCCCGGAAAACCTGCCGTCGGAGCTGGAGCTGACCAAGCAACGTGCACACCTGATCCCCGAGCACATGCGCGACAAGCTGCTGTGCCCCAAGCCTATCGAGGTGCGCCCGGTCACCGAGAAAGACCCGTTCAACCCGCAGCCGTCCGATCCGGTCAAGTACGTGTGGTTTCGTGCCGACGGCGCCTTGGCGGACTCGCCAGCGCTGCATAAGTACCTGCTGGCCTACGCCTCGGACTTCGGCCTGCTGACGACTTCGTTGCTGCCCCATGGCAAGACCGTGTGGCAGAAAGACATGCAGGTCGCCAGCCTTGACCACGCGCTGTGGTTCCACGCTGACCTGCGCGCCGATGACTGGTTGCTGTATGCCATGGACAGCCCATGGGCCGGCAACTCCCGGGGTTTCTCCCGGGGCAGCGTGTACAACCGCGCCGGGCAACTGGTGGCGTCGGTGACCCAGGAAGGTTTGATTCGCCATCGCAAGGACTGGGCATGAGTCTGTCGGACGTTAAGCATTGGGTGTTCGACATGGACGGCACCCTCACGGTGGCGGTGCATGATTTTGGCGCCATTCGCGTGGCATTGGACATTCCGCCTGAGGACGACATCCTCACGCACCTGGCAGCCTTGCCGGCGCCGGTTGCTGCGGCCAAGCATGCCTGGTTGCTGGAGCATGAGCGCGAGTTGGCACTGGGTTCGGTCGCGGCTGAAGGCGCGGTAGAACTGGTGCGTGAGCTGGCCGGGCGCGGTTATCGCCTGGGCATTCTGACCCGCAATGCGCGCGAGCTGGCGCACGTGACGTTAGAGGCGATTGGCCTGGCGGACTGCTTTGCCATCGAGGATGTACTGGGGCGTGATGATGCGCCGCATAAGCCTGACCCGGGTGGGTTGTTGAAACTGGCGGCGGCGTGGGGTGTGGCGCCGAGCGAGATGGTGATGGTCGGGGATTATCGTTTTGACCTGGACTGTGGCCGGGCGGCGGGGGCCAGGACTGTGTTGGTGAACTTGCCAGAGAATCCGTGGCCGGAGTTGGCGGATTGGCATGCCAAGGATTGCTCGGTACTGCGTCAAATGATCTAGCCAAGGTAATGCACTCAAATGTGGGAGGGGGCTTGCTCCCTCCCACATTTTGATCGGGTTCCTTCAGGTGCTACTGGGCAAACAGCACCTTTTCTCCCTCTGGCGAAGTAAACATCTTATCCCCGTCATGCCCCACCCCCGGCACTTCCACCAGCTTGTGACTCAACTGCGGATGGCGCAGCTTGAGGTAGTCAAAGTAGTGATGCCCACGGATCAGCCGGTACGCACCCTGCGCCTCGGCCTCGCAGCCTTTATCCAATGCCGGGTGGTTGGGGTCGGTGTCTTGCTGGCCCAACAGGTAGGTGATGTCGCGTGAAACGTAGGCGTGTTCCAGTTGCTGGGCGCCTCGGTCACCCACGTAATCCGGCAGGTTTTGCATGCCGTATTTCCAGTCATTGAAACCTGGGCAACTGGCCGTATCGAACGGCACCGGCCGCTGCGGGCTGAAGTAGGCGTAGGAGGAGGGGTTGGCGACCACATACCGCAGGCGGATGCCTTCGGTTTGCAGCAACGGGTGGTCGTGGCCGGTGAGGGCAAAGCGCTGCACCACTTGGCCGCCGCCGGAATGGCCGGCGACCACGATTTCTTTCAGCGCCGGGAACAGCGTGCGGTTGCCCAGGTGCTTGATGATCTGGTCGAGGGCGCCGTAGGAGCTGATCTGGCCTGGGCCGGTGGAGGGTTCACCGGCCATCCAGTCGTTGCCCTTCCAACGCAGCACCTGATTGCCCAAGTGATTGCCCTTCACATCCGCCTGATTGAGAAACTGCGGCGCGATCACCAGCGTGTTGGCAGCAACCCCGGCGTGTTCGGCGGCGTCTTCGCCACTGTGCAGGTAGGTCTGCGCATTGCGCAGGCGCCCGTGCACGATGATAAGCGCGCGGGTGACCTTGGGTAACGGCTGACGCCAGTCCTGGCTCAAGCCGAGGCTGAGGTCGCCGGCCTCCAGGTGAAAGCGATCGGGGCTGACCACCTTGACGCCGTGCGTTTTCTCGTCGGCCCAAGTGGTGGTGCAACAGCTGGCTACCAACCCCAGCACTAACCCCAATCGTCTATTCATTCAGAGACTCTTCGCGGTAAAGGTGTCGCATTGAGAGATCTGGCCCTGGGCGAAGCCGGTCTTGAACCAGCGCACCCGTTGGGCCGAGGTACCGTGGGTAAACGAGTCTGGCACTACGCGCCCTTGGCCCTGCTGCTGCAAGCGGTCATCGCCAATGGCGTTGGCCGCGTTCAGTGCCGCCTCGATGTCGCCGGGTTCCAGCCAGTTCAGGCGTTTCTGTGCGCGGTTGGCCCACACTCCGGCAAAGCAGTCGGCTTGCAGTTCCTGGCGTACCAGCAGGCCGCCATCGCCTTGCATCTGCCGACCCTGCTGACGCGCAGCCTGGATCTTGGACGAGATGCCCAGCAGCGTTTGCACGTGGTGCCCGACTTCGTGGGCGATCACATAGGCCTGGGCGAATTCGCCGGATGCCTGGAAGCGTTGGGACATTTCCCGGAAGAAATCCAGGTCCAGGTACACCTGCTGGTCGGCCGGGCAGTAGAACGGGCCGCTGGCCGAGGTGGCGCCACCACAGGCGGAGTTCACCCGGCCACGGAACAGGATCAGCTTCGGGTTCTTGTAGGCCAGGCCGTTTTCCTGGAAAACCTGGCCCCAGGTGTCTTCGGTGTCGCCCAGCACGGCGCGCACGAAGTCGGCCTGCTGGTCATTGGCCGGAGGCGCCTGGCGCGGCTGGGTGCTGACCGACGGTGCCTGTTCCATTTGGCCGCTCAACTGGCCAAGGATCTGCATCGGGTCCTGGCCGGTCAACCAGCCAATGCCCACGATCAGCACGATCGCCGTCAGGCTCAGGCCCTTGCCGCCTCCAAAGCGCATGCCTCCACCGCCGCCGCCACTGTCATCGCGGGCGTCCACCACGTTGTCGCTGCGTCGGCCTTTTTTCCATAGCATGGGAACAATCCTCTGTGTGCTAACCGTGATTGATTATGGTCGGTATTAACGGCAATAGCCTTCGCCAGTGGTGACGATCAGGCAGTCTTTTTTATCCGCCAGCCATTTCAGGCCGGTGGCGGCACCGTCACCGGCGCGCAGCAGTTGTGGGCCGTCGGGGCGGTTGAAGGCGATGCCGTCTTCGGCGGCTTCACCCTTGAAGGTGCCGGAGTCGTCGGCGTCGAGGCCGTATTGCATGGTGAGCAGGTAGTGGCCGCGACCAATGCTGTCGTCCTTGGCGATGGTCAGGTTCAAGCCTTCTACGCCGATCCACTTACCGACCCATTGATCGGTGGGTGGCGTTTGCGGCACGAGGGTGGCCTGTACGGAAGGTGGCGCGGGCTTGGGGGCTTCCTTGGCTTTATCGCAGGCGGTCAGCAGGGCGACAGCAGTCAGAACAAAGAGGATTTTTTTCATTGCGGCAAGGCCTTGATTAAAAAGTGTGCAACGCGGGGGCAAACGTGCAGGGTTGGACTCAATTCCCGTGATTTAGTGCGCTGTTCGCCCGGTGTTTGGTTATGCTCTTGGAGCAGACGCAAGCCCGGCTGCTAGATTACCGGGTTGAGTACCACCGCGTTCAGCTCGCCAGCAAGAGAATTCAATGACTGTCAGTACCCCCCTCTCAGGTGTCAACCATCCCTTCAAAGGTATTCTGCTGATTGTGGTGGCGACGTTCCTGTTCTCCAGCCACGACGCCTTGTCCAAATACCTGGCAGGGTTCTACCCCATCGTAATGGTGGTGTGGGCGCGCTACCTGGTGCACACGTTGCTGATGGCCGGGATCTTCCTGCCGCAATCGGGCTTGCGTGTGCTGCGCAGCAAGCGGCCGGGGATGCAGGTGGTGCGTGCCTTGTGCCTGTTGGGCACCAGCCTGTTTTTCACCGCGGCGTTGCATTACATCCCGCTGGCCGAAGCCACGGCGGTCAACTTTCTCGCGCCGATCCTGGTGACCGCGCTCTCGGTGCCGCTGCTCGGTGAGCACGTGACACGCGGCCAATGGCTGGCGGTGATCTGTGGGTTTATCGGTGTGCTGGTGATCATCCACCCAGGCGGTGAGTTGTTCACCCCAGCGGTGCTGCTGCCACTGTGTTCGGCGATGTTCTTCTGCTTCTACCAACTGCTCACGCGCATCCTCAGCCAATACGACACGCCGACCACCAGCAACTTCTTTGCCGGCCTGTGCAACACCTTGGTGATGAGTGCGCTGGTGCCGTTCTTCTGGCAGATCCCGACGCTGTGGCATGGGGTGATGATGTTGGCGCTGGGTACCTGCGGGATGACCGCGCACCTGATGCTCACCCAGGCGTTCCGCTTTGCGGCACCGGCCTTGCTGGCGCCGTTCGGCTATTGCCAGATCGTGTTTGCGGGGTTGTTGGGCTGGCTCGTGTTCAGTCATACCCCCGATACGACCACGATGGTCGGTATCGGGGTGATTTGCATGAGCGGGTTGGCGGCTGCCTGGCAGCAGCGGCGCAGGTAGATCAAACGTCGACGGTAGGAATCTTGCGCGGTGCCATGAAGTACATCCACACCAGTGCGATGAAGTACATCGCCGGGATCAGGGTGAACAACACGGTGTAGTTGTTGTTGGTCACCGTGAGAATGTGGCCGACGATCTGGGTCATGAACATGCCGCCGATGGCCGCGCACATCCCGCCGAAGCCGAACACCGTGCTCATCATGTGCTTGGGCGTGTAGTCCATTACCAGGCTCCAGATATTGGCGGTCCAGGCCTGGTGCGCGCCGATGGCCAGGGAGATGGCGAACACCGCGACCCACAGCTGGCTGGAGCCGGCCGCCATGATCACGCCGACGATGCAGCAGGCAAACAGCAGCATCGACAGCAGCCGCGCCTTGATCGGGTTCATCCCCCGGCCGATCAGGAACGACGACAGGATCCCGCCGCCCACGCTGCCGAAGTCGGCGGTCAGGTAGATGATGATCAGCGGTATGCCCATCTGCGTCACGTTGATGCCCAGGTTGTATTGCTGGTTCAAAAACGGCGGCAGCCAGTACAGGTAGAACCAGAACACCGGTGCGGTCAGCGAGTAGGCGAGGGCGAAGGCCCAGGTGCCACGCATGCGCAGGATACGGCTGAATGGCACGCGGGGTTGTTCCGGCTCGACTTCCTGCTGCACGTAGTCCAATTCGGATTGTTTGACGGTCGGGTGGTCTTCCGGGTTGTAGTACTTCAGCCCCCAGAACAGCAGCCAGATGCCGCCGAGTGCCGACATGCACAGAAACGCTGCCTGCCAGCCCCACACGTGCAGGATCAAGGGCAGCAGCATCGGCGTCATCATCGCGCCGACGTTGGTGCCAGCGTTGAAGATACCGGTGGCAACCGCACGCTCGCCGGCGGGGAACCACAGGCGGGTGGTCTTGACGCACGCCGGGTAGTTGGCGGCTTCGGTCAGCCCGAGGATAAACCGGCAGACCATAAAACCCGCCGCCGAGGTGGCCAGGCCGTGGGCGCCGGTTGCCAGGCTCCACAACAGCACGGCGCAGAAGAACACACGCTTGACGCCGACCCGGTCGATCAAGCGGCCCTGCAGCACGAAGCCGATGGCATAGCCGACCTGGAACCAGAAGTTGATGTTGGCGTAGTCCATCGCCGTCCAACTCATTTCCTTGGCGAGGATCGGCTGCATCACACCCAGGGCGGCACGGTCGATGTAGTTCAGCGTGGTGGCGAAGAACACCAGGGCCAGCATGCCCCAGCGCGTTTTACCCACGGCCAGGGCGCCGCGGATCTTGTCGCCGATGCCGGCGTGCGGGTTGCCCGGGCGCGTGGCCAGGGTGGAATTTTGCAGAGGCATGAGGTCGTACCCGTTTTTTGAAATTTTTATGGTGTGTTCTGGGTCTTTTTACTGGAGCGAATTGCGTGATCGATGGTGCGCAGTGGTTAAAAAGTCGTCAATTCGCCAAACGGGCATAGTGTTCGATAATCGCACCGAAAACTAACCGGTTCGTACATTTTAATTGCTGCGTGTAGGCTGGGGGCGAATAATTTGCCACAAACAACAATCGCCGGGAGTCACCCATGCAACGTTCCATTGCCACTGTTTCGTTGAGCGGCACCTTGCCGGAAAAGCTCGAAGCTATTGCCGCCGCCGGGTTTGACGGGGTGGAAATCTTCGAGAACGACTTGTTGTATTACGATGGCAGCCCCCGGGAAGTTAGGCAGATGTGCGCTGACCTGGGCATCGCCATCACCCTGTTCCAGCCGTTTCGCGACTTTGAAGGTTGTCGCCGCGACCGCCTGGCACGCAACCTGGAGCGCGCCGAGCGCAAGTTTGACCTGATGCAGGAACTGGGCACCGACCTGGTGCTGGTGTGCAGTAATGCCTCGGCCGATTGTGTCGGTGATGAGAGTATTTTGCTCGATGACCTGAGCCTGCTGGCCGAACACGCTGGCAAGCGTGGCGTGCGCATCGGCTATGAAGCATTGGCCTGGGGCAAACATGTGAACACCTGGCAACAGGTGTGGAACCTGGTGCGCCAGGTCGACCACCCAAGCCTGGGCGTATTGCTCGACAGCTTCCACACCCTGTCGCTCAAGGGCGACCCGAGCGGCATCGCGCAGATCCCCGGCGACAAGATCTTCTTTGTGCAAATGGCCGATGCGCCGATCCTGGCCATGGATGTACTGGAGTGGAGCCGGCATTTCCGCTGCTTCCCCGGCCAGGGCGAGTTCGACCTGGCGGGCTTTCTCGCGCCGATCATCCAGAGTGGTTATACCGGGCCATTGTCCCTGGAGATTTTCAATGATGGTTTCCGCGCCGCGCCGACCCGGGCGAATGCGGCGGATGGCTTGCGCTCCTTGTTGTACCTGGAAGAGAAAACCCGCCAGCGCCTGGCCGCAGAACAACCTGCAGCGCCGCTAGATATTCTGTTTGAAACCCCGCCGGCCAGCGAATACGACGGTATCGAATTTCTTGAGTTTGCCGTGGATGAAAGCCTTGGCGCCAAGCTGACCCATTGGCTGGAGCGTTTGGGTTTCGTCAAGGCTGGGCAGCATCGCTCCAAGAGCGTGAGCCTGTTGCGCCAGGGCGATATCAACCTGATCCTCAACTGTGAGCCTTATTCCTTTGCCCACAACTTTTTCGAGGCTCACGGGCCGTCGTTGTGTGCCACCGCAATCCGGGTCAAGGACAGCGCCAAGGCCCTGCAGCGGGCAATGGCCTACAAGGGCCAGCCGTATCGCGGCCTGGTCGGGCCCAACGAGCTGGAACTGGCTGCGGTGCGTGCGCCGGATGGCAGCCTGATTTACCTGGTGGCCCCCAGCGAAGGCGGGCTGTACGACACCGATTTCAACCTGCAACCGGCCACGGCTGCCAGCGGCGGCTTGCTGCGCATCGACCATATGGCCATGGCCTTGCCGGCCGACAGCCTCGACAGTTGGGTGCTGTTCTACAAGAGCCTGCTGGATTTCGAAGCCGATGACGAGGTGGTGCTGCCCGACCCTTACGGCCTGGTAAAAAGCCGTGCGTTGCGCAGCCGTTGCAGCTCGATTCGCCTGCCGCTGAATATTTCCGAAAACCGCAACACTGCGATTTCCCATGCACTCTCGAGCTATCGTGGTTCAGGCGTGCACCACATTGCCTTCGATTGCGCAGATATTTTCGCCGAGGTGCGCCGGGCAAAAGAAGCCGGGGTGCCGCTGCTGGATATCCCGCTCAACTATTACGACGATTTGGCGGCGCGCTTCGATTTTGACGATGAGTTCCTCAGCGAGTTGGCGTACTACAACGTGCTGTACGACCGCGACGCTCAGGGCGGTGAGTTGTTTCATGTGTACACCGAGCCGTTCGAAGGGCGGTTTTTCTTCGAGATCATCCAGCGCAAGAACGGCTATGCCGGCTACGGCGCGGCCAACGTGGCGGTGCGTCTGGCGGCGATGGCCAAGTCGCGCAGCGGTGCGGTGCGCCAGGCGCGTTTATAACCGCGGGCCGGGTGCTTCCTTCGGCGAGCGCCGCGGCCCATAATCGGCGCCTGCACAACAATGGCCGTGAGCGCACCATGACCTCGAGTCCCGATCTCCCCGCGGTGCCAGACGCACCGCGCAAGAGTCGTAAGAACAATCCGGAAAAGACCCGCGAGAATATTCTCCAGGAAGCCATTGTCGAGTTTGTTCAGCAGGGCCTGTCCGGCGCCCGCGTGGACGCCATCGCCGAGCGCATCCACACCTCCAAGCGCATGATCTATTACTACTTCGGCAGCAAGGAGCAGCTGTACGTCGAGGTGCTGGAGAAGCTCTACGGCGATATCCGCAACACCGAAACCCGCATGAACCTCACTGCCCTGGAGCCGCGTGAGGCGATTCGCCGGCTGGTGGAATTCACTTTCGATCACCACGACCAGAATGTGGATTTCGTGCGCATCGTCAGCATCGAAAATATCCACAACGCCGAGTACGTAAAGCGCACGCATACGATCAAGGCGATGAATAGCAAAATCCTCGAGGGGCTTGGGGAAACCCTGCGTCGAGGCGCTGAAATGGGGCTTTTCCGCGCAGGGCTGGAGCCGCTGGACGTGCATTTGCTGATCAACTCGTTCAGCTTTTACCGGGTGTCCAACCGCCATACCTTCAGCGAGATTTTCCAGATCGAACTGTCGGATGAGGCGATCAAGCAGCGGCACCGGGAGATGATTTGCGAGTCGGTGTTGCGTTACCTGCAAGCCTGAGAACATCTGATTTAAGGCTGAATGCAATCAATGTGGGAGGGGGCAAGCCCCCTCCCACATTTGACCTCTGGTTCGGCAGTCAGGTATTCATGCTCTGGAAGTGCGTCAGCATTCGCCCTGCATCCGCCACTTGGCCGCTGAACAACTCAAACGCCTTCACCGCCTGAAAAACCGCCATATTGCCGCCATCCAGAGTGCGGCAACCCAGGGCGCGGGCATTACGCAGCAGCTCGGTTTCCAGCGGGAAATACACGATCTCCGCAACCCACAGTTCAGCCCTCAATAATTCTGCTGGTACCGGTGTGCCCGGCAGCTTGGCCATGCCCATCGGCGTGGTGTTCACCAAACCATCGGCTTGCGCCATGGCGTTTTCCAAGTGAGTACCGACTTGGGCACGGCCGGCGGCAAACCGCTGGGCGAGGTTATCCACAAGCTCAAGGGCACGGGCGCCGTCGACATCGAAAATACTCAGTTGCTCCACGCCTTCAGCCAACAGCGCATGGGCCACCGCCGCGCCCGCGCCACCGGCACCCATCTGCACTACGCGTTGGCGCGGCACATCATGCAAGTTACGCCGGAAACCTTCGGCGAACCCCAGGCAGTCAGTGTTATGGCCGATGCGCTTGCCGTCCTTGAACACCACGGTGTTGACCGCGCCAATGCCTCGGGCTTCGGCCGACAACTCATCCAGCAACGGCAGGATTGCCTGCTTGCACGGGTAGGTAATGTTCAATCCGGTGAAGTGCATCTGCTCCGCGGCGCGCAGCAGGTCGGGCAAGGCGTTGAGGTCCAGGTGCAGCGGCTCAAGGTCGATCAGGCGATACAGGTAGCGCAAGCCCTGGGCGTCACCTTCCTGTTCATGCAGGGCGGGGGTGCGGGAGGCCTGAATACCGGCGCCGATCAGGCCGGCGAGAATACGCGGTTTCATCAAGCGTTCCCTTTGAGCGTGTGGCTGAAATGTTCCAGGGCCAGGTGGTAGCCATGGCTGCCAAACCCGGCGAGTACTGCCTTGGCGATGGGTGACACAAAGGAGTGATGACGAAACGCTTCACGGGCATGCACGTTGGATAAGTGCACTTCGATCACCGGTACTTCACTGGCGACCAGCGCATCGCGAATCGCGACCGAGGTGTGGGTCCAGGCTGCCGGGTTGATCACGATACCGGCGCAGCGGGCGCGGGCACCGTGGATCCAGTCGAGCAGTTCGCCCTCGTGGTTGGTCTGGCGAAACTCGATTTTCAGCCCGAGCTTTTCTGCGCTACGGCCACACAGGGCAGCGATGTCGGCCAGGGTTTCGTGGCCATAAGTGGCGGGCTCGCGGGTGCCGAGCAGGTTGAGGTTGGGGCCGTTGAGCACCAGCACGATGGGCGGCATAGAGGCATCTCCACAGTTCTTATTGGTTGTGGAGATAAAATGTACTGGATGGTTAATTTGGTCAATTGATCGCAGCGGATCCGTTCGATTATCGAACCGTTAATCAACGGCACTCATCAATCCAATCAGATTAGATATCAATTGAAAATCATTCTCGACAACGCTTAAGATGCCCGCCTGTTTCCTTAACATTCCAGGGAGTCGGTTTGTCGGACGTGGATCTCAAGGGCCTGTTTCTCAAGCACGCCGATACTCTGCGCGGGTATCTGGCCCGCAAGGTACGGGACCCGCAATTAGCCGCAGACCTGGTGCAGGAGAGCTTCCTGCGCCTGGCCGAAAAACCGGCCGGTGAGCGTATCGACAACTCCCAGGGCTATCTCTATCGAACGGCGAGCAATCTGCTGATCGACCATATTCGCCAGGAAGCACGGCGCAAGACGGACACCGTGCCCCACGAAGCGTTGGCCGAGATTGAAGATGAAGTGGCCGGGTTGGAGGCTCAGGCAATGGCGCAGCAACAGCGACAGGCATTGAAGCAGGCACTGGCGGAGTTGCCTGAGCGCACCCAGCAGATTTTCCGCTTGAACCGTATCGACGGCATGACCCACGCCCAAGTCGCCCGGCACCTGGAGATCTCCGACAGCTCCGTGCAAAAGCATCTGGCCAAGGCCCTGGCGTATGTGATGCAGCGCTTGCAGGAAGGCGAGGTGGCGCCATCCGACGAATGAATTACCGAAAAATGCCAGGCCAGACGTCACAGCGTCTATATAACGAAAATTCGAGATTCACACGTGAATAGCCAAGGTCCGCAACAGCACAGCATTACCGAGGAGGCTGCCGAGTGGGCGGTGCGCCTGCACGCCGGTGCCTTGAGTGAACAGGAGCAGGCCGAGTTGCGCCAATGGATCGCCCGTGACAGCCGTCACGAAGCGGCCTTGCGCTTTGCCGAGCAGACCTGGGCGGCGTTGGGCGAAGTGCACAAGGACGACTCTGTACACCGACAGCGCCCGTCTACGGCGGCCATACCCGTGCGCCGCTCCCACCGCCGCCGGCCGTGGCAACGTGCAGCCGCTGTGGCGCTGGTGCTGGTGGTAGCGGGCGTCGGCTGGGTGCGCGGGCCGGACGCCTTGCTGCGCATGCAGGCCGACTACGTCACGCGCAAAGGTGAAGTGCGCACGGTGCACCTGGCCGATGGCAGTACGGTGGAACTGGACTCCGCCAGCGCGATCCGCCTGGATTACGATGGGGTGCAGCGCGGAGTCAGCGTGCTCCAGGGCTCGGCAGTGTTTGATGTGGCGCCGATGGCGGGCGAAGAAACCCGGCCTTTCGTGGTGCACAGCGCCGGGGGCCAGACCCGAGCGCTGGGCACGCGGTTTGTGGTCGAGCGCGAGGGCGACGGTCAAGCCTGGGTCGGCGTGTTGCAGCACAGCGTCATGGTTTCCGTGCAGGGGGCGCCGACAAAA
This sequence comes from Pseudomonas sp. MF6755, assembly GCF_016405635.1. Classification (NCBI taxonomy): domain Bacteria; kingdom Pseudomonadati; phylum Pseudomonadota; class Gammaproteobacteria; order Pseudomonadales; family Pseudomonadaceae; genus Pseudomonas; species Pseudomonas sp. MF6755. The sequence continues at coordinate 197,266 of NZ_JAEKDA010000010.1, forward strand.
GGCGCTGCCGAGCGCATCGTCGAGCAAGGCCAGGCTGCGCGCTACAGCCCTCAGGACGGTGTGGTCAGCCTTGATCAGTTTGATATTGACCGCGCCACCAGTTGGCGGCGAGGCGTGCTGATTTTCGATCGGCAGCCGCTGGCCAAGGTTATCGAGCAACTCAACCGTTACCGCCCCGGGCGGGTGGTGTTGACCAACCCGGACCTGGGTGAGCGTGAAGTCAGCGGCGTATTCCGTCTGGACATGCTCGACACCGCCCTCGGCACCCTGGCCCATGAGCTTCAAGTGCAACGCTTGGACCTGGCTGGCCTCAGCCTGATCTACTGATCTTTCCCTTGTATCGGTAAGAGTGAACAGGCTGGCTCCTACCGTTTCTTCTCCCTGCGTTAAAAACTTCTAAAAAGTCTTACTGACTTCCCGCACCTCGCACGTCTTGCTAGGTGAGAAGCATTCGCATAAACAAAAAACGCTTAGCGCAGGGATAATCAGAAATGTCAGCACTCACCAAGGGGCGTATTACCGGTAGCCGGTTGGCCCTGGCCATTCACCTGGGGTTGTTCGCCGCCGCCGCACCGGTTTATGCGGTGCAGCCTCTCGCCGGTGCGGCCCAGCCCGCTGTGTTGATGTTTGATATCCCTGCGCAATCCCTCGGCAGTGCGGTGCTGGCTTTCGCCGACCAGGCCGGCCTGCAAGTGTTGTTCGACAGCCAGCGCCTGCAAGGTTTGAGCAGCGCTGCGCTCAAGGGCAGCTTCGACGTGCAGGAAGGGCTTGGCCGCCTGCTCGGTGCTGCTCCGGTTGAATATCGTTTCACCGGCGAGCGCCAGGTCACCTTGACCCGGGTTGAGCAACAGGCCGGTGCCCTGGCCTTGGCGACCACCACGGTCACTGGCCTGCACCCGCAGGACTGGGTGTATTCAACCCCGCGCTCGGTCAGCGTGGTCGGGCGCGAACAGTTGGATCGCAACCCGCCGCGGCATGCCGCCGAGATGCTTGAAGAGGCGCCGGGCGTCTACTCCGCCGTCAGCCAGCAAGACCCAGGCCTGTCAGTGAATATCCGCGGTATCCAGGACTATGGCCGGGTCAACATGTCGGTAGACGGCATGCGCCAGAATTACCAGCAAAGCGGTCACCAGCAGCGCAATGGCACGCTGTATGTCGACCCGGAGTTGTTGTCCGAAGTCGTGATCGAAAAGGGTGCGACCTCCACCCTGGGCGGTGCGGGAGTGATTGGCGGGGTGGCCAACTTTCGTACCGTGGAGGCCGCTGACCTGCTCAAGGATGGCAAGGAAATCGGTGGGCGCATTCGCCTCACCTCGGGGTTGGGCGGGCGCAGCAACGGCACTCATTTCATCGGCAGCTCGGCGTTTGCCGTGGGCACCGATGTGTGGGACATGCTGGTGGCTGCCAGTGAGCGTCACCTCGGCGATTACAACCCAGGCACAAAGGGCAGTATCGGCGAGCTGCGTACCGGCGCGGCTTTTATTCCGGCCAGTGAGGAGCGCATCAAAAACACCACCGTCGCCTATTCGGGGTCGGTGATGCGTTCGCGCCTGCTCAAGCTCGGGCTGAACCTGCCGGCTGACCAGCGTTTGCAACTGAGTTACCTGGCCACCGACGTCGACTACGACGACGTCAATATGATGACCGCCGAAAAGGCCCGGTTATGGGAAAAGCTCGGCAGCAGCGACGTCAAGGCGCAGAACTTCGCGCTGGACTACAGCTATGCGCCGGACGACCCGCTGATCGACTTCAAGGCCAAGCTTTACTACGTCGACACCCGCAATGACCAATCCACGCTGGCCCGGGGTATCAGCAAGGGTTACGAGGTGACCTATCAAACCAATACCTACGGCTTGCAGGCGCAGAACATCTCGACCTTTGCCCTGACTGAGCTGGCCACGTTCAAGGCCAACTACGGGCTGGAATTCTTCTACGACAAGGTCCGGCCAGACTCCAACCAGGCGGTGGAGGCCGGCTCTGCGGTGACGGCCTCGGCGGCCGAAAGCATCACGCCCAAAGGCGACCGCGCGATGGGCAGCGTGTTCGGGCGCCTGGATTTCGACTACGACGGTTGGCTGAACCTCAACGCCGGCTTGCGCTACGACCGCTATCGGCTGCGGGGCGAAACCGGCTTGAACACCCGCACGTTCATCATCGGTACCACCCGCCAAATCGGTGTGCCGGTCAATTACGACGTGGACCGGGAGGAAGGCCGCTTCTCGCCGACCTTCGGCCTGTCGATCAAGCCCGGTGTCGATTGGCTGCAACTCTTTGCCACCTACGGCAAGGGCTGGCGCCCGCCGGCGGTGACCGAAACCATGGTCAGCGGTCGGCCCCACGGCGGTGGTTCGGAATTTATTTTCCCCAACCCCTACCTCAAGCCTGAGCGATCCACCGCGTGGGAAGTCGGGTTCAATGTGCTCAAGGAAGACCTGCTGTTCTCCAATGACCGCGCGGGCATGAAGGTGTCCTACTTCAACACCCGGGTCGATGACTTTTCCTATATGGCCCTGGGCGTGCAGCCGCCTGGTTATGGCAACGTCAATATCGGCAGTGCGGCGTATGTGAACAACCTGGAAACCACGCGTTTCCGTGGCCTCGAATACCAGCTGGACTACGACGCCGGGTTTGCCTACGGCCAGTTCAACTACACGCGCATGCTCGGCAGCAATAAATTCTGCAGCAAGACCGCTTGGCTCGGCGGCGTGACCAAGACCCAGAAGCGCCCGGGCAACCGTGCGCCGGTGGACGCGATGGTGCCAGACGATGCGGCCAATGCCGGCGTGGGCTGCAGCGCGATCCTGGGTTCCTCCGAACACATGCCCATGGACCGCGGCACTGCGACGCTGGGCGCGCGGTTCTTCGAGCGCACGTTGGATGTGGGTGTTCGCGCCCGCTATAGCGCCGGCTACTACGTGAAAGGCGGCGCCGGGGTGACCACTTCGCAGACCGGCGTCTACCCCGCCGACTGGAAGCCCTACACCGTCTACGACCTCTATGGCAGCTACCGCGCCACCGACCAGCTGACCCTGCGCCTGGCCATGGAAAACGTCACCGACCGCGCCTACCTGGTGCCGCTGGGCGATGTGCTGGCCTTCACCCTGGGCCGTGGGCGCACCTTGCAGGGCACCGTTGAATATCAGTTCTGACCGCTTTTGCCCAGTGACGGGCAAAACCACAGCAGGCACTGGCTTGCTGCGGAGTGACCACCCAATGACTTGGAGTTTTGCATGAGCATTTCTATTTCATACAGCACGACCTACGCCGCCAGCACCGTCGCCCAGTACTTGAGCGATTGGTCGGCCTACTTCGGTGATCTCAACCACCGTGAAGGTTCGGTCAAAGAGGGTGTGAACACCGGTGGTTTCAATCCTGGGCCGTTCGACGGCACCCAATATGGCGTTTCGAGCAGCGTCAGTGATGCGGCGGTAGTCGCTGAAGGCAGCCTGCATTACACCTTGTTCAACCCGCCGTCGCACACGCTGTGGGGTTCGCTCGACGGCCTGACCCTGGGTGACACCCTGGCCGGTGGCGCAACCAGCGGTGGCTACACCATCGCCAACCAGGAAGTCAGCTTCACCAACCTGGGCCTGTCGAGCCTGCAGGCCGAAGGCCGTGACGGCCAGGTGCACAAAATCGTGTACGGCCTGATGAGCGGTGACAGCTCGGCACTGGCCTCGGCGATCGACACCTTGCTCAAGGGCATCGACCCAAGCCTGTCGGTCAACTCCACTTTCGATCAACTGGCCGCTGCCGGTGTGGCGCATCAGGACTCGGCTGCGTTCGCCGCTGCCGATGTGGGCCTGGTCGGCATTCAGGATGCGCCTCAAGATTTCGCCCTGGCCGCCTGATGCAAAAAAGCCGATGAACGATCACTCCTTCATCGGCCTTGTTAAACCCCCGTCGCTGCCCGAGTTTTTCGAAGGCCAGGGCGGCGGCGGGTGCGAACTCTGTGGGTACGCCAGCGGTGCTGTCAACGCACCGGGCGGGCCCTTGCTTGACTCTTCAATGGGACAACCTCCATGACTCGGCCCGGTGCCAAGCGCGCGAATGAGATGCTGGCTGCACTGACGGCCTATAAAAGCGCCTTCTTCAACATCGGCCTGTTTTCGGCGGTGATCAACCTGCTGATGTTGGCCCCGGCGCTGTACATGTTGCAGGTGTACGACCGAGTACTGGCCTCCGGCAACCAGATGACCCTGCTGATGCTGACGCTGATGATCCTCGGCCTGTTCGGCTTGATGGGCGCGTTGGAGTGGGTGCGCAGCCAGGTGGTGATTCGCCTCGGCACGCAGATGGACATGCGCTTGAACCAGCGTGTGTTCGACGCCGCCTATGAAGCGCAGCTCAAGGGCGGCACCCAGGCGGCGGGCCAGGCCTTGCATGACCTGACCACCTTGCGCCAGTTCGCCACCGGCCAGGCGTTGTTCGCCTTTTTCGATGCGCCATGGTTTCCGGTGTACCTGCTGGTGATCTTCCTGTTCCACCCCTGGCTTGGGCTGCTGGCGCTGGGCGGTGCGCTGTTGCTGATCGCCCTGGCGTGGGCCAACCATCACGTCAGCCAGGCGCCGATGGCTCTGGCCAGCCAACTGTCGATCAGCGCCAGCCAGCAGGCCACGGCCAACCTGCGCAATGCCGACACCATCGAGGCCATGGGCATGCTCGCCACTTTGCGCGGGCGCTGGTTCAGCCAACACAAGGCGTTTCTGGTGCAGCAGAACCTGGCCAGTGAAAAGACCGCCGTTGTCACCGCCTGGTCCAAGGGCGTTCGCCTGGCCCTGCAGTCTTTGGTGCTGGGCTTGGGCGCCTGGTTGGCGGTGCAGGGCGATATCACCCCGGGGATGATGATTGCCGGGTCGATCCTGATGGGCCGGGTGCTCAGCCCCATCGACCAGTTGATCGGCGTGTGGAAGCAGTGGAGCTCGGCGCGCCTGGCCTATGAGCGCTTGTCGCTGATGCTGGAGGCAAACCCGGCGCGACCGCAACGCATGGGCCTGCCCGTGCCCAAGGGCCAGGTGAGCGTGGAGCAAATCAGCGCCTGCGCACCCGGTAGCCGCCGGCCAGCGCTGGCCAACCTGGGGTTCAGCCTGCCAGCGGGCGATGTACTCGGTGTTATTGGCCCGTCGGGGTGCGGTAAATCCACCCTGGCCCGGGTGCTGGTGGGAGCCTGGGCACCGCTGGCCGGCAAGGTGCGCCTCGATGGTGCCGACCTGGCCCTGTGGGACAAGCAGCAACTGGGCCCGCATATCGGTTACTTGCCCCAGGACATTCAGTTGTTCGCCGGCAGCATCGCGCAAAACATCGCGCGCTTTGAAGCGGTGGATGCCGACAAAGTCCTCGCTGCCGCGCAAATGGCAGGCGTGCATGAGCTGATCCTGCAACTGCCGCAAGGCTACGACACCCAACTGGGGGAAGGCGGCGCGGGCTTGTCCGGTGGGCAAAAACAACGGGTGGCCCTGGCGCGTGCGCTGTACGGCCTGCCGGCGCTGATCGTGCTGGACGAGCCCAATGCCAACCTCGATGAAGCCGGTGAACAGGCGCTGCTGCAAGCCATCGCCCAGCTCAAGCAACAGCGCCGCACCCTGATCCTGATTACCCACAAGCCCAACGTGCTGAGCCTGACCGACCAGTTGCTGATCCTCAAGGACGGCCAGATGCAGGCCTTCGGCCCGACGGCGCGGGTGTTGGAGGCGCGGCAGAAACCTTTGGCGACCAAACCGGTATCGACCATGAGCATGAGCTACCGCCTCGGTGAAGGAAAACACGCATGAGCCAGAGCACACCCACATGGGTCAGCGACCCGCCGCACAACGTGCTGGCGCTGGATGACAAAAAATACTCACGCCTGGGCTGGTGGCTGGTGCTCGGGGGCTTTGCCGGGTTCCTCGGCTGGGCGGCGCTGGCCCCGTTGGACAAGGGCGTGGCCGTGTCGGGCAAGGTCATGGTCTCGGGCCATCGCAAGACGGTGCAGCACTCGGCGGGTGGGATCGTCGAGCGTATCGAGGTGCGTGACGGTGACCGGGTCAGCGCCGGCCAGGTGTTGCTGCGTTTGAAGGAGACCCCGTTGCGCGGGCAGATGCAGTCACTGCGCAGCCAGTACCTTGCGTCCCTGGCCAGCGAAGCGCGCTTGAATGCAGAGAGCGAAGGTTTGCCGGCCATCGAGTTTGCGCCTGAGTTGTTGGCTGCTCCCGAAGCCGCCGCGAACCTGAGCCTGCAACGGCAGCTGTTCGCTAGCCGCGCCCAGGCACTCGCCACCGAACAGGCGGGCCTGCGCGAAACCATCGGCGGTTTTGAGGCGCAGTTGCGCGGCACGCGGGATTCCCAGGCGAGCAAAGTGCAACAGCGAGCGGCGTTGAATGAGCAACTACAGGGCCTGCGCGAGCTGGCACGCGACGGCTATATCCCACGCAATCGCCTGCTCGACAGCGAGCGGCTGTATGCGCAAATCGACGGCGCCATCGCCGAGGATTTCGGCCGCATCGGCCAGTTGCAACGCCAGGTGCTGGAATTGCGTTTGCGCATTCGCCAGCTCGGTGAAGACTTCCAGAAAGACCTGCGCAGCCAGTTGGCCGAGACCCGCACCCGCAGCGATGACCTGCGCAATCGCCTGGCTTCGGCCGAGTTCGAACTGGCCAACAGCCTGGTACGCGCACCGGCGTCTGGCGTCGTGGTGGGGTTGGAGGTGTACACCGAGGGCGGCGTGATCAAGCCCGGCCAGGCCCTGATGGATATCGTGCCCCAGGGTGAGCCGCTGTTGGTGGAAGCGCGTGTACCGGTGCAGATGATCGACAAGGTGCACCCGGGCTTGCCCGTGGAATTGATGTTCTCGGCGTTCAACCAGTCCACGACGCCACGGGTGGCGGGTGAGGTCACGCTGGTATCGGCCGACCGTCAGGTCGATGAGCGCACCGATGAGCCGTACTACACGTTGCGTGCCCAGGTCAGTGCGGCCGGCATGCAGCAACTGGACGGCGTGCAGATCCGCCCGGGCATGCCGGTGGAAACTTTCGTCAAGACCGGTGAGCGCTCGATGCTCAACTACCTGTTCAAACCGTTGCTGGACCGCACCCACATGGCCCTGGTGGAAGAATGAAGGCGTTGTTGTTCACCCTCTGTTTGAGCTGTACACCGGCGGCGCAGGCCCTGGGTTTGTTGGACGTGTATGACTTGGCCCTGCGCAACGACCCGACCTTTCAAGCGGCGATCCAGGAACGTGAAGCCGGTGAAGAAAACCGCGTGATCGGCCGAGCGGCACTGCTGCCCAACCTGTCGTGGAGCTACAACCATTCGCGCAATGAGTCCGACGTCACCCAGAGCACCGCCCTCGGTAATGTCAGCAGCGACCGCAATTACCGCAGCTACGCCTCGACGCTGACCCTGCAACAACCGCTGCTGGATTACGAAGCCTATGCACGCTTTCGCCAGGGCACGGCTCAAGCGTTGATGGCCGACGAGCGCTTTCGCGGCAAGAGCCAGGAGCTGGCCGTGCGTGTGCTGGGCGCCTATAGCCAGGCGTTGCTGGCCCAGGAACGCATAGAGTTGAGCCGAGCGCAAAAACGCGCCTATGCCGAACGCCTGCAACTCAATGATCGCCTGCTTAAAGGCGGTGAAGGCACGCGCACCGATGTGCTCGAAACCCAGGCGCGCCTGAGCCTGGCCCAGGCCGAAGAAATCGAATCCCTGGATACACAGGACAGCGCCTTGCGCGAGCTGGAGGCCATTGTCGGCCAGCCGCTGCAGCTCGAAGAGCTGGCACCCCTGGCCCGTCAATTCGATATCGCGCCGCTGGAACCGAATCGCTTTGAAACCTGGCGTGAACTGGCCATGGCCAACAACCCTGAACTCAAGTCCCAGCACCACGCGCTGGACGTGGCGTCTTACGAAGTGGAGCGCAAGCGCGCCGGGCACTTGCCCAAGGTCAGCCTGTACGCCAGCAGCCGTCAGACCAGCTCCGATTCAGAAAGCAGCTACAACCAGAAGTACGACACCAACAGCATTGGCATTCAGGTCAGCCTGCCGCTGTTTGCCGGCGGGTCGGTGTCGGCCACCACACGCCAGGCGGCCAACCAACTGTCCCAGGCCCAGTACGAACTGGACGCACAAACCGCCGCCACGCTGGTAGAGTTGCGCAAGCAATTCAACCTCAACACCAGCGGCGCGGCGAAGGTGCGGGCCTATGAAATGGCAGTCAGTTCCGCCACGGCGCTGGTGGCCGCCACGAAGAAAAGCGTCAGTGGCGGTGAGCGCGTCAACCTCGACGTGCTCGACGCCGAACAACAACTGTTCACCGCCCGCCGCGACCTGGCGAATGCGCGGCATGCGTACCTGCTGGCGCGCATTCAGTTGAAGTATTACGCCGGGTTGCTGAGCGAGCAGGACTTACGAACGCTGGCCGGGTACTTCCAACCCTCGGCATGAGTGGTTACAACCCGGCATTCGCCGGGTTTTTTGTGGTTACTAATCTGTGAAACAGCTTCGGGAAAAGGAGCCGGTTGTCGGGTGGCAGAGGGAAATTGTTACCTGGCGGAAAATAACCTAACGGATGGGTTACGATGAGAGTAGGTGCTTACAAAGGCTATGTCATTTCGGTGTTTGTCAGGGATGAGCATTGTCCGCCTCATGTACATGTGAGGGGCAAGGAGTGGGATGCGCGGTTTCGTTTCAGTTTTCTGGATGGGGACGTTGAGTTGTGGGATGTAGAGCCTGAACGAAGGCGGCCACCCATAGCGGTTCTGAAGGAAATACGCCAGGTGATCATGCAGCGGCATTATCTGGCGCGGGCACGCAGGATTTGGTGGGAAAAACTGCAAACGGTTTGCCTGGAGAATCATTCCTGGAATTGGGACGCGGGTGAATTGGTTCCAGGGTTGGTCATTCGACCGGGTGTCTACGTCATCGCAAGCGCCCGGCACGACGTTGTCGAGCAACGGACTATTTTGAATCTGGTAAGAGCGCCAGATTGCGTGGGGATTAATTTATGAAGATCGTAAAAGCTAAGGTCAAACCTTATGTACCTCTCACTGAAGCCGACGTTGACAAGGCGATAGCCCGTGGCCGCAGGCTAAAGCGCCTGTACGCCAACGCCAGCAATGTACGCTATGAGAACGACAGCATCTCCATTGGCTTCAGCGACGGCAGCCGCGTCACGTTGCCGGTGGCTGGCCTGCCGGAATTCGAAGGCTTTTCAGAGAAGGATTTCCAGCAGTTGGAAGTGACTTTCGGTGGCAAGGCTATTAGCTGTGAGGCTCAGGATCTGGATGTTTCGATCACAGGCCTGATCGCTACAAGCCAGCCTCTGATGGACCTGGCAACCAGCCTGGTGGCATCGCGCAATGGCCGCAAAAGCAGCGCCGCCAAATCCGCCGCCGCCCGCGCCAATGGCAAGAAGGGTGGCCGGCCACGCAAGGAAGTACCGGAGACCTCAGATACAACAGACACATGAATAACCAATGTGGGAGTGGGCTTGCTCGCGAATGCTGCGTGTCAGTCACCGAATCTGTCGCCTGGTAGGCCACATTCGCGAGCAAGCCCGCTCCCCCATTATTATGTCTATACCCGCAGATTTATCGGCGCGTCAGCAACACACCCGACTCCATATGGTGCGTCCACGGGAACTGGTCAAACATCGCGCACTGGGTAATTCGGTGCGTGTCATGCAGTTGCGCAATGTTCGCCGCCAACGTCTCCGGGTTGCAGGAGATGTAGAGGATGTTATCGAAACGCCGGGTCAGTTCGCAGGTGTCCGGGTCCATGCCTGCGCGGGGTGGGTCGACGAAAACGCTACCGAATTCGTAGCTTTTCAGGTCGATGCCGTGCAGGCGGCGAAACGGGCGCACTTCATTCAGCGCTTCGGTGAGTTCCTCGGCAGAGAGACGCACCAGGGTGACGTTACTGATCGCGTTTTCATCGAGGTTGCTCAAGGCCGCATTCACCGAGGTCTTGCTGATCTCGGTGGCCAGCACTTTACGCACGCGGGTGGCCAACGGCAGGGTGAAGTTGCCGTTGCCGCAGTACAGCTCCAGTAAATCGTCCGGGCGCTCGCCCAGCGCTTCATACGCCCAGTTGAGCATCTTCTGGTTCACCGTGCCGTTGGGCTGGGTGAAGGCGCCTTCGGGTTGGCGGTAGCTGAAGGTGCGGCCACCGACATCGAGTTGTTCCACCACGTAGTCATGGCCGATCACATCGCGCTTGCCTTTGGATCGGCCGATGATGCTCACGTTCAGCTCAGCCGCCAGCTTGTTCGCGGCGGTGTGCCAGTGCTCGTCCAGCGGGCGGTGGTAGCACAGGGTGATCATCGCGTCGCCGGCCAGGGTGGTGAGGAACTCCACCTGGAACAGCTTGTGGCTCAGAGCGGCGCTGGCTTGCCAGGCGGCCTTGAGTTGCGGCATCAACTGGTTGATGCGCTGGCTGGCGATGGGGAACTCTTCGATGAGGATCGGCGTGCGCTTGTCGTCCTGGGAAAACATCGCGTAGTGGCGCTCACCGCCTTCGCGCCACAGGCGGAACTCCGCGCGCAGGCGGAAATTCTGCAGGGGCGAGTCGAAGACCTGCGGCTGCGGTGCGTCGAACGGTGCCAGCAGGTCACGCAGGCGCGTGACCTTGTCTTGCAGTTGAGCGGTGTAGCTTGCGGCGTCAAAAGTCATGCGTTGAACCAGCCCAGCTTGATCACAAACAGAATCGACAGGATCACCAGTGCCGGGTTCAGCTCACGGTAGCGGCCCGAAAGCAGCTTGATGGCGGTCCAGGCGATGAAACCGAAGGCAATGCCGTTGGCGATGGAGTAAGTGAAGGGCATCGCCAGGGCGGTGATCACCACCGGCGCTGCAACGGTAATGTCGTCCCAGTCGATTTCGGCCAGGCCCGAGGTCATCAGCACGGCAACGAACAGCAGCGCTGGCGCGGTGGCGAAGGCCGGAACGCTGGCCGCCAGTGGCGAGAAAAACAGCGCCAGCAGGAACAGAATGGCGACCACGATGGCGGTCAGGCCGGTGCGGCCACCGGCGCTCACGCCCGCAGCGGATTCGATGTAGCTGGTGGTGGTCGAGGTGCCCAGCAAGGAGCCGGCCATGGCGGCGGTGCTGTCGGCGATCAGCGCCCGGCCCATTTTCGGCATGTGGCCGTCCTTGCCCATCAGGCCGGCGCGCTTGGCGACGCCGATCAGGGTGCCGGAGTTATCGAACAGGTCGACGAACAGGAAGGCAAAGATCACGCTGACCAGGCCGATATCCAGCGCGCCCTTGATATCCAGCTGCAGGAAAGTCGGGGCCAGGGACGGTGGCATCGAGGTCACGCCGCCGAACGGGGTGACGCCCAGCAGGATCGAGACAATCGTCACCGCCAGTATGCCGATCAACACGGCGCCGCGTACTGCCAGGGCTTCCAGCGCAACGATCAGCACGAAACCGAGGGTGGCGAGGATCGGCGCCGGTTGTTTCAGGTCGCCCAGGCCCACCAGGGTGGCCGGGTTGGCGACCACGATACCGGCGTTGTGCAGGGCGATCAGCGCCAGGAACAGGCCGATACCGGCGGCAATCGCCGAGCGCAGGGGCAGGGGGATACTGTTGATGATCCACTCGCGGATGCGGAAGATCGACAGCAGGAAGAACAGCACCGCCGAAATGAATACCGCACCCAGCGCCACTTGCCAGGTATGGCCCATGTGCAGGACCACGGTGTAGGTAAAGAAGGCGTTGAGGCCCATGCCCGGTGCCAGCGCAATCGGGTAGTTGGCGATCAGGCCCATCACGGTGGAACCGATGGCGGCCGCCAGGCAGGTCGCGACAAACACCGCGCCCTTGTCCATGCCGGTCTCGCCGAGGATGCTCGGGTTCACGAACAGGATGTAGGCCATGGCCAGGAATGTGGTGATACCCGCGAGAATCTCGGTGCGCACATTGGTGTTGTGTGCTTTGAGTTGAAACAGCTTTTCCAGCATACCGGCTCCCTGTGACGCTATTTTGCGTCGTTATTTGTTGACCTCTAAGTCAAAGCACAAATTGCGCCAAGCGCCTGTGGTTTCAGAGAGGATCGGAAAAAGCGGCGCATCATACCAGCAGCCGACGCCGTGTGGCGCATGGGCTGCGTATTCTCGATCATGGCCTTGAGGCATACTGCGCCGACGTTCAATACAGGGTCATTGCCAGCATGAAAAAAGCCAACGCGTGGAGTCTAGCTCTGATCACCTGTATCAGCCTGTGGCTGGGCGCAGCACCGGCGTGGGGCGCAGCTGCACCGGCCTTGAGCGAAGTGCGGGTGTTCAAGGTGGAATCGGCCAAGTGCAGCGAAGCGATACCGGAACGGGTGAACACCACCCAGATGTGCGAACACCGTGGGGCCACCCAGGTCTCGGTCATGGAGGTCGGCCTGGGCAACAGCCCGATGGGGCGCTTCAACGGCGCAGAGTTGAACGGGCAACGCACGGCGGTGTGCCAGGTCGGCAACATCAGTGAGGCGTGTAATGGTGTAGGCACGCTGATGGGCTACATCTATGTGTTCGACCTGAACGTGCAAGCCCAGGGCTGGTTCGAGTTCACCAATACCTCGATCAACCCTCCGCAAAACACTTTGAAAGCCCAGCTCAATATCCGCTGATCAATTGTCTTGAACGCTCAAAACACCGGGAAGTCGTACCCCTGAGACGGCGACTTTCCTGAACGCCGCGGATGTACACCAACCCGTGAGGTGTTTTATGAGCGCGACCCCTAATGGCGCGGCGGCCCAACCGTTCGTCGCCCACTCGATTCGATTGACCCTCAATGGCCAGGATCGCCAATTGGACGTGCTGCCCTGGACCACCTTGCTGGACCTGCTGCGCGAACAACTGGACCTGGTCGGTAGCAAAAAAGGCTGCGACCACGGCCAATGCGGCGCCTGCACCGTATTGCGTGACGGCAAGCGCGTGAATGCCTGTTTAACCCTCGCCGTCATGTGCGACGGCGCCGAGCTGACCACCATCGAAGGCTTGGCCGACGGCGACCAACTGCACCCGATGCAGCAAGCCTTTATCAAGCACGACGCGTTTCAGTGCGGCTACTGCACCCCCGGCCAGATCTGTTCCGCAGTCGGCCTGGCCAATGAAGGCCGTGCCCATGACAGTGCACAAATCCAGGAACTGATGAGCGGCAACCTGTGCCGCTGTGGCGCCTACACCAATATCCGCGATGCCATCGAAGAGGCGTTGCCGGCCTGCCGCAGCCAGGGAGGCGAGCAATGAACCCCTTCCATTACAGCAAGCCGGCCGATGTGCGCGAGGCGGTGCACCTGAGCAGTGCGGTATCGCGCTTCATTGCCGGGGGCACCAACCTGCTGGACTTGATGAAAGAAAACATCAGCCGCCCCGAGCACCTGATCGACATCACTGGCCTGCCGCTGCATGCGGTTGAAGAAACGGCCGAGGGCGGTGTGCGTATCGGCGCGCTGGTGAGCAATGCCGACCTGGCCTGGCACCCGCTGATCGAACAGCGCTACCCGTTGCTGTCCCAGGCGATCCTGGCCGGGGCGTCGCCGCAGCTGCGCAACATGGCGAGTACTGGCGGCAACCTGTTGCAGCGCACCCGTTGTTACTACTTTTATGACGCGACGGTGCCGTGCAACAAACGCGAGCCCGGCAGCGGATGCCCGGCGCGCAGCGGTCTGAACCGCATCCATGCGATCCTCGGTGCCAGCGAGCAGTGTGTGGCTACGCACCCGTCGGACATGTGCGTGGCCCTGGCGGCGCTGGAGGCGCGCGTGCATGTAGAGGGGCGCGGCGGTGCGCGAGTGATCGAGTTTGCCGACTTCCACCGTTTGCCCGGTGATGCACCGCAACGCGACAACCAATTGGCCGACGACGAACTGATCACCGCCATCGAGTTGCCCGCTGACCACCTGGCCCGGCACAGCCACTACCTGAAAATCCGTGACCGAGCGTCCTATGCCTTTGCCTTGGTGTCCGTCGCCGCGGCCCTGGAACTGGACGGCGACACCATTATCGATGCGCGCCTGGCCCTCGGCGGTGTGGCGCACAAACCCTGGCGCGACCGCGCAGTAGAAGCTGCATTGATCGGCCAGACCGTCAGCCGCGAAACCTTCAGCAATGCCGCCGACGCTCTGCTGCAAGACGCAGAGCCACTGGAACACAACGGCTTCAAGATCAAGCTGGCACGTCGCGCAATCATTCGTGCCTTGAGCGACGCCGCCGTCGCAGGAGAACAGCCATGAGCGCCATCGGCAAACCCCTGGACCGTGTCGACGGCCTACTCAAAGTCACCGGGAAAGCGCGTTATGCCGGTGAGTTTCCCGAGCCGGGCCTGCTGCATGGCAGCGTGGTCTCCAGCACTATCGCCAAGGGGCGGGTCGTCAGTATCGATGCGTCCAAGGCCCTGGCGTTGCCCGGCGTGGTGGCGGTGATCGATCACCTCAACCGGCCGAAGATCGCCAGTTACGACGATGCCTTCGCCGATGACGATGCCGCCGATGGCTCGCCGTTTCGCCCGCTGTACAACGACCGTGTGCTCTACAGTGGCCAGCCGCTGGCCCTGGTGATCGCCGATAACCTGGAGTTGGCACGGCATGCCGGCTCACTCGTGGAAATTGAATACGAGCGTGAAAGCTTCGAGACCGATTTGCTCACCCAGCAGGATCTGGCCTACCCCTCGCCACAGACGCCACCCAAGCCCCGTGGCAACTTCCAGGCCGAGTGGGCCGGCGCGGCGGTCAGCCTCGATCTGCACTACAGCACGCCCATCGAACACCACAACCCGATGGAACCTCATGCCAGCACCGTGCTGTTCCAACCGGACGGCACCCTGCATATCCACGACAAGACCCAGGGCCCGCAGAACTGCCAAGCCTACGTGCAGAAAGTGTTCGGCCTGGATAAGAACCAGGTGCGCATCTTTGCCGCCTTCGTTGGCGGTGCCTTCGGCTCGGGGCTGCGCCCGCAATACCAATTGCCGTTGGCGGTGATGGCGTCCCTGGCGCTCAAGCGTTCGGTACGCGTCACCCTGACTCGCCAGCAGATGTTCACCTTCGGTTATCGCCCGCGCACCTTGCAGCGTTTGCAGATGGGCGCCGCCGCCAACGGGCGCTTGCTGGCCTTGGGGCATACCGCGATTGGCCAGACCTCGCGCTTCGAGGATTTCAGCGAGCACGTGGTGGAATGGAGCGGCATGCTCTATCACTGCGACAACGTGCAACTGACCTACAAATTGGCGCCGCTGGATGTGTTTACGCCCTTGGACATGCGCGCACCCGGCGCCGCATTGGGCGTGATCGGCCTGGAGTGCGCCATGGACGAACTGGCCTGCGCCTTAGGCATGGACCCGGTGCAACTGCGCCTGATCAACTACGCCGAGCGCAACCAGAACGAAGACAAACCCTGGTCGAGCAAGGCCCTGCGTGAGTGCTACAGCGAAGGCGCCGAGCGTTTCGGCTGGAGCCAGCGCAACCCGGAACCGCGCAGCATGCGCGACGGTCGCCAATTGATCGGCTGGGGCATGGCAGGCGGCGTGTGGGAAGCCATGCAGATGAAGGCCAGTGCCAAGGCGCGTATCGACGCTGAGGGCAAGCTCACCGTCAGCAGCGCCACTACGGATATCGGCACGGGCACTTACACGGTAATGACTCAGATCGCCGCCCAGGCCAGTGGTGTGGCAATGGCTGATATCGACTTTCTGTTGGGCGACTCTTCGTTACCCACCGCGCCATTGCAGGGCGGCTCGTTTACCGTATCTTCCGTCGGCACCGCCGTGCAGCAAGCGTGTGAAGCGCTGAATGCCAAGTTGCTGGAGGTCGCCCGGCAGACCTATCCGGTGTTCAAGGACGCGCAAGCCGTGCGTTTTGAAGACGGCCAGTTGCATACCGGTAACGTGAGTGTGTCGCTGGCGCAACTGGTCAAGGACAGCGGTGAAGAGGCGTTGCAAGTGCAGGTCGACAGCGAACCCGACAAGAAACGCCAGGGTTATGCCGCCGCGACTCACTCGGCGGTGTTTGTCGAAGTGCGGGTAGACGAAGACTTGGGCACCATCAAGGTCAGCCGTGTGGTCAGCGCGATTGCCGCCGGGCGGGTGGTCAACCCCAAGATGGCCCGTAGCCAGATCCTTGGCGGCGTGGTGTGGGGCATTGGCATGGCCCTGCATGAAGAAACCCAGGTCGACCATCAACTGGGGCGCTACATGAACCACAGCCTGGCCGAGTACCACATCCCGGTGAATGCCGACATTGGCGAGATTGACGTGCTGTTTGTCGAGGAGCACGACGAGATCGTCAATGCGCTGGGCTCCAAGGGCGTGGGGGAAATCGGTATTGTCGGGGTGGCGGCGGCGGTGGCGAATGCGATTTACCATGCCACTGGCAAACGGGTGCGGGAGTTTCCGATCACCCTCGACAAGGTGCTCTGACGCGATCTAGCAAACACTGAAGATCCAAATGTGGGAGGGGGCTTGCTCCCGATGGCGGCGTTTCAGTCCAAGCATAAATTGACTGATCCACCGCTATCGGGAGCAAGCCCCCTCCCACATGGGTTATGCGGTAGTTTTTTGAGTGGGCTGTTCCACCGGCACATGCATACGGTCACGGTTCGCCAGGGTCGGAAACAGCTTGATCCACACCCCCGTCACCACCAGCGTGCCGATACCGCCCATGACCACCGCCGGCACGGTGCCAAACCAGTGGGCGGTGATCCCGGATTCGAACTCGCCCAGTTGATTGGATGCGCCGATAAACAGGCCATTGACCGCACTGACTCGCCCGCGCATCTCATCCGGTGTTTCCAGTTGCACGAACGAGGCACGGATCACCATGCTGATCATATCCGCTGCGCCCAGTACCACCAGCACCGCCAGGGAGAACCAGAATGAGGTCGACAGGCCGAAGGCAATGGTCGCCACGCCAAACACGCCGACGGCGGTGAACATCACGCGGCCCACTTTGCGGTCGACTGAGAAGCGCGCCAGCCACAATGACATCAACAACGCTCCCACTGCCGGCGCCGAACGCAGCAGGCCCAGGCCCCAGGCGCCGGTGAGCAGGATGTCCTTGGCGAACACCGGCAGCAGGGCGGTGGCACCGCCCAGCAATACGGCAAACAAGTCGAGGGAGATGGCGCCGAGGATGTCCGGGCGGCTGCGGATAAAGCGAATGCCCGCCAGCAGCGAGTCCATGGTGGCCTTGCCTTTGTTCAACGGGGTCTGGCGGGCGGGCAGGTTCAGGGTCAACACGCAGGCGATCAGGTAGAGCGCCACGGTCGGGCCGTACACCCACACACTGCCAAACGCGTAGAGCAAACCGCCGAGGGCCGGCGCGACGATGGTCGCCAATTGTTGGGCTGATTGCGAGGAGGCCACGGCCCGAGGGAACAGGGCGCTGGGCACGATGCTTGGCAGCAGCGCCTGAGTGGTGGGCATTTCAAACGAACGTGCCGCGCCGAGCAGGAAGGCAAGGATAAAGATCATCTCGCGGGTCACGTTGCCGGTCAGGCCGCCGATGGCCAGCGACAAGGCAATCAGCGCCTGCACGGTCTGGCAGATGGCGGCGACTTTGCGCCGCTCATAGCGATCAGCCACATGCCCGGTGTGCAGCATGAACAGCACGCGCGGTACGAACTCCACCAGGCCCACCAGACCCAGGTCCAGCACATTGCCGGTCAGTTGGTAGAGGTTCCAGCCGATAGCCACGGTGAGCATCTGGAAGCCGCTGGCGGTAAAGATCCGCGCCAGCCAGAACGCGATGAAAGGGCGGTGGTGACGTAACAGCAACGCGGGTTCGCTAGGCATCGGGCATTCAGGTCAGGGCTGGGGGAAAAGCGAGATTAGCACCAAGCTGTAACAAATAGTTGCGAGAACATGGCTGAGGCAAGCTGTCACGCGGCAAAAGACCACACAGTCCTACAGCTAAAATAGGACTACGCTTTGAGCAATGCTTGATCCAGATCAAAACCTGCCCCGGGATTGTTCTGGCGGTCGCAAGACCAGATTCCCTGCGTGATGGGTAAAAAAAGAAACGAATTGAAATTCGCCACACTCCATATCCGTGGGGGCAGTGGGTGCAGGCTCCCAGCCAGCAGCCGGTATTACCTGACAGAGGAAGACTTATGTTCGGTTTGGAGGCGCTAGATCTCGCCCGAATTCAATTCGCGTTCACCATCTCATTCCACATCCTGTTCCCGGCGATCACCATCGGCCTGGCCAGTTACCTTGCAGTGCTGGAGGGCTTGTGGCTCAAGACCCACAACGACACCTACCGTGACCTTTACCATTTCTGGTCGAAGATCTTTGCCGTCAACTTCGGCATGGGGGTGGTTTCGGGTCTGGTCATGGCCTATCAGTTCGGCACCAACTGGAGTCGCTTCTCCGACTTCGCCGGCGCGGTCACCGGGCCGTTGCTGACGTATGAAGTACTCACGGCGTTCTTCCTCGAGGCCGGTTTCCTCGGTGTGATGCTGTTCGGCTGGAACAAGGTGGGGCGCAAGCTGCACTTTTTCTCCACCGTGATGGTGGCCGTCGGTACATTGATTTCCACCTTCTGGATTCTCTCGTCCAACAGCTGGATGCAGACGCCCCAGGGCTTTGAAATCATCGACGGTCGCGTGATTCCTACCGATTGGTTCGCTGTCGTCTTCAACCCTTCATTCCCCTATCGCCTGGCGCACATGGCCACGGCTGCCTTCGTGGCGACCGCGTTCTTTGTCGGCTCCTCGGCGGCCTGGCATTTGCTGCGCGGCAGGGATAACCCGGCAATCCGCACAATGCTCTCGATGGCGATGTGGATGGCCCTGATCGTCGCGCCAATCCAGGCGGTGATCGGCGACTTCCATGGCCTTAACACCCTCAAGCATCAGCCGGCAAAAATCGCCGCGATTGAAGGTCACTGGGAAAATATCGGCAACGAGCCAACGCCGCTGATCCTGTTCGGCTGGCCGGACATGAAAGCCGAGAAAACCAAATACGCCGTCGAGATCCCGTACCTGGGCAGCCTGATCCTGACCCACTCCCTGGACAAGCAGGTGCCGGCCCTCAAGGAGTTCCCGCCAGAGGACCGCCCCAACTCGACCATTGTGTTCTGGTCATTCCGGGTCATGGTCGGCCTGGGCTTGCTGATGATCTTCACCGGTCTGTTCAGCCTGTGGCTGCGCCGGGGCGACAAGATGTACACGTCCAGGCCATTCCTGTACCTCGCGCTGTGGATGGGCCCGTCTGGCCTGATTGCGATTCTCGCCGGTTGGTTCACTACCGAAATCGGTCGCCAGCCGTGGGTGGTCTACGGGTTGATGCGCACGGCGGATGCTTCATCCGGGCATAGCCTGGCGCAAATGACCATCACCCTGGTGTTGTTCGTGGTGGTGTACTTCGCACTGTTCGGTGCTGGCCTGGGCTACATGATGCGCCTGGTGCGCAAAGGGCCTCAGCCCCACGAAGGCAGCGAACCTACCCACGGTGGCCCTGGCCAGAAACGTACACCGGCTCGTCCGCTTTCCGCCGCCGATGATGGTAGCGATAACGACCAAGCCCACATCCAGCACAAGGAGCATTGAGATGGGTATTGATCTTCCGCTGATCTGGGCCGTGATCATCATCTTCGGCATCATGATGTACGTGGTCATGGACGGCTTCGACCTGGGCATCGGCATCCTCTTCCCGTTTATCCCGGGCAAGGTCGACCGTGACGTCATGATGAATACCGTGGCACCCGTATGGGATGGTAACGAAACCTGGCTGGTACTCGGCGGCGCGGCGTTGTTTGGCGCGTTTCCGCTGGCCTATTCGGTGGTGTTGTCGGCCTTGTATCTGCCGCTGATCCTGATGTTGATCGGGCTGATCTTCCGCGGCGTGGCCTTTGAGTTTCGCTTCAAGGCCAAGGACCACAAGCGTCACCTGTGGGACAAGGCGTTTATCGGTGGCTCGCTGGCGGCGACCTTCTTCCAGGGGGTGGCGCTGGGTGCCTTTATCGACGGCATCCCGGTGGTGGACCGCCAGTTTGCCGGTGGCTCACTGGACTGGCTTACACCGTTCACGATGTTCTGCGGTGTGGCGCTGATCGTGGCCTATGCCTTGCTCGGTTGCACCTGGCTGATCATGAAGACCGAAGGCAAGTTGCAGGAGCAGATGCATAACCTGGCGCGGCCGTTGGCGTTCGTGGTGTTGGCGGTGATCGGTATCGTCAGCATCTGGACGCCGCTGACCCACCCGGAAATCGCATCGCGGTGGTTTACCTTGCCGAACCTGTTCTGGTTCCTGCCGGTGCCGATCCTGGTGCTGGTGACCATGTACGGGCTGATTCGCGCCGTGGCACGTAATGCGCACTACACGCCGTTCCTGCTGACGCTGGTGCTGATCTTCCTCGGCTACAGCGGCCTGGGCATCAGCCTGTGGCCGAATATCATCCCGCCGTCCGTATCAATCTGGGATGCCGCCGCGCCGCCGCAAAGCCAGGGCTTCATGCTGGTGGGCACGCTGTTCATCATCCCGTTCATCCTGGGCTACACCTTCTGGAGCTACTACGTGTTCCGCGGCAAGGTCACCCACGAAGACGGCTATCACTAGGAGGGGCTCTTCATGTCCGGCAAACCTACGTTGCACGAGATTGAGCAGGCCGAAAAGCAGCCGCTGTGGCGGCGCCTGGGTTGGTTGGTGATGATCTGGACCGGTAGCGTGGTGGCCCTGTTCATCGTGGCCAGCCTGATGCGCATGTTCATGAATGCGGCCGGCCTGACCACGCACTGATATCCCGGGCGGGGCTTTGCGGTCCGCAGCCTGCTAACTTGAGCGGCAAGCCCTGCTCTTCTTTTGGAAGGGCAGGGCTTTTTTATTTGCGCGCCTTGAGGATGACGAACTTCGGCGTGGCGGCGACTTGCTCGACGCCGCGGAACAACCGCGCCAACTTGCTGTGATAACCCAGGTGACGGTTACCGACGATATACAGGGCGCCGCCGACTACCAGGGCTTCCCGTGCCTGCTGGAACATGCGCCAGGCGAGGAAGTCGCCGACTACCTGTTGCTGGTGGAACGGTGGGTTGCACAGCACCACGTCCAACGACTGCGCCTCCTGGCCGGCCAGGCCGTCATCGGCGCGTACCCTGACCTCACGCGCGCCCAGGGCGGCCTGCCAGTTTTCAGCGGCGGATTGCACGGCCATGTAGGACTCATCCACCAGGGTGTACTGGGCGTCGGGGTTTTGCAGGGCGCTGGCAATTGCCAACACGCCATTGCCGCAGCCCAGGTCTGCCACGCGGGCACTGCCCAGGTTTTTTGGCAGGTGTGGCAGGAAGGCGCGGGTGCCGATGTCCAGGCCTTCGCGGCAGAACACATTGGCGTGGTTCAGCAGCTCGATGGCCGGCGTGTCCAGGGGGTAGCGGGTCGGGTAGGGCGAGACCGCTACGGGGCGGTCGGCGACGGTGGCGATCAGCAGGCGCGCCTTTTTGACGGCCAATGAGGCCTGCATTGGCCCGATATAGCGCTCCAGCAGCTCGCCCGCGGCCCGGGGCAAGTGCTTGATCATCGCCCCAGCGATCACTTCGGCGCCCGGCGCCAGTTGCCCTTGCAGGCGGATCAGTTGTTCCTCCAGCAGCGCCAGGGTTTTGGGTACACGGATCAATACGCGATCGAATGGTCCGGTGGCTACCTGGCTGGCTGGCGTGAATTTCACTGCATCAAAGGCCTTGCCGTTGCGTACCAGGTTTTTTTCCAGGCCCTGGGCCGCGAGGAATGAGTCACCGCTGGAGGTCACCTGCACATGTCCTTCCAGGCTGGCTGCCAAGGCGCCGAAGCTATCATTCAGGATAAGCACGCGGGTGGCAGCGTGGGGCTGCTGCTCGGCGAGATGGCTGAGCAGGTACTCGTCGGCGGCATCGAAGGCTTGCAGCGGATCATTGTGCTGCTCTGGCTGGCGAATCAGATCGAGCTGGGCGAAGGGGCTGTCGAGCAGGGGCATGGCGGGGAGGCTCTGGGTAATCGGCGGGCCGTCTGAATGAACCACGAAGCAACGCCCTCAAGGGGCAGTCTCAACACTCAGAATTGGCCGCAAATGTTACTTTTTTTTGAGCCCGATGACATGCGGTGTTTCATGCGCAGGTTAAAACAGCCCTGCTTTCGAGGCGCTGAGCACGGCAGCGATTTTGTTGTTGACCCCCAATTTCTTGAAGGTACTGCTGATATGAAAGCCCACTGTGCGTTCCGCGAGGCAGAGGATAGTGGCAATCTCCGAGGCGGTTTTGCCCTTGGCTGACCACATGAGGATCTCCGTTTCCCGTGGGGTCAATTTGCTCGATGGGTTCATGCTCGGCTCAGTAGCATATTTCTGCGCTACCACGGCGTGCATGGCATGGCATAACCACAGCACTTGGCCGGCTTTTTCGTAAAGTTCCTCGGGGCTGACGGCGTCATGACTGCGGCCCACGCTCAGCATACTGAAGACGCCCTGGAAGTCGTGGACAGCCTGGCTCCAACCCAGGTGGATGCCGAACGACTGGGTCAACGCCCACAAATGCGGTGCCGTGCTGAACGCCTTCTCTTCCCAGACCAATGGTAGAACGCAGCGCTTGCAGTGAGCCACGACGGGATCTGTGTCAAAAAAGTGGGCTTGCTTATACAAGGAGTTGAATTCATTTGGATAGTTGTTGATTTGTACGGTATTTACCTGGCTGGTTGGAAGTTGGGAGCTCATCGTGAAGGAGCAGTATTCAAAGCCCAGTTCATAGGTGTGGTTAATGACCATCTCAAAAACACTGGTGACCTCGTTCTCACCTTCGAGTTTTGGGAGTCGTGTATTGCGCCAGTTGACCATCGGCAAATCTCCATGAAGTGGTGTGACTTGGGTACGTCCTGATCCCAATGCGATACGGAAAAGAGTGTAGGACACGGACTACGATGCGGGATGAATTTTTCGCTCTTTTGTGACCGATTTTAGGAATGTTCTCGCTCGGTTCGTTCGCGTGTCTGCCACCCATTAAGTTAGTTTTTTTGCGGTGTATTAATGGGTTAGGTAAGCGTCTTAAGCGCAATGTGTACACCGTTTTTGGCACTGATTAAGCTAGATAGGTGGGGTGCAAATAGCCAATTGATCAAAGGTGATGCTAAAGAGCTATCAATGTTGGTGGGCTTGATGCCACTACTGTTCATCGGTGTTTTAATGCGCCACTTTGGGGGACACTAGGGCCCCTGTTGAACGGAGTGCCCCATGACGGCCAGCGCTGAGAAATATACCTGCCAGACCCTGCTCGACGTGCAATCGTTGACGTCCAGCCTGTTTACGCTGCGCACCACGCGTGACGCCGGCTTTCGTTTCACGGCGGGGCAGTTTGTACGCCTGGGAGTGACCAAGGCGGATGGCAGTGTTGTCTGGCGTGCTTACTCCGTGGTGTCGTCGCCTTTCGACGAATACCTCGACTTTTTTTCCATCGTCGTTCCCGATGGGGAGTTCACCAGCGAGTTGAGTCGCTTGCGGGTCGGCGATACGTTGTTGGTAGAGCGCCAGGCCACGGGTTTCCTGACGCTGAGTCGTTTCGTTGATGGGCGCGACCTCTGGCTGCTGGGGACCGGCACAGGCGTGGCGCCGTTCCTGTCGATCCTGCAGGACTTTGAAGCCTGGGAGAAATTCGAGCGAATCATTCTGGTGTACAGCGCGCGCGAAGCCAAGGAGCTGGCCTATCAGTCATTGATCAAGACACTGGGGGAGCGAGAATACCTGGCCGAATATGCGCATAAACTCACCTACATCCCGATCGTCACTCGCGAGCAACATCCGGGCGCGTTGAACGGGCGCATTACTACCTTGATAGAAAATGGTGAGTTGGAGCGTGCGGCCGGCGTCGAGTTGAGCCCACAACACTCACGTGTACTGATTTGCGGCAACCCGGCGATGGTGGATGACACTCGTCAGTTGCTCAAGCAGAGGGACATGCAGCTGAGCCTGAGCCGACGCCCTGGCCAGGTTGCAGTGGAAAACTACTGGTAGAAAAAAGGCGCCTTACGAGGCGCCTTTCTGCATCCGCGGTTTAAAGCGGCTTGTCATGCTGTGCCTTGAGCAGATCGCGGATCTCACCCAGCAGCACCTCTTCCTTGGTCGGCGTCGGCGGCAAGCTCGGGGCTACGGCCTCTTCGCGCTTCAGGCGGTTGATGGCCTTTACACCCATGAAAATCGCGAAAGCGACGATCACGAAGTCGATGATGCTCTGGATGAACTTGCCGTAAGCCAGGACCACGGCAGGTACATCACCTTGTGCGGCCTTGAGGGTGACTGCCAAATCGGCGAAGTCCACACCACCGATCAGCAGGCCGATGGGTGGCATTATTACGTCGCCTACAAACGAGGAAACGATTTTTCCGAAGGCGGCGCCGATGATGATACCGACGGCCATGTCGACCACATTACCTTTGACCGCGAAGGCCTTGAACTCACTGATCACGCCCATAGGTTATTCCTTGTTACAGTTGAGGAGGGTGGAAGTCAGTGTAATTCAGTCGTACAAGGCTTGCTCGACACAACTGTTAACACTGTCGATTTTTATCGACACATTAAATCGCAAATAGTTTGCAAAGTGCCACCAGTCGCGCGCGAATTACCCGTCATTTCAGCCAGTTACCAGATTATTTTCTTAATCGGGCCTGTGGTGTTTTTCTATTTATCTTCTGATTCCCAGGTCACTAGCCTCTGACAAGCACAACCGAATGTGCACTAAAAAAATCAGAGGAAACCTCGATGAACACTCCACTCAGCCGCAGGCCGGTGTCAGCGCGCCATGCGCTGGCACTGGTAACCGCCAGCCTGCTTTCCCTCTCGGTGCAAGCCGCCAACCTGACCCGCGATAACGGGGCCAACGTCGGTGATAACCAGAACTCGCAAACAGCCGGGGCCAACGGCCCAGTGTTGCTGCAGGACGTGCAACTGATCCAGAAGCTGCAACGCTTCGACCGCGAACGCATCCCAGAGCGTGTGGTACACGCCCGCGGTACGGGTGCCCATGGTACGTTCACCGTGACCGACAACCTCAGTGACCTGACCAAGGCCAAGGTGTTCGCGGCCGGTGAGACCACGCCAGTGTTCGTGCGCTTCTCGGCGGTAGTCCACGGTAACCACTCCCCGGAAACCCTGCGTGACCCACGAGGCTTCGCCACCAAGTTCTACACCGCTGAAGGCAACTGGGACCTGGTCGGTAATAACTTCCCGACGTTTTTTATCCGCGATGCCATCAAATTCCCGGACATGGTCCATGCCTTTAAACCGGACCCACGCACTAACCTAGATGATGACTCGCGCCGTTTCGACTTCTTCTCCCATGTTCCAGAGTCCACTCGTACACTGACCGAGTTGTACTCAGACTCAGGCACCCCGGCCAGTTACCGCGAAATGGACGGTAATGGCGTGCACGCCTACAAGTTGATTAACGCCAAGGGCGAAGTGCACTACGTCAAGTTTCACTGGAAGAGCCTGCAAGGCATCAAGAACCTTGACCCTAAACAAGTCACCGAAGTCCAGGGGCGTGACTACAGCCACATGACCAATGACTTGGTCACTCACATCAACAAGGGCGACTTCCCTAAGTGGGACTTGTATGTGCAAGTACTCAAGCCAGAGGACTTGGCCAAGTTTGATTTCGACCCACTGGACGCCACCAAGATCTGGCCGAATGTGCCGGAGCGTAAAGTCGGGCAAATGGTGCTGAACCGTAACCCGGCCAATGTCTTCCAGGAGACCGAACAAGTCGCGATGGCCCCGGCCAACCTGGTACCTGGCATCGAGCCGTCGGAAGACCGTCTGCTGCAGGGCCGGGTGTTCTCCTATGCCGATACGCAGATGTACCGCCTTGGCGCGAACGCCCTGCAACTGCCGATCAACGCCCCACGGGTCACCGTCAACAACGGCAACCAGGACGGTGCGATGAACTTCGGCAAGACCACCACCGGCGTGAACTACCAGCCAAGCCGCCTGCTGCCACGGGAAGAGCCGCAAACTGCGCGCTACAGCCAGTCGCCGCTGTCGGGCAGCACCCAGCAGGCGAAGATCCAGCGTGAGCAGAACTTCAAGCAGGCTGGCGATCTGTACCGCTCCTACACCAAGAAAGAGCGTCAGGACTTGATCGACAACTTCGGCGGCTCGTTGGCCACCACCGATGACGAGAGCAAGCACATCATCCTGTCGTTCCTCTACAAGGCTGATCCGGAATACGGCACAGGCGTTGCGAAGGTCGCCAAGGGTGATCTGGCTCGCGTGAAGGCGCTGGCTGAAAAACTGACTGACTGATCCGTTGGTCGTGGTCGGCGCCCTTATGGGGCGTTGACCTTTGGCAGGAGAAAACCCCATGCGTATCTCAATCGGTTTGCTGATGACAATGCTGGCTTTCGTCGCCCATGCCGCGTCTTCCGACCCGGTGGCGCTCAAGGCCCAGTTGCAAGACTACTATTTCGACGCTGCCCGCCGTGGCGATCTCGATATGCTCAACACGTTTATTGAGTCTGGCTACGGCCTCAACACTCAGGATGACAAAGGCTATACCGCGCTGATCCTCGCCGCTTATCACGGCCAAGGCCCGTATGTGGAGCGCCTGCTCGACGCGGGAGCCAACGCCTGCGTGCAGGACAAGCGCGGCAATACAGCGCTGATGGGCGCCATCTTCAAGGGGGAGCTGAAAATCGCCCAGCGCCTGCTGGCGACGGACTGCAACCCTGACCAACGCAACGGTGCCGGGCAGACCGCTGCCATGTATGCGGGGCTGTTCAAGCGCGTCGAGCTGCTGGGCGAGCTGCAAGCCAAAGGCGCTGACCTGAACGCCGAAGATCCCATCGGCAACAGCGCTTCACGTTTGGCCAATGGCGAAATCCGGACCCCGGCGTCGCGCTGAGCTATCATCGCGGTTTTTCGGTTGGAGGTTTCTCACATGGCAAAGGCCAAGCGCATGTACGGCTGCACAGAGTGCGGCGCGACCTTTCCCAAATGGGCGGGCCAGTGTTCCGAGTGCGGTGCGTGGAACACCCTGACTGAAACCATGATCGAGAGCGGCGGGGCAGCAGCCCCTACCGGCCGCGCCGGCTGGACCGGGCAACAGGCGCAGATCAAGACCCTGGCCGAAGTCAGCGTCGAAGAGATCCCGCGTTTTTCCACCGCCTCCGGCGAGCTGGACCGAGTGCTCGGCGGTGGCCTGGTCGACGGCTCGGTGGTGCTGATCGGCGGTGACCCGGGCATCGGCAAGTCGACGATCCTCTTGCAAACCCTGTGCAGCATCGCCAGCCGCATGCCGGCGCTGTATGTCACCGGCGAAGAATCCCAGCAACAAGTGGCCATGCGCGCCCGGCGCCTGGGCTTGCCCCAGGACCAACTGCGGGTCATGACCGAAACCTGCATCGAAAGCATCATCGCCACGGCGCGGATCGAAAAACCCAAGGTCATGGTCATCGACTCGATCCAGACGATTTTCACCGAGCAACTGCAATCGGCACCGGGCGGGGTGTCCCAGGTGCGTGAAAGCGCGGCACTGTTGGTGCGCTATGCCAAACAAAGCGGCACGGCGATCTTCCTCGTCGGCCATGTGACCAAGGAAGGCGCGTTGGCCGGGCCACGGGTGTTGGAACACATGGTCGACACCGTGCTGTATTTCGAAGGCGAATCCGATGGTCGCCTGCGCTTGCTGCGGGCCGTGAAGAACCGTTTCGGTGCCGTCAACGAGTTGGGTGTGTTCGCCATGACCGACCGTGGGCTGAAAGAAGTCTCCAACCCCTCTGCGATTTTTCTCACCCGTGCCCAGGAAGAAGTCCCGGGCAGTGTGGTGATGGCAACGTGGGAAGGCACCCGGCCAATGCTGGTGGAAGTCCAGGCGCTAGTGGATGACAGCCATCTGGCCAACCCGCGGCGGGTCACGCTCGGCCTCGACCAGAATCGCTTGGCGATGTTGCTGGCGGTACTGCACCGCCACGGCGGCATCCCGACCCACGATCAGGATGTGTTCCTCAACGTGGTCGGCGGGGTCAAGGTACTGGAGACCGCGTCCGATCTGGCGCTGATGGCGGCGGTGATGTCCAGCCTGCGCAACCGGCCGCTGCCCCACGACCTGCTGGTATTCGGCGAAGTCGGCTTGTCCGGCGAAGTGCGCCCGGTACCGAGCGGTCAGGAGCGTTTGAAGGAGGCGGCCAAGCACGGCTTCAAACGCGCGATTGTGCCCAAGGGCAATGCGCCCAAGGAAATGCCACCGGGATTGCAGGTGATTGGGGTGACGCGCCTGGAGCAGGCGCTGGATGCTCTGTTCGAGTAGCCAGCGACACCGCGAAACCAATGTGGGAGGGGGCTTGCTCCCACATTTGAATTGTGTTGGCTTCTAGATTTCCAGCAATGCCGCCAGCTCTCTGTGGAGCTCATCCTCATCACCCAGGTTCAACTCAACCAGCCGCCGCAAATGGCTGATCGAATCCAGGTCGATGTGTTGGCACACGAAGCCCAACTGCCCATGGTGCTCATGGGTCAGCCGTACTTGCATCTTTATATGGGCCTTCGGATCCAGGCGTATGTCGACCTCAAACGGCAGCGCTTTATTGCCCTTCCAGCCTTCTGGCCGTTCCAACAGCAAGCCCTTTAGTGAAAGATCCACCAATTTAACCGGCAATTCCCACCCGTTTTGCCGAATTTCGGTTTTGGCATCAAAAGCGATCCGGCGAAAACGGCGGCGGTCAGACGGTTGCTCGGTCATTATGAAGCCCTCTGTGGATAGATGGATTGTAGCCTTGCGCCATCAGGTGGCATTTATTTCCGCTTTTTTGCCGCTTGAAGGCTCTAGACCAACGTAGGGGGCTGGTCTTTGGAGCCAGTAGCGCTAAACTCGGGCTGGCTGTCCTTTCTGTCCACCCTGGCTGGAATATAAAAATGAAAAATAATAATAGCCTGCTACGCCACCTACCCTGGCTGGTGCTGGCAATCGTAGGAGCGTGCGCCCTGGGCGTAGTGGCCTTGCGCCGCGGCGAGGCGATCAACGCCTTGTGGATCGTGGTCGCTGCCGTAGCCATCTACCTGGTTGCGTACCGTTACTACAGTCTGTTCATCGCCAATAACGTGATGCAACTCGATCCTCGGCGGGCCACCCCCGCAGTGGTCAACAACGATGGTCTGGACTATGTGCCGACCAACAAACACATCCTTTTCGGTCACCACTTTGCGGCGATTGCCGGTGCAGGCCCGTTGGTTGGCCCGGTACTGGCGGCGCAAATGGGCTACCTGCCCGGCACGCTGTGGCTGATTGCCGGCGTGGTGCTGGCGGGTGCGGTGCAGGACTTCATGATCCTGTTCCTGTCCACCCGTCGCAACGGCCGTTCCCTGGGGGATATGGTGCGTGAAGAGATGGGCCGCATTCCCGGGACCATCGCGCTGTTCGGCTGCTTCCTGATCATGATCATCATCCTTGCGGTGCTGGCGCTGATCGTGGTCAAGGCCCTGGCCGAGAGCCCGTGGGGCATCTTTACGGTGATGGCGACCATCCCGATTGCGATGTTCATGGGCATCTACATGCGCTACATCCGCCCGGGCCGCATCGGTGAAATCTCGATCATCGGCGTGCTGTTGCTGCTCGGTTCGATCTGGCTGGGCGGGCAGATTGCCGCTGACCCGGTCTGGGCCAAGGCGTTTACCTTCACCGGGATCCAGATCACCTGGATGCTGATCGGCTACGGTTTCGTTGCGGCTGTGTTGCCGGTATGGCTGATCCTGGCGCCCCGCGACTACCTGTCGACCTTCCTGAAAATCGGCACCATCATCGCCCTGGCGATTGGCATTCTGGTCACCATGCCTGACCTGAAAATGCCGGCGCTGACTCAGTTTATCGACGGCACCGGCCCAGTGTGGAAGGGCGGCCTGTTCCCGTTCCTGTTCATTACCATCGCCTGCGGTGCGGTCTCGGGCTTCCATGCGCTGATCTCCTCGGGCACCACGCCCAAGTTGCTGGCCAGTGAAAGCCACGCCCGTTACATCGGTTACGGCGGCATGCTGATGGAGTCGTTCGTAGCCATCATGGCGATGGTTGCCGCTTCGGTGATCGAGCCTGGCGTGTACTTCGCCATGAACAGCCCGGCCGCAATCGTCGGCTCCGACGTGGTTACCGTGGCACAAACCGTCAGCAGCTGGGGCTTTGCCATCACTCCCGAGGCGCTGTCAGCCGTCGCCCACGATATCGGTGAAACCACCATCCTGGCGCGTGCCGGCGGTGCGCCGACGTTAGCGGTGGGCATCGCGCAGATCCTGCACAGTGTGCTGCCGGGTGAAAACACCATGGCGTTCTGGTACCACTTTGCGATCCTGTTCGAAGCGCTGTTCATCCTCACGGCGGTCGATGCCGGTACCCGTGCCGGTCGCTTCATGCTGCAGGACCTGCTGGGTTCGTTCGTACCGGCGCTGAAACGCACCGAGTCCTGGACCGCCAACCTGATCGCGACTGCCGGTTGTGTGGCGATGTGGGGGTACTTGCTGTACCAAGGCGTGATCGACCCGCTGGGTGGCATCAACACCTTGTGGCCGTTGTTCGGTATCTCCAATCAGATGCTGGCGGGCATTGCGCTGATGCTGGCGACCGTTGTGCTGATCAAAATGAAGCGCCAGCGCTATATCTGGGTGACTATGCTGCCGGCCGTCTGGCTGCTGATCTGCACCACCACCGCAGGCTTCATCAAGTTGTTCGACGCCAACCCGGCCATCGGCTTCCTGTCCCTGGCCAAGAAATACAGCGACGCCCTGGCCAACGGTCAGATCCTCGCGCCGGCCAAGAGCATCGACCAGATGCAGCACGTGATCTGGAACGCCTACACCAACGCAACGCTGACGGCGCTGTTCCTGTTCGTGGTGTTCAGCATCCTGTTCTATGCGCTCAAGGTAGGCATCGCCGCCTGGGGCAACAAAGAACGTACGGATAAAGAAGCGCCGTTCCAGGCTGTTCCGGACGCGTAAACGAGGATTGCAACCATGTTCAATGACATCAGTCGCCTCGGTAAATACCTCGGTCAGGCTGCGCGCCTGATGGTCGGCATGCCCGACTACGACACCTACGTCGAGCATATGCAAACCAAGCACCCGGACAAGCCGGTGATGGACTACAAGGCGTTCTTCCGGGAGCGCCAGGAAGCCCGTTACGGCGGCAAGGGTGGGCCTAAGTGCTGTTGAGTTAACGCAACTCCCTGTGGGAGGGGGCTTGCTCCCGATAGCAGTGTGTCAGTGACAGATAAGTGCCTGACACACTGCTATCGGGAGCAAGCCCCCTCCCACATTTGTTTCAGTGTTCCTTCAAGGAGATTTTTTTGTCCTCTCCCATTCCAGTGACCGTCCTTAGCGGCTTCCTCGGTGCCGGCAAAACTACCTTGCTGCGCCACCTCCTCAAAGCCGAGCACGGCCTGAAAATCGCCGTGATCGAAAACGAATTCAGCGACGCCGGTATCGACACCCAGCTCCTGGGCGAAGAGCCGGTGCAAGTCATGACCCTGTCCAACGGCTGCGTGTGCTGCACCATCCACACCGACCTGACCAAGGCCCTGTACCTACTGCTTGAACGTCTGGACAGTGGCGAAATCGCCTTCGATCGCCTGGTAATCGAATGCACCGGCCTGGCCGACCCAGCGCCGGTAGCACAGACCTTCTTCATCGACGAAGAGCTACGCGAGCGCTACATCCTCGATGGCATCATTACCCTGGTGGACGCGGCCCACGCCGAGCACCACCTGACCCAGACCATCGCCCAGGCCCAGATCGGTTTTGCCGACCGCCTGCTGGTGAGCAAGCGCGACCTGGTGGACGACGCGACGTTTGACGCCCTCAGCCAGCGCCTGACCCGCATCAACCGGCGTGCGCCGATTCGCGTGGTCGATCACGGCACGATTGACCTGGCCGAATTGCTCGATGTGCGCGGCTTTAACCTCAACGCCGGCATGAGCCTGCGCCCAGTGAGTGCCGCGCCCTCCGTCGACCGTATCTCCAGCCTGGTATTGCGCACTGAGCAGCCGCTGGATATCGACCGCCTCAGCGAGTTCATGAACGAGCTGCTGGAAGACCACGGCAAGCAACTGCTGCGCTACAAAGGCGTGCTCAATATTGCCGGGGAAGACCGGCGCATGGTGTTCCAGGGCGTGCTCAAGCTCTACGGGTTCGACTGGGACACCGAATGGGCCGAGGGTGAGGCGCGGGAGAGTGTGATTGTGTTTATTGCCGATGAGTTGCCCGAAGACAAAATCCGCGAGGGCTTTGCCAAAGTCCACCAATCCTGACCTGAAATGCAATTTAAATGTGGGAGGGGGCTTGGACAGCATTTCAAACTGGAATAAAAAAGCCCGGCTCAAGAGCCGGGCTTTTCATTCAAGCAACTGCAATCAAGCGCCGTACACCGGCAGCTTCTTGCAGATGGCCTTGACCTTCTCACGTACCGCGTCGATCACGGCTTCGTTGTTCAGGTCTGCCAGGATGTCGCAGATCCAGCCGGCCAGTTCCTTGCACTCTGCTTCCTTGAAGCCACGAGTGGTCACTGCCGGGGTGCCGAAGCGCAGGCCGGAGGTGACGAACGGCGAACGTGGGTCGTTCGGCACGGAGTTCTTGTTCACGGTGATGAAGGCTTTGCCCAGGGCAGCGTCAGCATCTTTACCGGAAATATCCTGCTTGATCAGCGACAGCAGGAACAGGTGGTTTTCGGTACCGCCGGACACCACGTCAAAACCGCGTTCGATGAACACAGTGGCCATGGCCTGGGCGTTCTTCACTACCTGTTGCTGGTAGGTCTTGAACTCAGGCTGCAGGGCTTCCTTGAAGCAGATCGCTTTAGCGGCGATCACGTGCTCCAGCGGGCCACCTTGGGCGCCCGGGAATACCGCGGAGTTTAGTTTCTTCTCGATCTCGGCATTGGCGCGCGCCAGAATCAGGCCGCCACGTGGACCGCGCAGGGTCTTGTGGGTGGTGGTGGTGACGACGTCAGCGTAAGGCACCGGGTTCGGGTAGACGCCAGCGGCGACCAGACCGGCTACGTGAGCCATGTCGACGAACAGGTAAGCGCCAACCTTGTCGGCGATTTCACGGAAACGTGGGAAGTCCAGGATCTGCGAGTAGGCAGAGAAACCAGCCACGATCATTTTTGGCTTGTGCTCGACCGCCAGGCGCTCGACTTCGTCGTAGTCGATCAGGCCGTTGGCATCGATACCGTATTGAACGGCGTTGTACAGCTTGCCGGAGGAGGAAACGCTGGCGCCGTGGGTCAGGTGACCGCCGTGGGCCAGGCTCATGCCCAGGATGGTGTCGCCGCCTTGCAGCAGGGCCAGGTACACGGCGCTGTTGGCTTGGGAGCCGGCGTGCGGCTGGACGTTGGCGTAATCGGCGCCGAACAGTTCCTTGGCGCGGTCGATTGCAAGCTGCTCAACCACGTCGACGTACTCGCAACCACCGTAGTAGCGCTTGCCTGGGTAGCCTTCGGCGTACTTGTTGGTCAGAACCGAACCTTGAGCCTCCATCACCGCAGGGCTGGTGTAGTTTTCCGAAGCGATCAGCTCAATGTGCTCTTCCTGGCGCACGGCTTCTTGCTCCATGGCGGCGAAGAGATCGGCGTCGTACTTGGCAATAGTCAAATCACGGCTGAACATGGCGGTCCTCAAGGATCGGGGGCAGAAAAGGAGGGCATTCTAACCCAATGGGTTTTAGATGGCATATGAAAGGACATCATGTCGCGGACAAGTGGGGCTCATCTGGAGATGAGTGGTGACTGTGCTGGCCTCATCGGGAGCAAGCCCCCTCCCACATTTGAAGGTATTCACAGTTCAAAAGGTGGGAGGGGGCTTGCTCCCGATGAGGCCATAAGCCTCACAACAGCAGGTCAGTCGAACATGAACAGCGCATCATTGCTGAACTGCGCCTCGAACCGATTCGCCGGCATCGGCCGCCCGAACAGGTAACCCTGCACCTCATCACACCCATGCTCTCGCAGGAAGTCCAACTGCTCATGGGTTTCCACACCCTCGGCAATCACCGCCAGGTTCAAGCTGTGGGCCATGGCGATAATCGCCCGGGCAATTTGCGCGTCCTGCTCACCCGAGGGCAGGCCATCGACGAATGTGCGGTCGATCTTCAGCACGTCGATGGGAAACTGCTTGAGGTAGTTGAGTGACGAATAGCCGGTGCCGAAGTCGTCCACCGCGATGCTCAGGCCCAGGTTCTTCAGGCTGGCGAGGATCTGCATGGCTTCGTTGACTTCGCGCATCAGGATACTTTCGGTCAGCTCCAGCTCCAGGCACGCCGGCGGCAGGCCGGTGTCCTTGAGGATGGTGGCGATGCGCGTGCCCAACTGGCCATCGGAGAACTGTCGCGCCGAGATGTTCACCGAGACTTTCGGCACCCGCACCTTGTTCTGGTGCCAGGTCTTGAGCTGGCGACAGGCTTCACTGATCACCCAGTCGCCCACATCCACCACCAGCCCCAATTCCTCCAGCACAGGGATGAAGTCGCCTGGCGGTACCAGGCCGCGACGCGGATGGCGCCAGCGCAGCAGGGCCTCGGCGCCGGTCAGGCGTTTGCCGTCGCCGCTGAATTGCGGTTGGTAATAAAGCACGAATTCGTTCTGCTCCAGGGCGTGGCGCAGGTCGCTTTCCAGCTCCAGGCGTTCCAGGGCGCTGGCGTTCATGTCGGCCTGGTAAAACTGGAAGTTGTTCTTGCCGCGCTCCTTGGCGTGATACATCGCAGTATCGGCGTTCTTCATCAATTGGCTCAGCTCGTTACCGTCTTGCGGGCTGAGGGCGATGCCGATGCTGGCGGTCACAAAAAACTCGCGGCCTTCCAGCACGAAGGGCTTCACCAGGCTGGCGAGAATCTGCTCGGCCACATGTATCGCGCGGTTCAACGCCATCTCGCGGCTGACCCGCGGTTGCAGGAGCAAGGTGAACTCGTCGCCGCCCATACGTGCCACGGTGTCGTCTTCGGCCACGCAACCGAGCAGGCGCGTGGCCATTTCCTTGAGCATACGGTCGCCGGCGGCGTGGCCGAGGGAGTCGTTGATCGGCTTGAAGCGGTCGAGATCGAGGAACATCAGTACCACCCACGACTTCTGCCGCTCGGCTGACTGCAACGCGGTGTGCAGGCGGTCCTGGAACA
Source organism: Pseudomonas sp. MF6755 (assembly GCF_016405635.1). NCBI lineage: Bacteria > Pseudomonadati > Pseudomonadota > Gammaproteobacteria > Pseudomonadales > Pseudomonadaceae > Pseudomonas > Pseudomonas sp. MF6755. Next base: position 232,318 of record NZ_JAEKDA010000010.1, read on the forward strand.
GTGTGCGGTTGGGCAGGTGGGTCAGGGCATCGTAGTAAGCCAGGCGGTGGATGCGCTGTTCGCTGGCCTTGCGCTCGCTGATATCGCTGAAGAAGCATACGTAGCTGGCCAAGTCGCCTTCATCGTCGAACACGGCGGTAATACCGACCCAGGCTGGGTAATGCTCGCCGTTGCGGCGCTTGAGCCACACTTCGCCTTCCCAGGTGCTGTGCTGGTGCAGTTGCTTGAGCACATAGCGCAAATGGGCTTCCTGCTGCTCATCGACGGTGAGCATGTTCGGCAGTTGGTCGAGCACATCGCTCACCGCATAACCGCTGACCCGGCTGAACGCCTCGTTGGCCTGCACGATATAGCCGGCCGGGTCGGTGATCAGGATGGCCGAGGTGGAATGCTCAAATACCGTGGCCGCCATGCGCAGGTCTTTTTCGGCACGGCGTTGCTGGCTGATATCGCGGCCCACGCCGAGGATGCCTTCAAACGCACCATGTTCATCCCACACCAGCACCAGGCGCAGTTCAATCGGCACTTTGCGCCCATCGGCACGCAGGCAGTCGAACAGGAACAACTGGGTCTGGACTTCATCGCGCAGCGTATTCAACGCTTCGGGGTTGCCCAGGGCGCGGCTGACCTGTTCCATCAGGCTATAAATGCCGGTCAACTGTTGCGGGTTGGCAATGATCGACTGCCAGCCATTCTTGAACACCCAGTCCACGTCATAGCCGAGCACGGCGTTGACCGACGGGCTGATGTAATTGAGGGCCAGTTGGCTGTCAGTGGAGCAGATCACGTCGCTGATGCTTTCGGCCAGCATGCGGTAGCGCTGCTCGCTGTCGCGCAGCGATTCGCTGGCCTCGATCTGGTCGGTAATGTCCTTGGCCACGCCGATGATCCGGGTGACCACCGCGGACGTGTCCCGGGCCAGGGCTTGTTCGCGGATATCGAAGCGTCGCCATTGGTTATTGCGGTGACGAAAGCGCAGTTGGCAGTGCAGTTGGATCGTATAGCCGACCTCGCGTTGCTGTTGGCGCAAGTCGTGGTAGTGCTCGGCGTCTTCGGGGTGCAGCAGGATTTCCCAGAAGTACTCGCCCATTTGCTGCAATTCGGCCTTGTTGTAGCCGAGGGTATGGCCCAGGTGATGGTTGCTGAAAATCATGCGCTGGCTGATCACGTCCTGCACATACAGGTGGTCGGGTACGGTGCGCACCACGTCCGACCAGAAGCTCTCGCGCTCCACCAGCGACAGTTCGATCAGCTTGCGGCTGGTGATATCGCTGATGCTCAGGATCACCGCCTTGAAGTCGTCCTGTTGCTCCGGCAGGCGCATCACCAGCCACAGGTATTGTTCGTTGCCGGCTACATCGTTGAGCTGGATTTCCAGTTCCAGTTGTTTTTGCTGGGTCAGCACGGCTTCCAGCACGGGATAGCCGATGGCGGTGGCATTGCGTGGGCAATCATCGATCAGGCGTTCCCAGGCCTGTTCGCAAGAGCCCACATTCAATAGGCGCACCGCCACCTGGTTGACCTCGGTGACCCGCAGTTCCTTGAGCAGTTGCTGGCGTTCGGCGGGGTTGGCCTGCAACCAGGCGTGCAATTGCTCGCGGCTGTGTACTTGGGTCTTGTCGAAAAACGCTTTGAGCCCCGACAGGTCAAGCACGCACAAGGCCACGCCTGTGCCTTCGAAAATGTCCTGATAGCGCCGCCGGCCTTCATGCACCTGGCGCTGGCGGCGGCGCATGTTCAACAGCACGATCACCGGGATCAGCGAGAACGCCAGCCCCAGCAGGCACTTGCCGATAAACGCCGGCAACAGTTGTTCCAACACTGCACTTCGGTCGAACAGCCCGCGCAGTTGCCAGTCACTTTTGCTCAAGGGGCTGACCAGCACACTGCGGTTCAATTCTTCCGGGGTCAGGGCGCCGGACCACTGCGCCGGCATGCCGCTGTCACGGCTGACCACGCGGTGGTTCAGACGGTTCTCGATCGCCCACATCGGGCGCTGGGCCTGGACGTCCTGGCGCGTGAGGTTGGCCAGGAAGTTCGGCGCCAGGCGTAAGGCCCAGTACACCTTCGAGCCCCCGCTGGGCTGGTGCAGCAACAGGTAGATGACGGTGCCGTCGTTGTCGTTGCTCAGGTAATAGGGCTGGGAGTGGCTGCGTTTGACCAGCTCTTCAAGCCAGGCGCTGTCCCGGCTGTCGCCGTCGGTGTCGCTGATCAGCGCGCCGCTGGGGGCGAGCAGGGCGAAGCTGCGCAGCTCCGGCAATGAGCGCTGCAAGGTGCGGATCAACGCCTGTTGCTGTTCGGCGTTGCGCGGCGGTTCGACGATGGGCAGCAGATTAAGGGCGATCTGCGCGCTCAGGGCCATGTTCAGGCTGATCTGTTCGGCGAGGTCGGCGCTGTAATCAATGGTGTATTGCTGTTGGTCTTTCTGGTTTTGCTGCAATTGGTCGAGCAGTTGCCAGAACAATAACGCGAGCAACAGCAGGACAAGCGTCGCCAGCGCGCCCTTCAAGGTACCGTGCAGGGGCACTCCCGGCGCAATATGAGCGGCGCGCAAGGGAGTTGGCGGCGTGACTTTGGACAAGCTGTGATCCTGCGGTTTGGCTGGACTGGCGCGCGACGTGCACTATAAGCCGGACGCCCGGAGGGCGGCTAGCATGCCTTGAGTTGTGGCAAAGTGCCAGTCTTCCCTGGCTGGACTGCCCCAGCGCATTCAGGTAGCTTTGCCGGTTACGCGGGGGCGTTCCAGCCCCAGACATTCAGGCTTTTTCCCCACGCAGGCATTGATCACTATCAACGGCCCGCGCGGCGCATGGCCTGGCACGGGCTTCGTCCGCTTAATTCATCAGTCACTGACGCTAGGTTCACCATGGCTCAATACGTCTTCACCATGCATCGGCTGGGAAAAGTTGTTCCGCCGAAGCGGGAAATCCTGAAAAACATTTCGCTGTCCTTCTTCCCAGGCGCCAAGATCGGCGTGCTCGGCCTCAACGGTTCGGGTAAGTCCACGCTGCTGAAAATCATGGCCGGCGTCGACACCGAGTTCGAAGGCGAAGCCCGCCCGATGCCGGACCTGAACATCGGCTACCTGCCGCAAGAACCGATCCTGGATCCGACCAAGACCGTGCGCGAAGTGGTCGAAGAGGCCGTCAGCGTGATCAAGGACGCCCAGGCGCGCCTGGACGAGGTCTACGCCGCCTACGCCGAGCCGGATGCCGACTTCGACAAGCTGGCCGCTGAACAGGCCAAGCTCGAAGCCATCCTGCAGGCCGGCGACGGTCACAACCTGGAGCGCCAGTTGGAAGTCGCCGCCGATGCGCTGCGCCTGCCGGCGTGGGACGCCAAGGTCGAATTCCTGTCCGGTGGTGAAAAACGCCGTGTGGCCCTGTGCCGCCTGCTGCTGTCGGCCCCCGACATGCTGCTGCTCGACGAACCGACCAACCACTTGGATGCCGATTCCGTCGCCTGGCTGGAACATTTCCTTCACGATTTCCCGGGCACCGTGGTCGCGATCACGCACGACCGGTACTTCCTGGACAACGTCGCCGGCTGGATCCTCGAGCTCGACCGCGGCGCCGGTATCCCTTACGAGGGCAACTACTCCGGTTGGCTGGAAGCCAAGTCCGACCGTCTGGCCGCCGAATCCAAGCAGCAATCGGCCCACGAAAAAGCCATGAAGGAAGAACTGGAGTGGGTGCGCAAAGGCGCCAAGGCCCGCCAGTCCAAATCCAAGGCACGTCTGCAACGCTTTGAAGAAATGCAGTCGCAGGAATTCCAGAAGCGCAGCGAAACCAACGAGATCTACATCCCGGCCGGCCCGCGCCTGGGTGACAAGGTCATCGAGTTCAAGAACGTTTCCAAAGGCTATGGCGACCGCGTGCTGATCGACAATCTGTCGTTCTCCATGCCAAAAGGCGCAATCGTCGGCGTAATTGGTGGTAACGGTGCAGGTAAATCCACACTGTTCCGCATGCTGATGGGCAAGGAAACTCCGGATTCGGGCACCATCGAAGTCGGCGACACCGTGCAACTGGCCTGTGTCGACCAGAGCCGCGAAGACCTCGACGGCAGCAAGACGGTGTTCCAGCAGATTTCCGACGGTTCCGACCAGATCCGCATCGGCAACTATGAAATCCCGTCGCGCACCTACGTCGGTCGTTTCAACTTCAAGGGCGGCGACCAGCAGAAGTTCGTCAAGGACCTGTCCGGTGGTGAGCGCGGTCGCTTGCACCTGGCCCTGACCTTGAAAGAAGGCGGCAACGTGTTGCTGCTCGACGAACCGTCCAACGACCTCGACGTTGAAACCCTGCGTTCCCTGGAAGAAGCCCTGCTGGACTTCCCGGGCGCTGCCATTGTGATCTCTCACGATCGCTGGTTCCTTGACCGTGTGGCGACGCACATCCTGGCGTACGAAGACGACTCGCAAGCGGTGTTCTTCGAAGGCAACTACACCGAGTACGAAGCGGACCGTAAAAAGCGCTTGGGCGAAGCCGCTGCCCAGCCGCACCGTGTGCGTCACAAGAAACTGGCCTGATTCGGGCTGGTTTGAAAAAAGCGGAGCCTTCGGGCTCCGTTTTTTTTGCTGGTGTTTCAGGAGTACCGCGTTGAATGCATTCGCGAGCAAGCCCGCTCCCACATTTGATCGGGTTTCAACTTTGAAATGTGGTCGAATGTGGGAGCGGGCTTGCTCGCGAAGGCGGTTTAACTGTTGGTGCATCTTCTAAGCTGAAATACCCTTTTTGGGGCGTTAAGACTTAATTATTTATATCCAATGCACCATTTAAATTCACAAAAGCGACATTTCGCCCTGTCACGGTGCGAAACGAATTGTTAAAGTCCGGCTCAATCTCTGTTTAACAACAATCAATTTGCCGAGACTTTTCATGATCGAATCCGTCGAATCCTTCCTGGCCCGCCTCAAGAAACGTGACCCCGATCAGCCGGAATTCCACCAGGCTGTAGAAGAAGTCCTACGCAGCCTGTGGCCCTTTCTTGAGGCCAACCCCCACTACCTGACCTCGGGCATCCTGGAGCGCGTCTGCGAGCCGGAGCGCGCAATTACCTTCCGAGTGTCGTGGGTGGATGATCACGCAAAGGTCCAGGTCAATCGCGGTTTCCGTATCCAGATGAACAGCGCCATCGGCCCTTACAAAGGCGGCCTGCGTTTTCACCCCTCGGTGAACCTGGGCGTATTGAAATTCCTCGCCTTCGAGCAAACCTTCAAGAATTCCCTGACCTCGCTGCCCATGGGCGGCGGCAAAGGCGGCTCGGACTTCGACCCCAAGGGCAAGAGCGACGCTGAAGTGATGCGCTTCTGCCAGGCGTTCATGAGTGAGCTGTACCGCCACATCGGAGCGGACGTCGACGTGCCGGCCGGTGACATCGGTGTGGGCGCACGGGAAATCGGTTTCCTGTTTGGCCAGTACAAACGCCTGAGCAACCAATTCACTTCGGTGCTGACTGGCAAAGGCATGACCTATGGCGGCAGCCTGATTCGCCCGGAAGCCACCGGTTTCGGCTGCGTGTATTTCGCCGAGGAAATGCTCAAGCGCCAGGGGCAGCGGGTCGAAGGCAAGCGCGTGGCGGTCTCCGGTTCCGGTAACGTGGCGCAATACGCGGCGCGCAAGGTCATGGACCTGGGTGGCAAGGTGATTTCCCTGTCGGACTCCGAAGGCACCCTGTACGCCGAAAGTGGGTTGAGCGAGGACCAATGGGCGGCCTTGCTGGAGCTGAAAAACGTGCAACGCGGACGCATCAGTGAGTTGGCCGAACGGTTCGGCCTGGAATTCCGTAAAGGCAAGACGCCTTGGGAGCTGGCCTGCGACATCGCGCTGCCATGCGCCACCCAGAACGAACTCGACGCCGATGCTGCGCACGCCTTGCTGCGCAATGGCTGCACCTGCGTGGCCGAAGGCGCCAACATGCCGACCACCCTTGAGGCTGTGGATATCTTTATCGACGCGGGCATTCTGTTCGCGCCGGGCAAGGCATCCAACGCTGGTGGCGTGGCGGTGAGCGGCCTGGAAATGTCGCAGAACGCCATGCGCCTGCTGTGGACCGCCGGCGAAGTCGACAGCAAGCTGCACAACATCATGCAGTCGATCCACCATGCCTGCGTGCATTACGGTGAAGAGAACGGCCGCATCAACTACGTCAAGGGCGCGAACATCGCGGGCTTCGTGAAAGTGGCTGACGCGATGCTGGCCCAAGGCATCGTCTAAACCTCGGGCTCGATACGCAGCACTTCGATCAACTGATCGCCGACGGGGCGCTGCCACAGCACCTCGTCACCTACCTGGGCACTGAGCAAGGCGCGGCCCAGGGGCGAGCCCCAGTTGATCAAACCGGCGTTGGCGTCGGCTTGATCCTCACCCACCAACTGAATGCGCTGCTGCTCGTCCTGCTCGTTGGCGAACGTGACCCAGCTGCCGATCTGCACCTTGTCGGTGGATGTCGCCGGCGCGACCACCTGTGCGCTCTGCACCCGCTGGTTGAAGTAACGCAGGTCCCGCTCAAGATCAGCCTGGCGCTGCTTATCGGCCTGCTCACCTTTGGCGGACTCGGCACTGTACTCAAGCTGCAATTGCGCCACCTTGGCTTGTAACTGCGCCAACCCTTGCGCGGTCAAACGGTTAGGTTGCGCGCTGACCTGACGCTCCACCGGCTGCTCGGCCTGGGCGGCGGCGTTGTCTTCATTTACAAAAGCTCGGCTCATGGCATTCTCCCTCTATGGAGTTTGGTCCATGTTCGCCGCGCATTAGTTTCGATGGATGTCTGGAAGCGACCTATTGCGAGCGATAGGCCTTGGCCGCATCGCGATCTTTCTCCTGTTGCCAGGCACGTTCACGGTCGTCCCTGCGGTTTTCCTGGTAGTCACGCAGCTCTTCGTTTTCACGCATGGCTTTGCACTGGCGAAAACCATCTTCCCAGCCTTCGGCGTATTGACGGTCTTTCAGATAGCGCGGCACGTTCTTGCGAAACTCCCCGGTAATCACCCCAGCGGCCTGGCGGCCACTGCTGCAACCATCGTCAAAGCCGTCGGCGAAGGCGGGTGGATAACCCTTGGCCAGCAACTCTTGATGGGTTGATTGGCAGCCTGACAACCACACCATTGCACACAGCATTACCGCATACCGCCACATGGCGTACTCCCTGGCCGGTTCACGGCTGATAAGGGGAGTTTAGTCAGTGATTTGTCAGCTGTATGTGAAAGGTGGGTCAGGGGGATGTGGAGGACTTTTGGCCAAGCACAAAACCAAACGTGGGAGGGGGCTTGCTCCCGATAGCAGTTTACCAGTCTCAGTATTTTTGACTGACCCACCGCTATCGGGAGCAAGCCCCCTCCCACATTTTGTGTTTCACCAGGCTTGAGTCAGTAGTGGTACCACTTCACTTCAAGCATCACTTCATTCACGGGTGTGGATAAGTGGCTGTATTCACGCTGCGCACTCAAGCGCAGGCCCAGGTTGCGGGACAGTTCCCACTGCTGGTTGAGGCTGATGCTGCGCCGCACTTCGCCGTTGGTAAAGAAGTCGCCCTTGGCTTCCAGGCTCAGGTTGCCCAGTGGGTTTTTCCACAGCACGCCGGTGTTGAAGCCGGCGGCGGGTGAGATGGCTTCGCTGAAATCGTTGTTGTGTTCCACGCGCACTGTGCCGAGGGCGAAGCCGAGCATGTCGTCGCTCAGTTGCCAGGTGCCGCCGGCGCCGCCGTTGACGTGGGCGACCAGAGTTTCGTCGTCGTGTTTGCCGGGTACCCGTTCCAGGCCGCCAGTCACTTGCCATGACCAGGGCTGCAGCAGCGCATTACGTGGGGTCAGGGAGCGGATAGTGGCCAGGTCGAGTTGCTGCAACTGCCAGTGGTTGCCTTCGTACTGGCGCAGTTTCATTTGCAGGATTTCGATCTGGGCGCCGAGCGGGAAGCCTTCGGCGTTGTCATTAAGGTCGTGATAGGCCATGCGCAGGCCGTATTCGCCGAAGGCCTTGTCGCCACGGGTGCCTATGCCGGCTTGCCAGGTGCGCGATTCGTGGCCGTTTTCCGGCAGGCCAGGCGGCGTGATCTTCAGGTCGGGCGCAGGGTTCTGATTGATTGCGCGCAGCAGTTCGAAGCTGCGCTGGGAGCGTTCAGTGTCGCGCTCCAGCCCATTGGCGCGGTAGCGGCCCAGGCGGTAGGCGGCATCCACAATCAGCGCCTGGCGCTCGCGGGGCAGCGCTTTGAAGGTCGGCTCCTGCAATTGCTTCTGGTCATCGCTGATTTTCAGCACCCATTGCTGCTCATCGCTATCCAATGGTTTGGCGCGTTCGAGCAGTTCGCGTTCGCGGGAGGGCCGATAGTCGATTTTTTCGACCAGGCCGGCGTCTTTAACGGCCTTGACCGTGTCGGTAGGGATCGCAGTGAGCGGGAATTGCTCGGTCAGGCGCAAGCCGGGGCGGGCCACTTGCAACAGTTCCAGCAGACGGTAGGAGCAGTTTTCGTCGAAAAAGAAGTAGTCGAACTGGATCTGCTTGAGTTCCCACACATGCTCGACCATGCGCTCGGTCTCGACCTGGGTCAGGTTCAGGCGGTATTCCCACAGGTCGCGGTTCTCAAGGCTGCGGTATTCCGAGAGCTTTTCCTGGTAGGGCACCAGGGCGAACAGGCCGGGGTAGCCGCCCATCAGGCCCTTCCAGGCGTAGAGGATGCTGTTGTCGGAGCCTTCGATATAGGCGCCGAAGTTGATCGCATAGCTGAGCAGGGCGGTGTTGTTGCTTTGCACGTCCGCCTGGTCGATACGCAGCAGGGTGTGGCCGAACATCGACGACGGGCTGTTGAGGTAGGCCGCCGGGAAGATCATCACCGCGCTATGGGGCGCGACGTCTTTGAACCACTGCTTGAATTCGGTGCAGTCCACGGTCGGCAGGTCAGTGAGGTGCAACTGATCCTTGAGCCAGCGGGTACGTGCGGGGTAGACGCATTGGGTGTGCTTTTCACCCAGGCTGGCCGGTGCATACAGCGCATCGACAGTGGCCTTGAGTTCGGCGTCCGGATGGTGAGCGCCATCGGCAGCAAGAAAGAACTTTTTATCGCTGACATAGCTGCGCCAGCCACTGATTTTGCCGGCTTCGTAATGCCCCAGCGAAAGCCAGAACGGATCATTGGCCAGTTGCTGCAAACGTTGATCATCAAGGTGCGGGGCCGCGTAGAGCGGGGCGCAGGCGAAGAGTGCCAACCAGGCAAGGCGTTTGAGCATAGGGGCAACTTAAGTCGGAAATAGTGAGACCCAAAGGGGAGGCGGGTCCAAAAATAGAACCCGCGCCTCGAAAGGCGCGGGCAGGTCGAGCTTAAGCCTGGGTGGCGTATTTCGCCAGACGGGCATCACTTTTCAGTACAGCAATGGTGTTGTTGTGCACGTCGTCAGCGGTCACGTCAGCCTTGCTGAAGATCTGCTGGAAGTGCTCGTGGGTCACGGCCGCGAAGTGATCGCGATCTTCCGGGGCAACACCCAGTACCACCGCGTAGGTGGTCAGTGCTTCGCCGTTGCCTTTGGCCATGTCTTCGGACAGCTCGTTCATCATGCCATTCATGGCAATCCAGGACTTGCCGCCGTAGGTCAGGGCGCTGTTGGTGTTACAGCCGTTGGTACCGGAGGTCATGCCGAATGTGGCGTTACCCGAGGTGCCGTTGGTGGTGGAAGCCAGGAAGTGGGCTGGAGTACCGCGCTGGCCTTCGAACAACATGTTGCCCCAACCGCAGTTCGGGCCACCTGGTGCTTCTGCCATTGCATTGAGGGAGACGACGGTGAAGAGAGTACCAAGAAGGATCCGTTTCATAGCTTTGTTCTCTATTGTGTGCAAACCAATGGACAAGGGTTCAGGCGCGTGAACGCACCCTAGGGGCCAGTTATTAGTCCAACCCGCGCAGTTTGGAGTTTAGGCACGTTCCAGGGGTTCCGTGTTTTTTTATAAAACAATCAGAGTTCTCGCGAATTTTTTGTAGGGTATGTTCCGTGTCTATGCTTTCCCTAAGGCTCGCCTTGCCAGAGCGCGCAAGGGGGAGCCAGAATGCCGTCATCTGCCCCGCCTGATGTAAGGAAGCCCGATGCCTGATCCTGTTGCTGCCAGCTTGCGTCTAGCGCCCGAAGCGCTGACTCGCCCTTTCTCCGCTGAACAGTTCAGCTTCTCGACCACCAATGATTTGGAGCCCTTTCGCGGTGTGCTTGGCCAGGAACGTGCGGTCGAAGCCTTGCAGTTCGGTGTGGCCATGCCACGCCCCGGTTACAACGTGTTTGTCATGGGTGAGCCCGGTACCGGCCGCTTTTCGTTCGTCAAACGCTATCTGAAAGCCGAAGGCAAACGCCTGCAGACCCCGGCGGACTGGGTCTATGTGAATAATTTCGATGAGCCGCGCGAGCCCCGCGCCCTGGAATTGCCAGGGGGCGGCGCGGCGGCGTTTATCGCTGATATCAACGGGTTGGTCGACAACCTGGTAGCGACCTTCCCGGCGGTGTTTGAACACCCGACTTATCAACAGCGTAAAAGCGCCATCGATCGGGCGTTCAACCAGCGTTACGACAAGGCGTTGGACGTGATCGAGCGTCTGGCCCTGGAAAAAGACGTGGCGCTTTACCGGGACAGCTCCAACATCGCCTTCACGCCGATGCTCGATGGCAAGGCGCTCGACGAAGCCGAGTTCTCGCAACTGCCTGAAGTGGATCGCGAGCGCTTCCACACCGACATCTCCGAGTTGGAAGAGCGCCTCAACGAAGAGTTGGCCAGCCTGCCGCAGTGGAAGCGTGAGTCCAACAACCAACTGCGCCAGTTCAACGAAGAAACCATCACCCTGGCCCTGCAGCCGTTGCTGGCGCCGTTGTCGGAAAAATACGCAGAAAACGCCGGTGTCTGCGGTTATCTGCAAGCCATGCAGGTGTACCTGCTGAAAACGGTGGTCGAGCAGTTGGTGGACGACGCCAAGACCGACGCCCAGGCGCGTAAGCTGCTCGAAGAGCAATACTGCCCCAGCCTGGTGGTAGGCCATCCGGTCAACGGTGGTGCGCCCGTGGTGTTTGAACCGCACCCGACCTACGACAACCTGTTCGGCCGGATCGAATACAGCACCGACCAAGGGGCGCTCTACACCACCTATCGCCAATTGCGTCCGGGTGCCTTGCACCGCGCCAATGGTGGTTTCCTGATCCTTGAAGCCGAGAAAATGCTCAGCGAGCCATTCGTGTGGGATGCGCTCAAGCGTTCCCTCCAGTCGCGCAAGCTGAAGATGGAATCGCCCCTGGGTGAGCTGGGCCGCTTGGCCACGGTAACCCTCAACCCGCAAATGATCCCGTTGCAGGTCAAGGTGATCATCATCGGTTCGCGCCAGTTGTACTACGCGTTGCAAGACGCCGATCCGGACTTCCAGGAGATGTTCCGCGTATTGGTGGATTTCGACGAAGACATCCCGATGGTCGACGAAAGCCTGGAGCAGTTCGCCCAGTTGCTCAAGACCCGCACCTCTGAAGAAGGCATGGCACCGCTGACTTCGGACGCAGTGGCGCGCCTGGCGACCTATAGCGCACGTCTGGCGGAGCATCAGGGCCGGTTATCGGCGCGGATTGGCGATTTGTTCCAGTTGGTCAGTGAGGCAGATTTCATTCGCCACCTGGCGGGCGACGAAATGACCGATGCCGGGCATATCGAGCGTGCACTCAAGGCCAAGGCTACGCGCACGGGTCGTGTGTCGGCGCGGATTCTTGACGATATGCTCGCCGGGGTGATCCTGATCGACACCGCCGGCGCCGCTGTAGGCAAGTGCAACGGGCTGACGGTGCTGGAGGTGGGCGATTCGGCGTTCGGTGTGCCGGCGCGAATTTCCGCCACGGTGTATCCGGGCGGCAGCGGTATTGTCGACATCGAGCGCGAAGTTAACCTCGGCCAACCGATTCACTCCAAGGGCGTGATGATCCTCACGGGTTACCTGGGCAGCCGTTATGCCCAGGAATTCCCGCTGGCGATCTCGGCTAGCATCGCCTTGGAGCAGTCCTACGGCTATGTGGACGGCGACAGTGCGTCTCTCGGTGAGGCGTGCACCTTGATCTCAGCGTTGTCGAAGACGCCGCTCAAGCAGTGTTTTGCCATCACTGGCTCGATCAACCAGTTTGGTGAAGTGCAGGCGGTGGGCGGGGTCAACGAGAAGATCGAAGGCTTCTTCCGTCTCTGCGAAGCGCGCGGCTTGACCGGTGAGCAGGGCGCGATCATCCCTCAAGCCAACGTTGCTACGCTGATGCTCGATGAGAAAGTGTTGCAGGCCGTGCGTGCCGGGCAATTTCATATCTATGCGGTACGCCAGGCGGATGAGGCGTTGAGCCTGTTGGTGGGCGAGGATGCCGGTGAGCCGGACGCAGAGGGGCAATTCCCGGAAGGCACTGTGAATGCGCGAGTGGTGGAGCGTTTGCGGGCGATTGCCGAGATGATCAGTGAGGAAGACTTGAAGGAGGCGGAGAAAGAGCTGGCGCAACAGGCGTTGGCTGAAGCCAAGCCGACCTGATCCCTGAAGCTCAATGGGAATCAAATGTGGGAGGGGCGGTGCGACGATTCGACTTGCTCCCGATAGCGGTGGGTCAGTCAAAATTACTTAGACTGGCACACCGCAATCGGGAGCAAGCCCCCTCCCACATTTAGTTCGGTGTATGTCACTAAATTGACAGCTATGCCGGACCAACGCCCGTTGGTCCCTACAACCTTGGTTCGTTGCGTTTTTCTTCTATTCTCAGAGACAGGGATATCCACAGGAGTCGCAGGATAGAGACAGCCTCGCCTTGCGCTGGGCTGAATACCGATCTACCGAGGGTCGCCGCCATGTCGCGCAACCTTTGCCTTACCCGCCAGTGGCTGGGCCTGGTCACCCGTATCGAATGCTCCATTCGCCCCCTCGCGGGGGATAACGGCATGTGGACGTTATTGTTTGCCGCCGGGATGTCGGGTGAGCAGCCGTCCACCATTAAATCCCAGGGCCCGTTCCCTGGGCCCTTCGTGGCAGAAAGAATGCTGGGGTCCATCGTTGATAGCCTGACGTTGCATGGCTACGAGCAAATGGACGAGCCGCAGATCTGGTGCCTGCACCTGCAAGCCCACCTGCGACAACTCAATGGCGGCCAAGAGCAGCTGGCGCTGTAGCGCCGATTATTTGCTCTCAGGCTTGTCCAGCTTGACCTCAAAGCCGTATTGCACGGTGCTGAGGTCGGTGCGCTGGTAACTTTCCAGCGTGGTCGGCTGGCCGTAAAAGTAATGCACGTCGAACATCGCCGTGCCGTATTCCTCTGCGCGGTGGCTGACGCCGAGGATTTCCTTGAGGTAATTGCCGCTGGCGTCCTTGGCGTAGAAACGCCAGCTGTCGGAAGGGAAGTCCTTCTGATCGACGATCAGCGCGTTGTCCTTGAGCGACAGGCCCTTGGGCAGCTTGGTGGCGTCAATCGTGGCTTTCTCGATGGTCGCCAGGAACAGCGGCACTGAGCCCACCACGAACGCCGGAGTTTCCGGGAACAGGTTGAGGTCGTAAGTGAGCGTGCCGCTGCCGGCGTTCAGCTCGAAAGCCTCGGTCGGCACCTCGATGGGCTCGCCGCGCTTGCCCTTGTCGTCGGCGGTGAAGAAGGTGATAGGTGCGTCGCTGTTGTTGCGTTCGGCGCCGACCAGGTCGTCATTGAAGGTAAAGGGGTGGTCAAATACGACTTTCGCGGCACTGGCGTCTTCGGTCGATTGGCTGATGGTGACGCTCTTTTTGAGCTGCTCCTCAGTCATCGAGGCATCTTTGAGCCAGCTGGCGGCGCTGTCGTCATACACCGTGACCGGCATCGGCAGGGCTTGCACGCTTTGCTGCAGGCTGTTCCTGTCGAAGCGCATCACCGGCAGGTCCAGGTCCTTGTGGGTGACCGTGGCCGTGGAAAAGTCCAGGACGTTAACCTGCAGGTTGTCGATCAGCCCGTTGAAGTACACCTTGGCGTAGTGGCTGGTTTGCTTGCGTTCGAAGGCTTTTTGCTCGTCGGTGAGCTGTTTCTCGAAGGCGTCGGACCAGGCCTTTTGCTTGTGCATTTCGGCCAATTGTTTCTCGTAGAACGCCACTTGCGCGGCACTTTCATTGATCGAGCCTGAGCGGGTGAGAAATTGCCCGGTGCTGTCCTGTGCCTGCACCAGCAGCGGGTTCGGCGATTCTTCGCCGACTTCGGCTGCCAGGGGCTCGCTGTTGGTCAGTTCGATCTCGGCGTAGTTCTTTTCCAGCAACAGCAGGTTGAGGGTGATATTGCCCTCGGTGCGTTTATGGCCCACGTCTTTCTTGGTCAGATCGAACGTCAGCACCTTGCCCGGCGTAACCACTTCAACCGCACCCTTGAGGCTGACCGGCTGTGGCTGGCTTTTGTTTTCCGTCTCGATACCTTCGATAAACGGGTAGGTGACCGTCAGATCGTCGGGGTTGGTCAGGTTGGAGCTGCTTGGGCTCAGTTGGATACCGGGGTCGGTTTCCGACCATTCCGGCTGGAAAGGAATGACTTTATTGTTGCTCAGGGTGACCGATTGCCATTCCAGGCCATGGGGGAACGGGAACCGCTCAGGCGCGTTGAAGTTGAACGGGAAGACCGGCTGCAAATCCGTCAGGTAGTCGGAATGGGAGGCTTTGCGCAGCACGAAAAGGCCGTTGATGTAGGTGTCCACCAGGGCTTGCGGCGTGGGGTAATGCTTGAGCAGGGCCAGGGTGTCTTCGCCGTACTCGGCTTCGATGGGCTTGCTGGCGAGCTTGAGGCGCGCACGTTCCAGCAACAGCAGCGAGCCGCCGAGGTCGGCGATGGCATCGCGCAGCTTGGGGTCCTGGATGTCGTCCAGGGACTGTTCGAACTTCGTGGTTTTCTCTTCGAGGGTCGCCTGCTTCTGCTCTTCTTTGGGGGAGCAGCCGCTGGCCATCAGCAACGCCGCGCACAGGCCGAAAGTGGCCAAAGGGGATCGCACATCCTTCATCTGAGTCTTCCTGTCCGACATCATCGAGCCGAGTTAATGGTCTCGACACTAGCAGAAAAACTCTCTTACAGATGCCACTTGGGTCAGTTTTCTCACGGTGACAGAGGCCGGGGGGCGGCTGGTATACTCGGCGCCATTTTTAGCCAAGCTGTGTGAGATTCAATGGAACGCTTTATCGAAAATACGATGTACGCCTCGCGTTGGCTGCTGGCACCGATCTACCTGGGGCTGTCCCTGGGCTTGCTGATCCTGGCGCTGAAATTCTTCCAGGAAATCATTCACGTGATTCCCAACATCTTCACCATGTTGGAAGCGGAAGTGATCCTGCTGCTGCTGTCGCTGATCGACATGGCCCTGGTCGGCGGCTTGCTGGTGATGGTGATGATTTCCGGCTACGAGAACTTCGTCTCGCAGCTGGATATCGATGAAAACAAGGAAAAGCTCAACTGGCTGGGCACCATGGACTCTTCGTCGCTGAAGATGAAAGTAGCGGCCTCCATCGTGGCGATTTCCTCCATCCACTTGCTGCGCATCTTCATGGACGCCAAGAACGTCGATCCGCAACACCTGATGTGGTACGTGATCATCCACATGACCTTCGTGGTCTCGGCGTTTGCCATGGGCTACCTGGACAAACTCACCAAGCACTGATGCCCCGCGCCGGCCTTACAGCTCGACGAAGTAGTAAGGCTGGCGGTTGATCGCCATTTCCTTGATCACCGTGACCTTCTCGTTCAGCCGGTCGGTGTGGTCCATCAACGCAATGTTGCCGGGCTTGGCGGTGAGAAAGGCGCGCAGTTCGGGTTCGGTCTGCAGGATCGGCAGGTAGGCTTGCAGATAAAACACGCTGGCGCCGGCGATCCGCTCGTTGGGCTGGAACATTGCCACCGCTTTTCCTTCGTCTTGCAGCGTCTGGATCTGACGGATCACCGGCACGAATGACTGACGCACGTCGGCTTTTGGTGCAAACCAGAAGGCTGCGATCAGGTAGCAGACCACGGCCAGGGTGAAAACCCCAGCGATGATGCGCCGGTGGTAACGGTACAGCGCGGGCTTGTGTGCCTTGGCCCACTCCAGCAGCACCCGTGCATATTCGGCGGCCAGCACCGCGGCGGCTGGCGTCAGCGCCATCAAGTACACCGTGCGTTTGCTGGAAGCCAACGTCAGCAGGGTGAACTGCGCCACCAGCCACACGCTGAAAAACAGACGGTAACGGTTGCGCACCAGACTCTTACGAAAGTGCCACAGGCCCAGGTACACCAGGATGTTCCAGGGTAGAAAAGCTTCGGGTAGTTTCGCGATGTAATAGTAGAAGGGCTCGTAGTGCCCGGCTTCGACAAACGAGCCGCTGAAGCGTCCGACGCTGTTGGTCCACAACACCTCACCCACGGCCTGCATCCCGCCGCGCTGAAACAGAAACCCCAGCCAGATCAGCAACGGCACCAAGGCCAGCATCGTGAACAGCGCCGGCTTCAGCCAATCGCCGATGCGCAGGCGCTTATCCATCAGGCTGGTACTGGCCAAATACACAAAGATCACGATGCCAGGCATGGCCAGGCCCAACACGCCTTTGCTCAGGGTGGCGATGACCATGCCAGCGGTAAACAACGCCCAGGCCCACACACTGGACCCTTCGCGTTCGGGCCGTACGGCCTGGTAAAACGCCAGCAGGGCAGTGGTCACGCCAAGGCTGAGCAACGAATCCTCACCCACACCCCGCACATTGCCCCAGTAACTGGCCATGGTCGCCAGGATCAGCGCGGCACTGAATGCCAGTGTCTGCGGCCGCCCGAATCGGCGCAGCATCCCGTACAACAGCATCACGCTGAACAAACCGGCGAACGCCGAGGCCAAACGCACAGCCCCAGTGCTGGCGCCAAACAGGCGAATCGCGCCGGCATCCAGCCACAGGCTCAGCGGCGGTTTTTCCAGGAACGGCTCGCGAAACAGCCGCGGCACCACCCAGTCATCGTCCAAGTGCATAGCCATGGCGATCCCGGAAACCCGGGCTTCGGTGGAGCCTTGCAGCTCGTGATTGCCGAGGGCGAAGAAGAACAACAGGGCAGCGAGCAGGAGCAGCAGGGGAGCGGGACGCGTCATGGAATCGGGCTACCGGGGAAGAGGACCGTTCGGGGGATCGGCCATTGCAGTTGGCTAGTATCTGTCAGCGTTTCTGAACGTTTAGTGAACGGATGGGAAAATATTGATGAGGGGCTCTGGCCTGACGCTGACTTGTTCGTAGGCAAGTCATAGGCGCGCAGTGTTTGTCACAACAATCCCGAATAGCCCGCTACGTTTTTCCACCCGCACCCTACCCTGATCACCGCGGCTGCTGTTGCGGCAGATTTTGATCAGTTTGTTCACTTCCGGATCGAATACCAGGATGCCTGAGCAGCTACGGCTGCCGCCTGGGGTGTATTCGTACTGGGTCACGTAGCTGCTGAGCGTCGTACTTGTAAGAAGAATGAGCACTGCTAGCAGGGCGGCCATCACCATGGCACTCGCAATGAGCGCACCGAGAAAAACCTTCAAGTGCTCCATTGGTCTTCTGCGCAGAAATTCGGGTTTTCTCATGCGCCACAGGTTCAACATCCAGGCAATAGCCAGCACTGGCGATGAGATCTGGCAGGTTTTTTCAGCCACCGGTTTGAAGTGCACAGACGGCCAAATAATGAATACCCAGGCCAGGATCAGCGCCATGAACAGCAGCATGCCAATGGCGGCCGGTATTACGAAAGCATAGGAATTTTTGTTCAATGCGATGTTCGTCCTTGTCATCAAAGCCTTCCGCCTGTGTCTTTTGAGGGCTGGGGCGGTTAATTCATTACGCGGGCGTATTCTGCGCTGTTGATACAGTCAATCCAAATAAAGGGTGGCGATGACGCGCTGGGGTTTCTGAGGCGGCTGACAGCAAAAGGCCGAGTCGCTGAATGCGCCTCGGCCGCCTCTCTTGGGTTAGAACTTGTACCCGCTCTACCAACAGTTCACCCAGCACGATCAATTGCTGAGTGGCCAGCAGCTTGTGACGGTTGGCGCCTTCCAAACGAAAAGGGTGGCGACCATACGCGGGTTAGCAGACCAGGAATCAAGGAACCCGGCGCACCCGAAAGTGCCCCACGCACAGCCGACATGATACGAACCAGCGGATGCTGAACGCATTGCTCGAACGGATGGTGGCTTTGCAGGCCTTGATATTAACCGAGCTGCTAAACCCGGTCGCTGATTTTGCAGCGACAGAGGAAGGCTAGGCTTGTTGGTTGGAGTGCGCCAGTTCATCGACAGCGCGGCATGTTGCGGGAAAATTCTGATGCCCCGCCTTGGCGGCTTCTATCGTTAGACTTTCCGGCTGGCAAGACAACGTCCAATGTCGCCTCAGTGCGCAAAACAGTCGTCTGGGTTCAAGCCACCAGCGCCCACTTATCGCATGCTTGAGTTCAAATGCTGGCATAAAGGAGGCCACGCTGATGCAATCCCAAGAAAAGGACCTGTCTCTTGTTAACAACCTCTTGCTCAACAGCGACGAAATCGAAGCATTTCGTCGCCAGGGGTTTATCAAACTCAAAGGCTTTTTATCTGAGCACGCCATTCAATCCTTGAAGCAGGCGGCTCGTTCGAAAGTGATCTCCGCACGGGAGTCGAAGTCTGCCTATGGGGATTCTTTCAGCCGGTTGACCTATGATTTGGGGACAACCGACGCGGTGAAAAACATCTATTCCTCAATCGCGTTCAGGACGGCCTTGGTGACGTTAATCGGGCATCCGCTGATCATGACCGAGTCCCAGAGTTTCGAGCTTACCCCGCATAAAGAGGGCTTTGCCTGGCACTACGATTCCCTGAGCTTCAGGTACATCCGCCCTCAGGACGCGGCTTTCAGCGTGTGGATCCCGTTGGATCCTATCGACAATTCAGGCCAGCGCGGGGGCATGGCTTATTTAGCCGAAGACATCTATAGCGCGAAGGCTAATTTTCAGATGGCCAGCCTGCTTTCCAAAAGAATGGTTGCCGGCGTCGCCGTGGAGGATTTTTCCGCGCATTTGAGAGCTGTGTTCCAAACACCCAGCCTGCTCACAGACCTGTTTGAAGCGTATAAAACCCAGGATGATTTTGAAGTGGGCGATGTACTGTTGTTCACCAAGTCGATGTGGCACCGCTCTGAACCGCTCTTGCCTGGGCCGCTCGCGACTCGCCTGGCGGTGACCATGCGTTTTCTCGATTGGCGTTCACGATTGGACAAAACGATGTTCGAAGGCGAGTCTGAAAGCGGTGGCGGTGTAGGGATGGGGGTCAACTGGGGCAGGCCGACCCAGACCGCCTATGGTTCGCAATTTATCGACATCAATGACGGCGAGGAAATTCGCACTTCCGCGTATTGCGGCCCTGTCATCTGATGTCCCCGCAAAGGTTGCCTGCTGAGGAGCGCTAATGTCCAGATCCTACGCGCTGGGGGTGGCAGCTGCAGTATTTGCCACCTTCAGCTGGGCGCTTAATTTTCTGTCGCCCTACATGATGGGCGCCTTCGGTCCGATTGACTTCATCACCCTGCGGTTCATCGTATCCGGCTGCATCGGCCTGGTAATGCTGCGCATCTATTGGCCTGGCGACCCCGTTTTAACCAGGCGCTCAATCCTCAACGCCGGGCTGCTTGGCGTGCTTGGCTATGCGGTGTACATCGGTTGCATCATGGGCAGCGTGCTCAATGGCGGCGCTATCATCGCACCGGCATTCCTGAGCGCTACACCGGTCATCATCGCGGTCGCGGGCAATATGATCGAGCGCACCACCACCTGGAGCAGCCTCGCCGTCCCGATCATCCTGGCGGTTTGCGGGTTGGTCGCGGCGAACTATGGCACCTTGGTCGGGGTTTTAGACAATGACCTGACCTCCTACCTGGCCGCGGTCAGCTACGCCGTGGGTGCGGTGCTGACCTGGCTGATGTTCAGCATACTCAACCAGAAGATGCTGGCGAAAATCCCCAGGGTACACGCAGGCCTATGGACCGGCCTGATGATGGTCGGCGCTGGTTTGAGCGTGGTTGTGTTCGTGCCGTTCGGGCTGGTATTGGACCTGTACACCTATCCACACCTGGACCTGCACTTGAGCAATACCCTGCCGGTGCTGGCTGCCGCAGCGGCGCTGGCCTGTGTTGCTTCCGTTGGCGGCGCATGGGCCTGGAATTTTGCCAGCCAGAGGCTACCGATGGCCCTGTCCGGGCAGCTTATTTCAGTGGAAACCATATTCGCAGTCGCCTTTGGGCTGATCGCCGAGCAGCGCTTGCCTACCGGCCTTGAGGTTCTGGGTATCGTTGGGCTGCTGGCAGGTGCTTCGATTGCGGTGAGGGTGATGGCTCAAGGTAATCGCGAAGGGGTGAAGGTGCAGGCTTGAGTGATCGAGCTGGCGGGTGCGGGCGGGGTATGGGGATAGCTGCGTAGGTGAACAAAAGTGCAGATCAGAACTTAATCCACCTGAAACGATAGGCCACGACCAGCACCGTTGGCCAGAACAGTGTATTGGCGATGTCATGGAGGCTCGCGGCCCAACGCCAGTATCCCAAGCTCGCCTTATCATCCATAAGATCGAACAACTCGATGAGACATGCCCCCGCCAACACCACCAGCCAACTGCTGAAGGAACCCAGGGATTTTCGAGAGATGCAGCTGGCAGCGATCAGCAATGCCAGGCCTACATAGATATGCAGGGCATCCCTCGAGAGGCCAGTGGCTGAAATAATCCCAAGCTTGAGTGATTGCAGTGTGGAAGCGTCCATTGAGTGTTTCCTCGTTTATCGGGGCTTAGGTCCATGATAGCTACCCGTGGATTGATTGGTTGTCACGCTCAATAGCCGGGGTTGAAGCTCATTCGTTTCAGGGCCGCGTTGGCTGTCTGGCTTACGATGGGCTGGGGGAGTGGGCATTGCTTTCGTTTGGCAGGACGCCGTAGAGGGTGTTGCTGAAAAGCGGCTGAATCTTGCGAGAGTCCGCATCA
The DNA here is from genome assembly GCF_016405635.1 of Pseudomonas sp. MF6755. Taxonomy (NCBI): domain Bacteria; kingdom Pseudomonadati; phylum Pseudomonadota; class Gammaproteobacteria; order Pseudomonadales; family Pseudomonadaceae; genus Pseudomonas; species Pseudomonas sp. MF6755. The sequence goes on from NZ_JAEKDA010000010.1 coordinate 253,269, forward strand.
ATCGATAACCACTTGTCATGCATCCAGATGCAGAAAAACCCGCACTGGGCGGGCTTCTCTGGTGTGTCGATTGGTGGAGCCGGGGGGGGGATCTGGTTGGTAAGATATTAATTTATAAAATTCATATAGATTTATTTTTTTTGGAATACCACTTGGAATACGGCGCTCCACGTGGCCACCCGTTTTGGCAGTCGATCTGACAACACGCTTCATAATCATGATTGGCAGTGAACTGCCTATAGCTGCCGATGGCGACAAGTAGAAATCGACCAAGAGCAGATAACGCAGACAAGATTTTTTGGGAGGGGTCAGTAACTAAAGAATAGGTCTTTGAGGCTAACTTTTATCCCGGGCAGATATAGGTCTAATGACTCTTTTTTTATATTTTCATCTATGTGCGTTTGTTCTTTTAATAGTTGTTCAAAAATATCACCAAATACATCAATGCTTTTTCCAATGCTATAGCGAACTCGACGAAACATTGGAAAGTTACAACAGGCTATATGGCTGGCCTCGCGACTGTAGCCATAGCCTTGAACACGGAAGGTCGACCAAGAGATTCCAAAAAGATAAATTTTGGTAATTGATCTTCCTTCTGGAAGCTTCAGTCGCAGCGTTTTTACAAGATCATCTGAACTTTTGTCTTTCAGCCATGATTCTACAGCCTCCCCCCACGAATCTATCTCGGAAGCAAGATTTTTTGCCTTGCTTCGAAATTTTTTAACATCAAAAACAAAATAGTCCTGCCACTTCAACTGAAAAAGCGCAAGGTTTCCTGAAACAGTATCATAAATAGCGCCGTCTAGATCAGTGATTGTTCGCCCTGCATCGCGTAGCTTAATGTTTCCGGTCACCCGCTTGTATCGATTTCCCATGAACATGTAATAAATGTGGTTTCTAAACCATTCTTCTCTGGGGAGCGCGATAGCGTTGGTTATATTCATGTCTCTTTGCGTGAGTAGTTCAATAATCGAATGAAAGGGATTTCTGAGTATGCTGGAGACGGGCCGAAGAAGCATGCCATTACCCATGTCAAGTAGTAGCGGTGATATATAAGTTCCGCTTTTGAATGTGGGAAGGTCTGATATTTTAAAAGATATTATGTCAAGGATTTCAGATGTCAGGTCTTTCTCGAAGCTTGTATGAGCCATAATTGCATCTATAAGGTCATTTCGCGTAGTCCAGATGGTCAGGCTTTGCGGTATTGATATTTCCTTTATTTTATGAAGTGCTATATCTGCAAATGTAATATGTTTAGTATGCAGTGCTATGACCACAGCAGTGACGACTATGATGTGTACGGCGCTTATTCCGTTGATTTTTACGCTAGGATGAAGGCCTGCTTGGTCTCGTGCCTCTCTTATCCAGTCAAGGGCAAAGGAGAAGAAATGATTATCAACTCTAGGGTCAGCACCGTACCCCATCATGACCCCATGCCCCAAGTCATGAGGGAATAACAATGGTTCCATCAGTGCTCTTACATTTTCAATCTTTTCGTCTTTGTGTAGGCTGGAGTTATTGAAGCCATAGAATGCACCAACTGCTTTTATTTCATCGAATTCGTCATCAAAGCTAAAAACTTTCCATCCATTCGAGAAGCCGGTAGTGTTTTTCCTCACCGCTAGATCGATTTGAGATGCGTATGTGGACTGTAGTGCATCCATAAGTTGATATGTGATCTCCTCTCGTGCGGTCACTGTTATTTGGTCAGTGGAGGTGTGGATATCTATTAGTCCGGTACAGTTCAAGTCTGAAATATTTTTTAGGAAGGCAATCGCGCCTAGTCGATACAATACTTGAGCTGCAAGTTTTCTTGTTTCGGCAGTACTTTCCCTAACAGGTATTCCCGGCTTTCCGATGTCTATAAAAAAATGCTTTATGGCCATTCCCCAGCCAAGTCTATATAGCTCTGACTCTGCGGTTGAAGCTCTTTGCTCCTTAGGTAATGAGTCTTTATATACGCTCAAATAATCTAGAAACCTCATCATGTCTATGAGTAAGGTCATTTTTGATATCGGATCTTTAGGGAGTAAATCTAATATTTGCATTAGCTCTGAGTCGGCTAGATTTCTTAAATTTTGCTCCGCTGAAAGGTCCATGTTTAGTATCCCTATGAAATTAAATTTGTATTAACTGAAGTCTTGGAGTCGGCTATTTGGGTTATGTTTATAAAGCTGTTTGACGGTTTTTTTTGTCATAAGATGGTCTTTGAAAAGGTAAGTTTTTAGCGCTTCTAAGATATTTTTTTGGTTGTATCTGTTACGTAGTCATCTGTTGCACCTGCTTCCAAGTTTCAGATTTATTTTTCTCATTTTAAATTTTCAGGGGTGCAGTTCTCTGGGATGTTTTTCTCTGCTTCAGAATAGCGGTTATCACTTACCTGTCCCCAGCACTCTTGTTTCTTGGCCCATTCAGAGATCATTTTTCCACCAGCGCCGCGATGAAGTGCTTCATTTACCTCATGCGCCCAAGTTGCTAGTTGTCTTTGCAACTGCGGTGAAATGGCTTGCGTCTGCCAGACACGTTGAAAATTGAAATTATTACCCATTTTAAGCGCGAGCACCGAGACCGTGTAGACCGTGATGTTTCCTTGGAATGCGGGGAACATGGGTCTGATAATCTTCTGGGCAGACTTGAAGAGGATTGCCTTTGCGATCATTTCTTTGAACTGCTCTTGATCCGGGATCACATTCTCCCCAGCACCCTCTCGTTCGGCTAACTCATCCATGAATGCCTGAAAATTCTTCTGGCTACCCAACCCAACAACATGAGGTTTTTGCTCCCAAGTGAGCAGAAACTTCGCTAGATCGGGCTTGGTGATCTTGCGGAATGTCGGGATGGCAGCCTGCAGTTTTTTCTTTTGGACAGGTGTAGTCGTCTCCTTTTCCAGCATCACCTTGTAGCTTCCTGCTGATCGTTCGTAGAACCAGCGGCCCACACCATCCGGACAATATGTGCGCATGGACAGTTTCTCCAGCTCACGGTGGAATGGCTTGTTTGCGGAAAGGTCTGACTGCTTGACGACATTCTGGCTGTTGGCATAGCGAGAAATATTCGAGATCAGCTCTTCGTCATCGCCTTGCCCATTTCGCAGCACGATGATCTTGGCTGGGACTCGTACGTTACTCAGATCTATCTCAGGATTTTTCTTTTTGGCGAAGTAGATAGAGGCAGTCGTCTGCCCGCCGTTAACTATTTGCATACCCTGCAGCCACAGGATGCCCGTTGATCCATCTTTAGCACGGTCCAGTTTGGCGGCATCGGCCACAACAACGATGCCATTGTTGTATGCCATGAAACGGTCAGGATTATTTCGCAGGCTGTCGCGAATCCCCTTGTTCACCCCTTTGCTGTTTACCCCAAGGAATGAGCGTACGTTGGCTTCAAGAATCCGCGGGCCGTATTTTTCGTAGAGAAAGCGTAGTGCCTCACCAGGTACTGCTGTCAGAGCATAGTCATACTCGTCGACACCTGAGCCCGGAACCCATACGCTTGGTAGCGCTGTCCCGCAGAGGTCCTGAAAATTGACTACTAGTTCATCGCGCGGTCGGCCTTGTTGCCAATGGTTAAACAAGCGCTGAATATCCATGACTTCAAGTCGGACCTGCTTGCCCTCGACATCATGGGGGGCGTAGGTCCTTGTTTTGACCAGCGCGTCAGTAATTATGAAGATCCTTATGCTGTCGAGTGTCTTGAAGATACGTTCGACTTCCGTTACCAGAGCGTAGGCATCATTGGTTTCATCGAGCTTTCCGGCTAGCTGCCCGGTTGCGCAGAACCTGAGGAACTGCAGGCCTTCTTTTGCCGCCTTGCCTACTTCTTGGTCGGGAAGGGATTCAATTTCGTCCAGTGCCTTATAGAGACTGACAAAAAGATCGAGCCTGTCGGGGCTTCCATTTTCGTCTGTGGTTTCGGACACCGAGTAGCCACTGATTCTGACCTTATAGGCCGCGCTTTTCCCGCCGATGCTGCCTCCGACTCTTGCCTCGTAATGACAGACCGTTGGCTCAAAGGTGATGCCTTCATCTGCCATGTGTGTCATTACCTGCTCGGTGAAAACGGCCTCGGCAGGAACCGGCGCTGCACCTGGAGCAACATCTTTCTCTATTTCTTCTCTGATTGATGCCTGCGTTTCTCGCAGAAAGTCCACAAGTTCCATCAAACGACTCCAAGTTTCTCAAGCACATCCGAAAGAGGGCAGTTATCGACCGGAAGCAATGCCAGGTCGAGTTCATACTGCGCTCGGCGAATAGGTGTAGGGATGTTGAAAGGTGTCAGCTTAGGAAATTCTGAATCCACGAGATGGATCCTGATCTCGCCTAGCGAAAAACGACGTGTGTAGGTTTCTGCCTGCATGTCCAGATAGCCGACATGAAGCAGTGCCTGCTCGAAAAGTCTTGTCGCTGCAGGATCGGGCTCCAGAAGATGACGAGTATTCGATACGTACTCGGGAAGCGTTATGCCCGACTCGTTCGACCCAAAGCGGAGCGCTGCAAGGAAGAGTGGCGGGCACTGGGAGTCGTCCAACTGGTCCAAAGAGGCAATCCTTACTGGAAAGCCTTCCGTGGCCATTGTTGATTTGACCTCTATTGCACCTGTCCCCAGTTGGAAGTCATGCAGGCCGTCGAGCGGTCCTTTCCATCCATCAACTGCAGAGAAAAGCGGTACGCCTTCATCAAAAAGGTAGCGCAGCAGGCAGATCTCACCTACAAGCCCCAGTTCGGCCTCGACGCTAAGCCCTTCACGGCCCCTGCGCATGAACTCCTGCCATCCGCGTACCCTTCCAAGCAGCCGTTGATACAGCAGCTCTTCAGGGCAGCTATCGGATGAGTCAATAAGCCCGCAGACATCCGTCACAACAGTGGCAAACAGTTCAAGATTGCCCGCAAATTGGCGAACGACTGCAAGCCATTGATATTCGCCAGCAGTCTCGCCAAGAGTCGCTCTTTCCATGCGAAACCCCTGTCCTTGGGGTAGCTGTGAAGTCGGAGCTAACTTGGCACTCGAAAACCCAATCAGAATGGCCTCTTCATTTCCGGGAGCATGCCTGGCGGCTTTTACTCGAAAGGTGCCTGACTGAAAGAGATCTATGGCTCTCCATCCGGGGATCGATGCGTTACCGGGAAGCGCCCTCCAGGTACTCAGAATTTCGGTGCTACTCAGCGCCGCCATATTGCTGCTCCCACAGAAGGTTTGTGACGACATAGGGCACTGATTTCCCCGCATGGCTCGAAGGAAAGCTGATAGCAAATGCAATGATAGGAGTTTTAACGCCTGAAACGTCAGATTGCTCCGGGTCGAGAATAGATATCAGCAGCAGCCCTCTTTCGGGGGCGGGGACTACGGTGTCGGCCCCAAGGCCACGGATACGTCTGATGTAGGGACCGCTTGGAACCTCAGGCAATTCTCTGCCTCTTGAGCGACCCGGGTCGGGTTTCCAACTTTTCTGCGTCAACTCAAGTGCGGCATTCCATGCCGGCTCGTCGATATCCAGCGCCTCGTCCTGAGGTGACAGCAGGCGGCCAATGGAATACTTATCGTCAGTATCTAGAGATTTGTTTTTTCGCTTCATGCGTTTGATCTGAAAGCCCGCAACGTTCTCCGTCTCCGCAACACCACCACCGATTACGGCAACAGTCCAAGAGGTAAGCTCGCCGATGCGACTCATTTCCTCTATGAAGTTCGCGAGTAGATCGCTTCTAACCTTCCGGGAATCCGGGTGCGTTTGATACGACCTTAGAAAGTCGACTACCGGCTGCACCGGAACATCAACCCAATTCACACCGTTCCAGTTGTCTTTTCGGCCATTTCGGCTCCGAGAAGGGATTAAGGACGGCATTCCCAAGCTATCGGCAAGGAAGTTGAAAGCACCTAGGTTCTGTTCGAGCTTTGCAGGGTTTTTGAAGAAACTGACCGTTTCGACAATGTCACCGCTGAAAGACAGATGCAGGGTTTTTGCCGTCCGCATTTTCAGCGGTGATGTGACCATCAATACGGGATGGGACACTACCTTGAGACCATAGTCGCGTGGCGTAAGGCCGCTATCCATCATGAAGTCGAATTCGGCTCTAAGCTCTTCGGCAGCATCGGCAATGTGTTCGAACCATTCGACAAGATCTTCCGTGGTGTAAAGGCGACACAAATCTAGGTAACCTGGTCGATAGCCAAACCAGCGGCCCATTTGCATCAGTGTGTCGTACATCTTGGAGGCGCGGAGAAAGTAGCTGACGCATAGTCCCTCAAGCGTAAGCCCACGTGCCAGTTTGTCACCGCCGATGGCAATGACTTTTAGTCCCGTGGCGCTGTCGGCATAGTCCAATGCATCCTTTGCCGTACCATTGATCATGCGCACATCGATCTGCTCCAGCAGATCCGGTAGAGCCTGTTCTATCTCAATCCAGTCTGTAATTGTGCGGTGATGCGACTCCGATGTTTGCTTTTCAACGCTGTCGCTAGTTGACAGGAAGTCACGGCTCCACAGGCTACGCAGTTCGGATAGAGCGCCCTGATGATCAATGCGTCGTCTGAGACGCTGTTTCAAATGCATGACGTAATCGTGGACTTGTCCGTGTACATGCTGCTGAACAAGGTTGAAGCGGGTAACGTGAACCAGCATGGAGCTGTGCTCTGCTCCCTGGCCACGAAGTTGTCGAATTGTGCATGCAAGGATGAATGCCTGTATTGCCTCGATAAGTGAGGGCGGCATGATATCTGGGGGCGTATGACTGCTTTTGTGACTAACAGGCATCCAGCCACTCTTGCCATCTTCTGAGCATTGGTCCGTGACCGGGCGAACCAGATCGAGCGCACCGAGTCGCCCATTTTCGCTAGCCAGCCCGAAGACTCTTGACGGACCTACGTAACTGGATGGGGCTGAGAGATTGGTGATAAATGCTGCCGGGAACAGGTCTGGTCCTTCCTTGGTGGTTTCGCCTTGTTCATGGATATAGATGTTCGCAAACGGCGTGGCGGTGTAGCCGATATAGGCCTTTCTTGAAAAGGAGTGCAGTATTTGGCGAATGAGGCTGTTGATTGCCGTTGGCTCGTGTTCAAGGTCCGGCTGGCCGTTGTCGTCGACAACTTTCTCTCCTGTATCCACTGATGCATGGTCCGCCTCGTCGTCAACGATCAGAAGGGGGAGATGCGTTACCAGTGGGCGGCCAGTCTCCGGGTCCGTCGTTTCAGCCACATGTTTGTGAATCCACTTCAAAAGGCGCTGTAGGACTGTCTTGTTCTTCTTTACTACGAAAAGCCACGGCTTCTGTTCAGGCGATACGCCAAGGTTCTTTACGAACTTGGTATTGAAGTCACCTGTCTCTGTCCTATTGGTTACGTACTGCGGGCGTAGAGCCGGTGAAGGATCAATCTTTCCTACTCCAATTGCAACGTTGCCTTCACCCTCAATGGGGCTGGTCTCGTAGCCAAGAAATCCTTCATCCAGTCGCATTTGCGTTTGGGAACGCAGGTTGTTGTGAAGGCCTGCCAGTACGATGATTATCTTGTAGCCAGCATCGGCTGCCTTGCAGATCAGGCCCGTATAGTTCCCTGTCTTTCCTGACTGCACATGACCAACCACCATACCGCGACGATCCCATGAGCCTCCGCGTTTCGGATCTTCGAGCATCGAGAGGATGTTGTCGGTTGTCTTGTCGAGTGCTTCTATAGCGCTCCATGGCAGTTTCTTCTCCTGCCATTCTCTGTATCGCCGCCAGTAGCGCCACTCCTTCTTTCGCTCGCTGGTAAGCCAGGGTATGTGCCCGGCCATATCGACAAGCGACGAATCATCACCAACCCAGATACTGAATCGTCTAATGAGTTCGTCAGTGACAGCGGTGCGGTCGAGCCCTTCTGCCTTGTTCGGCATGATCTTCAGCACCATGTCGATCTTTTGCGAAATCAGGGTCGGAGTAATTGCTGACTTGTCCTGTTCGTCTGCAAGCATTTCCTGGACGATTTTGACCACACTCCATTTGTTGTCCTCGGACATTCGCTACGACTCCTTATAAATTGTCAGGCAGAGCATCTACCAAGTAAGGGAAGGCATGGAAGGGTTCTGTCGCTCGGAGTTGTTCCTTGGCGGAGGAGGCTGAATATCCCTTCCTCTCGACCATGCCGCGGTACATGACCATCAGAATCTCACTGACCTCGCTGGATGGTGCCTTCTCGAACCCCGTACACGGGGTATCCTTGTTTTCTGCCGTATCAATCCATATCCGTTGGACAGGAACGGTTTCTTCGATAACTCGCAGCATTGCCTTGATCTGGGGGAGCAATGTTCCTGCTTCATCCAGAACGTCTCTTACTGCAGGGTGGTCGCTATCTATTTTGTATCGTATTCCACTGGCGAGCCGTTCGACCTTCCATGCTTCAGCAACCTGCTTGTTGCCAAGCAATGTTGGTCGTCCTCTATGGGCAAAAGCTCGTCTGGCGCGGGCACGGGTCGCTTCGGCTAAGCTGGTCAACCAGTCTCTAAGATAGATGGGGGGCCGTGCTGTGGACTTCCTGATATCGATTTTCCAGTCGGCATCTGCAGAGTTCGGGATATCAATCCGGATTCTGGCCAGGCGATGGGCTTCGTCCTTTGTCCAAGATCTACCGGTTCCCAGCCCAAGCCAGCTGCCTGCTACCAGAAGGCGTTCGTTGCGGTAAACGTAGAATCCCTGTTGCGCTGTCCAGCCATCAGGGCCGCCCAAGCGCTCGAAGTCTTCAGGCGAAAGCATGTCCTTGTGCGGTAGAACATGACATTCGGCCTCGATACCTCTGATGGATGGATGTTTGAATACGGGAGGGTTGTATGGCTTTCCCGGATGGTCCGTCATAAAGGGATCCCAGGGCCTTACGGGCTGACCATTGAGCAGAACTCTGAGGCGGGGCCTGCTTCCTTCAAGGTATCGGTGAAACACCATTCCGAGATGCTGCTCCACTTTGTCGGCAAGGTTAAGAAAGTCCTGAACCGTACTTCCCGGTGTAATAATTCTGTCTAGTTCCTCCCACAGCACCATTGTTCCTTTGCCTGCATCAGAAAGAGGCTCCAGACATTTCTCCGAGCCTGGGTGGGGGCCCTCTAGAAGGTGCCAGCCGCCATCATGGCTATTGGCTAGGTAGTCGAGGTCCCAGCGTAGAGACTGCATGTTGTCGGTGCCGATTGTCGCTACAGTCAGCCTGCGACACTGTGAGAAGGAGGCGGTCTTGAGTCCAAGGCCAAAACGACCAAGATCAGACTTTGATCGCTCCTCTAGCGGGTTTCGCTCGCCCAGTCTCATGGCAAGATCAAGCCCGGCTGCTGACATTCCAGTGCCGTTGTCTAGGCAGATAATTCGACTCTCTGTCTCTGCCCAGATGAGTTCGACTCTGACTTCCGACGCACCTGCCGCTACACTGTTGTCGATAATGTCGGCCAGTGCTGTCTGTGTGTTGTAGCCAAGCCCACGCAGTGCCTCGACCATTGCGCTGGCCTTTGGAGGGGCATTTCGACTCTTGAATGACGGTGGCAAGTGAACTCTCCCTGTCGAGCATGTAGTGCCTGGATTGACTCTATCTCGTGTCTTTTCCGTTTCTGATAATGCGAGCTACAACATCTGCAATCTGTCGAGCCAGAAGTGGTGGAACTGCGTTGCCCACTTGATGGAATTGCTGCGTTCTGTTTCCGAGAAAGAAATAGTTGTCAGGGAAGGTTTGCAGTCGGGCGGCCTCGCGGACCGTCAGGCTTCTGCATTGTCTGGGATCATAATGAATAAAGTAGTGACCGTCCTTGGCGATATGGCTGGTTATCGTCGTGGAGGGAATGCCCGATCTCTGTACCCGGAAGCGGTCGCTGAACTTTCCGGTCTTCCAGTTTTTATGGTCTGGTTCGAGTCCTGGCAGGTTGAAGTCATGGTGGCCTTTGGGCGAGTCCTTGTATGTCTCGGCAAAGGCGGTAGCGTAAACGTATCTACGCAGATCGGAGCTCATGTGCCCTCGTGCTTCATGATTGAGCCAATACTTGAGCCGAGGATCCAGCAGCCAGCCATCGAGGTGGGTGCCTGTCACGCCATTCCATGCACTCTTTTTGAGAACACGTAATCCTCCCGAGTTCAGGTCTCTACCATCGTAGCTGCTGGCGAGAATGCCGAGTTTTGTGGCTAGACCTAGTCTTTCAGGCGTATCGGGTACCTGTAGAAGGCACTCTTGGTTCAGCTCCCTCAGATGCTCACGCACGGTATCTGCCCAGACATCAGGAGAGTCCTTTACTTTGGTAAGAGTGCTTCGCAAGGGTGGTAGGCAGCCGATTACCTTGTCTATTGATGGTCCTTGGGCTGGTAATAGCTTGTGATCACCAAGAGCGTTTAGATACTCCTCGGAAACACCGAGAAGTATCACTCGATGCCTGGCCTGAGGAACGCCGTAGTTCTCGGCCCGAATGATGTAGTTGCTTGGTTCGATGCTGTCCGGATCAGCTCCGCTTTCGTAGATGTCATCGGCTACCAGCGAACAGATCCTGTACTTTGGCCCGTTTTCGCTTTCTCCCAATGCTGCGTCCGGGTCAGCGAGGTCTCGCAGGATCTGTGGAAACATCTGCTCGCCAGCTACTTTCGATGAAAGAATCCCTTTCACGTTCTCCATCACGAAGACTGCGGGTCTTTTCTTTTGAATGATCCTCAGGTATTCGCGATAGAGAAAGTGTCGATGATCGTCCTCTGCTCGATAGTCCAGTTTTCCGCGATTTCTTGCACGCCCGACGATTGAGTAGGCCTGGCATGGTGGGCCGCCGATCAGAACCCATGGTTTGGTTTCGTCGAGGCGATGTTCCAGCATTCTGTCGAGCCGGATGTTGCCTTCTTCTGTACCCAGCTCCAGCAGCTGCGCCTCGTTGTCAGCATGCTTCCAGGCCTCAAGACTTCTGTTTGTGTAGGGCTCCGCTACATCTGCTGTTTCGCAAAAGTTGTAATAATCCTCTAGGGCCTCGGGTTGTTTGTTTTTCAGCAGCCGGTAGAAAGCCCGGAGTCGCAGGGTGGAGCGAGCCGAGATCTCCATCTCGGCTGAGACCTTGATCTCGAAGGTCTCAGCATTGTTGCTGGAGTGAGAGGAAAAGCCCTCACCGAGACCGCCTGGGCCAGCAAAGAGATCCACGACCTGGATGGGATAGCTACGACTCATGAAACCACGCTGTTTTGAGGAAGTACTAAATGGATGTCGTCGACCGCGCCACAAGATCCCGCATGATGGCTGGCATCAAAGGGAAGGGCACCAAGCCGGAAATGACAGTCAGGCGCTTTCTGCACGCCCATGGCTACCGGTTCCGACTTCATCGCAAAGACCTGCCGGGAAAACCGGATATTATACTGTCTAGACTCAGGGTCTGTATTTTTGTACATGGGTGTTTTTGGCATCGCCATGTTGGATGTAAATATGCTGTCTTGCCCAAGACACGAGTCGATTTCTGGGCGGCCAAGCTTCAATCCAATGTTGAAAGAGACTTGACGGTATTGCAGAGGTTGGAGAGTGATGGATGGAACGTTCTGGTCTTGTGGGAGTGCGAGCTCAGACATCCTGAGACCGCCCTGCTTGCGTTGCTTGAGCGCCTGAGGGCTCTTGAGTAGTGCGGCAGATTGCCAGTGAGCATCCCTGCGCTCTGATGCGTTCACAAGACTTCGTCGAGGGCGGTTAGAATGCTTAAAGCCCACGGGTGGCATTCCCATCCACCTGGCCCGCTTCTCTTCAGGTAGTGGCTTAGGGAGCCCGTAAGTAGTTTGTTGATATCCGCGACAGGGTATCCAAGCACCGATTCAGCGTGGGCAGCTCGGTCCCCCGGGTTGTCTGCAAAGTATCTCAATAGGTCCAATGCGATGGTTCCGAGTTTTGCCGTGCGCTCCAAAAGCGTGTTCTCCCCAAGTGAGGAAGTGCGACCTTGTGGAGGGAGAAGAAGCTCTTCGACCCATACTGATTCGCTCAGAGATTCGGCGAGGTCCGAAATCACTGCGCCACGTTCTATGGTGCGGTAGGCGCCTATAGTTTCCTGTGTGCATTCGGCCTGTGTTCTCAGGACTTGGTCATCTACTTCTGGTTTTTGCGCCTCATCTGCTGGTATCCAATCCCAGTCCAGTGTTTTTTCATCTTCGATGGATATGGCTGTATTGATCTCAGACTCTGTATTTTCAGCAGATGGATTTGTATTCGTAGGGGGGAGCGGGGTGCTGGATCTTTCGCTGAAAAGCAGCTGCATCTGTATCAGCTTGCTCAGGCGTTCTGAGTCGTGCTTTTCGCGCAGGAAATCTACTAGGGATGGTCTGAAGTAGCCATGTATTTCCCCGGCATACCACCTAGCGCAACTTTTAAACTCGCCAAATGATCAAAAAACAATCAATTCGACGAGTATTTCTTACGTTTTCGCCACCCGGACCCCA
>NZ_JAEKDA010000011.1:0-251978 GCF_016405635.1 Pseudomonas sp. MF6755
GGGGTCCGGGTGGCGAAAACGTAAGAAATACTCGTCGAATTGATTGTTTTTTGATCATTTGGCGAGTTTAAAAGTTGCGCTAGGTGGTATGCCGGGGAAATACATGGCTACTTCAGACCATCCTTAGCCGGTTTGGTAGCACTGGAGAAAACCACCTCAAAGTTCGAAGGTTTTATCCTTGTCCTCGGCCTGGCTGTGGTCTCGGTGGTTCTGCTTGCGATCTTGCACAATCAAATGCTGCAGACGGAGCGCCTGCTTCATAGCTTCAATGTCATCTTCGATGATTTCAAAGACAAGATAAAAACCTACCCACCAAAGCTCCAACGCCTGCTTAGGATCACCATCGATCAGGTGGACAAACAGGGCCAAACACTGACCAGAACCTTTCGGCTGCTGAAGGGGCTGTCCTTGATACCAATTCTTGGAGCTTTAGTGTTGGCAACGATCAAGTACTGGGACGGCATTGTTTGGCTTTTGATGACTATTCGCGGTGTCTGAACCGATACGGTCTCGCATACCGGAATGCCTCTTTAGAGATCCATAATCTCCGCAAATCAGCATGAGCAGATGTTGCGTCATCATAGCCGAACTGCGTACCGCAGGACGGGCACATGCCAAACGAAGAGCAGCCAACCTCATCGTATGGAGGCTCTTCAAGCCCGGGGTATCCACAAACCGGACAAAGATATGAAACGTTGCTTGCAATCATCCAACCCCCAGATTTCTAGCCTCTAGCCCACGTTGTCGGCGTACCTGCTGATTTCCGGAATCTTATACGTAATCTGAGCAACTAATGTCTGACCTGGGCTGAGTTGGAAAAAACACTAGAGTGGAAGCCGCTAACAAGGGTTTTGACACACTCTGGGCCGCTTGCTGCCCCTCACGACAGGCAGAAATCGGCCAAAAGCCGTCATTGCGTGGACGCTGAGTGGCATACGGAAGCTTCTTGACTTGTTGAGGTTTCGAATCTCTCCTTCACCGCCAAATTACTAAAACGCAAACCCCTGATTTTCCTAGAGAAAGTCGGGGGTTTGTGGTTTTTGGCGCCCTAAAAAAGCCTTCATGGGACCACCATGGGACTGGCGCACTATGTTGGTGCAAATATGAAGCTTGGAGAATGCCCTTGATGGGCCATTTCGTTCGATCGGCAACTTAGTCCTTGAATTCGTCGTTCTACACCGAAACCTGCCTTCCAGGCCTGGTGCTCCCGCTTTCGCTCAGCATCTCTTTCCATCCCAGCATTTTAAGTTGATCTATTTTTCTCTGATTACCTTGTATAGGGGTAGGGGGTATGCCTATCCTGTGCAAAATATAGAGGCGGGGGAGTATGTGATGGGCCACTTGGCAGCAACCAAAGAAGAGCTTCTCAAGCGGGTAAAGCGTATCGCTGGGCAACTTCAAGCTGTTGAGCGTGCATTAGAGTCGGATCTCGATTGCGCCAAAACACTGCACCTCGTAGCTGCTACTCGTGGAGCAATGAATGGCTTGATGGAGGAAATCATTGAGGACCACGCTCGAGAGCATGTTGCTAACCCTTCGCTCAGTGAAGAAGAGCGCAAAAAAGGCGTCGAAGAGCTTCTTGAAGCCATTCGCCGTTACTCCAAGTAAAAGTATGCGGGTGAATATTCATGATTAGCGCCAATACCAGTCACGTACACGAACATGTGTTTCTAGGCTCATCGCATGACGAAAATACCAAGCGCACACTTTGGGTTGTGGCACTGACTGTGGTGATGATGGTGGGTGAGATTACTGCCGGCTATATAACTGGATCGATGGCCTTGTTGGCCGATGGTTTTCATATGGCGACTCACGCTGGCGCGTTGGGTATCGCGGCGGCGGCGTACGGATATGCAAAACGCCATGCATCGAGCCAGCGCTACAGTTTCGGAACCGGAAAGGTCGGAGATTTGGGCGGGTTCGCCTCGGCGCTGATTCTCGGTATGGTTTCCCTAATAATCGCCGTTGAGTCGGTCATGCGCCTTTTACAGCCAACTGAAGTTCAGTTCGGCACTGCTACGCTCATCGCGATCGCCGGTTTGATCGTCAACATTGTTAGTGCTCTGCTGCTGGGACACGGGCACAGTCATGGTCACGACCATGATGGTCATGACCATGTCCATCCTGGACACGACAACAACCTGAAGTCTGCCTACGTTCACGTAATCGCGGACGCGCTGACCTCTGTCCTAGCAATTGCTGCACTACTCGCTGGCCGATACCTAGGCTGGGTATGGCTGGATCCTGTTATGGGCATCGTCGGCGCAATTGTGATCGCACGATGGGCTTGGACGCTGATGGGGGTGACTTCTGCTGTACTGCTGGATAAAACGGACGAGCATGTAGCGGAAGAGATCCGGGAGCTGGTTGAGAGGCCAGGGGATGCAACCATCACAGACTTGCATGTCTGGCGCCTTGGACCAGAAGCGCATGCAGCTATCGTGAGTGTGATTGGTGAATCCACCGCGAGCGCTGAGAGTATTCGTGATCGGCTCAGACCAGTTCATGAAGTCAGTCATCTGACCGTTGAGTTCCGGCCCGCTTGATTCAGAACACTCCCACTATCGAACAGCGTTACCAATAACGCGCCCTATGTTCGAATCTCTCCTTCACCGCCAAATTTCTAAAACACAAACCCCTGATGTTCCTAGAGAAAGTCGGGGGTTTGTGGTTTTTGGCGTCCGAAAAATAGCCCCATGGGACCACCATGGGACATGGCGCCCTATGTTGGTGCAAAAAGAACATGTCGTTTTGGCCAACGTAGCGAGCACGGTTTTTCTCGATATGCAGAACATCACGGAAGCCATAGCTTGCCGCTATTACTGAGCGTGATAGGTCATATTTGGCTGATAACGCGGAGTTTGCTGCACAACCTTCTGTCGCCTTGGACACGCAGAATCCTCACCGGGCTAGTGAGTGGCATTGCTGACGCGCAACTGAAGTCTGTTTAGAGGCGCATTCACGTCTATCGATCGTAGTCTTGGATGGTTAGGCGTGCTGGGAGAGAGCGAAATGGCGCTTTACTGCCGTAAGTGAATTCCCCTCCTGGCGGACGGCAGCCCTGATCTTATCTTTAGTTACCCCGAACTTCACGGCCCAAAAACTGAGCTCGAACCCGTCGTTTATGTTGATTATGAGCGCATCGGTGTCAGCCACAGATTTTTGCTTTTTCATCGGACTTTCCTTGTCAGAGTTCATAGGTGACCTCTCAGGGTAGTTTGTGCAGACGAAGAAAGCTGAGGTTTTCTGAGATTTTTTTAGAAGCCCTTGATCGTAAGTCTTTGATTCTGGCAATCGGGGAATTCGGTCGCATCGATAGATGATAGCTCGGCAATCAGCGACATGATGGTGAAAACTGAAATCGCCATCGCTTTGAGCCGATATTGATAATTTACTCCATTTCGGAGTGACCGCCTCTTGTTCAGGCGGATCACATCCGGCGTATGAATGTAGACGAAACTGATTATCCTAGGCCCCATGGTCAATTTCCTACAGACACCCGATTAGGCAACTAGCTATTCTCCACTGAATAGATGCGCATAAGCGGAACCGAAGTCATGGGCGCGCAATGGATTGCTATTACTAGTATGTTGGCGGCGTCGTGGATAGTATTCATCGCGCTGATTATCGAGAGGTATCTCCTTTAATTTCTAAGAGCGTCCTCAAAATCTGGAATTTTTGAAATATGCTTGCGAGCCAAAGTTGGATAAACGCACCGATGCGCCCTTAACGTCGTAAACGCTTACGGTAACCTTTTCCAATAACGCCGCTTATGTTCAAAAGGCTCCTACACGTTAGCCCGGTGTGGGGGCCTTTTTTAATGGCTGCGGTAACCAGCGCTCCCTACACTGGCCTACCAGTGCCCCTTGTACTGGTAAGCGCATAACCTGCGCTATTTGGGACCTTGCCTCCTCGTACGATGTTTACCGGCTGTGCGAAACGAAATAATCATTTGATGCTTTGCCGTTATTCTTAGGCTGGAATTGATAACGTAGCCCTCAACCCCCCCTCGGCCCGGTTTACCAATTCAATACGACCGTTCAAGCGCATGGCGATTGTGTTGACGATGGTTAGCCCCAAACCGGCTCCTTGCGCCGTTCCACGGCTATAGAAACGCTCAAATAATCGCTCTCTACATGACTCATCAATTCCCGGCCCCTGGTCGTCGACGGTCAAATGACAGAAGCCATCGGCCTGGTTGAGTTGCACAGCGATTAACCCGTGTTCGGGAGAGAAATTGGCTGCGTTGGTGATTAGGTTGCTCAGCGCGATGTCGATGGCGGAGGGGTTGGCGAATACATAAAATGGCTGGTCGCTGACATCGAATATCAGTTCAAGGTTTTTGCTCAACAACCACGGTGTCAGTTGCACGAGACTATTACGCACGGTTTCGCAGAGGTCGATGCGCTGTAGCGGTGGCGGATTAGGTTGGGGTTCCAGTCGCGCCATGGTCAGTAACTGGTTGACCAGTCGGCTGGTTCGATCAACGCCTGAGATGAGGAATTCCAGCGATTCTCGACGTTCCTGCTCTGTGCCTGCCTCCAGTAGGTTTTGCGCGTGCACCCGCAGCACGGCGAGTGGCGTACGCATTTCGTGGGCAGCGTCGGCAATGAAGCGTCGTTCGCGGCCAAGCACTTCTTGAATCTGCGCGAGCATGCGGTTGAGCGCCGCCTGCATGGGCTCAAGTTCGCTGGGCAACGGTGTCAGTTGCAACGGCTCAAGTGAACCGCTGTGGCGGGCCCGCAGGGTCTCGGCCATGTTTGCCAAGGGCTTTAAGCCCCAGCCTATAGCGAGCCAGACCATCGCCGCGAGCAGTAAACTGCCGACGATGTTCGGCCATAGCGTATGGCGAACGATGCGATCGACCAGATCCGCGCGCACATCATCGCGCTCGCCAACCCAGATGCGCATGCCGTTTTGTGAGTCTTCAAGGAGGAAGGCGCGCCAATGACGATGGTTCAAATCCACCACATCACTGAAACCCGGTTGCGTCGGCGGTGAACTGAAGGACGGTGCACTGGCGGTGTGCACCAACACCTCCCCGCCAGGGCTCCATACCTGAAAAGCAATTTTCCGTTCGTATGGATGACCATCGCCGCGCGGCACCGCTTCGCCCAGTGCGGTATTGAAAGCCCGGTACAGTTCGGCGTGCTGCTTGCTCGCCAGCGGCATGCGCATCACGCCTTGCAATAAGCGCGCGTTCTGCGCCAGTTGAGCATCGTAAACCTCGGCAATTTCATGATTGCTATCGTGCAGATTGAAGAGGCTGAGCACCGCCAGACCGGCCAGCAGCAGGCCAATGATCAGCGTCAATGTACGGCGGCGGATCGAAGTCATCAGCGATCCTCCACTAGATAGCCCACACCCCGAATGGTGCGGATCAGCTCAGTGGAGAACTTTTTACGTAGGTGATGGATGTGCACTTCAAGCGTGTTACTTTCCGCTTCTTCACTCCAGCCATAGAGCAGTCGAATCAGCTGATCTCGAGTCATCACCCGACCCGGAGGTGAGAGCAGTTCATGCAGCAACTGATACTCCTTGGGCGTCAGTGCTACGGGAAGGCCCTTGTAGCTGACCTGCTGGGTACCGGGGTTGAGGATGATGCCGGCATGTTCGATCAGAGCTTGCGCGCGCCCGGCACTGCGCCGCAACAACGCTCGCAATCGCGCCTTGAGTTCGGCCAGGTCGAACGGTTTGATCAGGTAGTCGTCGGCACCGGCATCCAGCCCTGCGATGCGATCTTCGGTTGCATCGCGGGCGGTGAGAATCAACACCGGCAGGTTCGAGCCGCTGTCGCGCAGGCGCCGCAGTACTTCTAGACCGTCCATGCGTGGCAAGCCGAGATCCAGCACAGCGACATCGAACGTTTCGCTGAGCAGGGCATGCAGCGCGCTGCTGCCGTCCTTGAGCCAATCGACGGTGTATCCTTCGCGCCCCAGCGCTTGATGGATGCCTTCACCTAGCGCCACATCATCCTCAATCAGTAATACACGCACGAGGACTCCTGGTCAGTCGGTTTTCTTGTTGACGTCTACCAGCAGAGTGGCGATCTCTTTGCGGCGTCCGGCATCTGCCGTTTCACGGCCGGGACGCGGCGCCGCTTGCTGGGCTTTTTGCAGCGCTGCTTTTGCTTCAGCGTAGCGTTTCTGACGGTAGAGGTGATCGCCCCAGAAGTACAGGCTGTCGATGCCGTCGGGGTTGAGTTGCAGCGCCTGCTTGAGCAACTGTTCAGCTTTGTCGCTATCGCCGAAACTGATGGGCCAGCCGGGCACACGATCATACAGCGCCGCCAGGCTGGTATAGGCCGAGCCTTGCAGAGCCTTGGGGTTGAGGGTTAGGGATTTCTCCAGGTCGGCCTTGGCTTCCTTGGCTTTTCCCAGCGCTCCGAGTCCGCCTTCGGCACCGGCCCAGCTGCTGGTGACAATGCCTTTCCAGATCCAGGCTTCGGCCACCGCCGGGCGCTGCGCAGTGAACGCCTGAGTTTCGCTGGACAACTGCTCGAACGCGGCGGCGCGCTGTTTTTCAGCCACTTCATATTGGATGTGCGCCCAGGTTTGTTGAATGCTGCTCAGGCGTTGCTGGTCGGCGGCCTCCAGCGCCCAGACGCTTTGGCTGAGGGTTGCGATCAACAGGCACGCGAAGATTTTTTTCATGGTTTGAGGGTCTCGTTCTCGGGTTTTTCGCTGAAGCGACGGATCAGGGGCAACTGCTTGCGCAGACCTCGATCGACCAGTTGCGGCAGTAGATTGTTTAGGCGCACGAAGAAGCGCTCGGGCCATCCCAGATACAGGTCGCGGCGGTCCCCGGCAATCGCGTGGATCACCGCCGAGGCCACGGTTTGCGGATCATCGACGTTGGCCTTAAGCGCATCGTTCAGGGCTTGCGCCGTCACGCTGTTCATCGACGTGCGGGTGGCCCGCGGTGCGACGTAGAGCACGCTGACCCGGGTGTCGGCCAGCTCTCGGCGCAACGCTTCGGAGAATCCGCGCAGGGCAAACTTCGTCGCGCAATAGCTGGCGTAACCGGCATAGCCGATCGAACCATAGGTCGAGCCGACGTTGACTACCATGGCGCTATCGGCCTGCTTGAGTAGCGGCAGCAATAGCTTGGTCAGGCAAATCGGCGCGTTGATATTCAACGCGAGCATCGCATTGATATCACTGTCGTCGAGCTGTTCGAGCATGGCGAAGTGATTCACCCCAGCAGCGTTGATCAACAGATTGACTCCGCCAATTTCTTCGGCGGCGGCGAGTACTTTGCGTTGGTCGCTTGGCAGTGTCAGGTCAGCTGCGACCCAGCACAGGGCCTCAGGGTAGCGTTTGAGCAGCGGGGCCAAGGCTTCCTGATGCCGCGCCACGGCCAATACTCGCGCACCGGCGGCGCACAAGGCTTCGGCGATAGCCATGCCGATTCCGCCACTGGCACCGGTCAAGACCACGCGCGCGTTACGCAGCTGCATGTTCAATCTCCGCGTCACGAGGCAGGCTGCGAAACATGTCGGTGTACAGTCGGTAAACGACTTTTGAAGCATGAATCACTGCCGCTTGATCCTCAGGATCTTCCAGCTGGTTCATCAGGCGGCGATAGGTTTGCATGTGTTCGATGTCGAGCGAACCGTGAGAACTCAGGTAACTGAAGGCGGTTTCCGGCAACGCCAGGCGCTCCCGAATGCTCCCTGCCGCGTGTGTGGCCAGGGCGATGCTGGTGCCTTCGAGGACATTGACCATGCCGAACAGACCCACCGGGTTGCCTCTGGCGATCAGGTCATAAAGGAAGCTCACCATCAGCTCAATCGGCAGCGAAGGCTGACCATCATGCACGGCCTTGCGATCACCTCCGCAGGCTGCGATGTCGTTGAGCACCCACTGTTCGTGGCCGTATTCGTCTTCGATGTACTCGCACACCGCTTTGCGTAGCCATTCCAGACGTGTGGGCAAACGTGCGCCGCACGCCATCATCAACGGCACCGTGTGGCGCACGTGATAGTAGGCCTGTGCGAGAAAAGCCCGATAGCTATCGAGGCTGACCTTACCGTGCAACGCATCGAGGATGATCGGCAGATTGAACAGCTCGTGGCGTTCATGCTGTGTGGCTTCTTGCAGGGTGTCGAAAAAACTCATGATGCGGCTTCCTCTCGGACAACGGATTCGGTCAATTGGGCGTGGTATTGCGCGACAATGGCATCGCGGCGTGGGCGGCCATTGGCGGTTAGAAAGCCATTGGCGGCGGTGAAGGGGTGCTGCAGGCGCGTCCACTGATGCACTTGGGCGTAATCGGGCAGCGCCTCGTTGGCTTCGGCGACGGCAGCGGCTAGTTCGGCATCGGTGCAGTCCGGGCGATGCGGCCAGAGCAGGGCGTGATTGCGCGGCAAGGACTCGCCGTAAACAAACGCCTGGGCGATGTGGCGGCGCTGGGTCAGCTCGGACTCGACCCATTCCGGGTTGACGTTGCGCCCGTAACTGGTGACGAACTGATGCTTCTTGCGGCCCTTGAGATAAAGAAAACCTTCCGGGTCGAACTCGCCCAGGTCGCCGCTCGGCCACCACTCATCGGCGTACGGTGCGTCTCCTAGATAGCCGAGCAACGTCGAGCCCTTGATTAGCACTTCACCGTCTTCGGCCAACCGCACTTCGACATGGGGCAGCGGTCGACCGACACTGCCGGGTCGGAGTGCGCCGGGGCGGTTGAGGCACACCACTGACGCGCATTCGGACAAACCGTAACCTTCAAAAACTGGTAAGCCGACCCGTTGCGCACGGTCCAGCAAATCTTTGGAAACTCGTGCACCACCGACCGCAGCAAAGCGCAGAGTTTGCGGGGCGAAGGCTTTCTGTTCGGCGGCGCTGACTAGCATCAGTAACAGCTGTGGCACCAGAATAAGGCTATGCGGCGCACGCCCGGCGAGATAACCGAGCAGGTGCGGGACATCGACGCCACTGGCGCCCTGAATGCCGAGGGTTTTCTGGCTCGGCAAACTGAGCATCGCACCGGCATACAGCGCGGCATAACAGCCTAGGTTCTCCAGCAGTATCGCCAACGGTAGTAGCGCCAAGTGATGCTGCGGCCGGGTGGTTTCGCTCGCCTGATCCAGCTCTCGTGCGACCCGCAGCAAGCTGTCGGCACTCAGGCAAACACCTTTCGGCGTGCCGGTGGTGCCAGATGTGAAGGTCAGTTTGGCGGTGCCCATCGGCATGCGTCTTTGACTGCTGAAGGTGCGACACCAGAACTCGCCACGTTGCTCATAGCCGGCAGCGCGCAGTTCGGGTTCCAGCTCCGGTTCGGCAATCACGCGTTCGGCCTGACTCTGCTCCAGACAATGGGCGCGTTGTGCTGAGCTGAAAAACGGCGGTAGCGTTACGCAGGTCAACCCTTCGAACAATACCGCCAGATCCCAGAGCATTGCGTCGACGCCGTTGTCCAGCGCCAGGGCGACGACTTGCACCTGCTCATCGCGCAGGCGCTCCTGGCGATACAGCACTTCTGCATACAGGGTGGCGTAATCGAGTTTCAGCGTATCGCCCCACAGCGCGGTCGCGCTGTCATTGCGCCGGGCATGCTCGCGCAAGGTTTCCTGAAAGCGTTGCAGTTCAAGCGACATGGCAGGCTCCTTCAATCGGGGTCGGCAAGCCCAGGCGGCTGAACAGGCCGATATTGCGTAGGTGGACGAACCCGGCGCGGATGTCGCCGACGTGCACCCAGGGTTTGCTCTCGTAATAACTGCCCCAATGTTGACGCTCGTCACCCAGTCGATCCGGATCTGCGGCGCACAATGTCACGGGTTTCAGGCCGAGACGACGGAAGCTGTTGACCAGTCCGATATTGCCGGTGAACGTCACCCATTCCAGGCCACCCATGGCCAGCAGATAGGTGATGGCGATGATGCTCAGGCGCGCGCTGCCGGTGTCGCTAGCCGCCAGATTGCCAACCTCGACAATGGCATTTCGGTCTACCGAGTGATCAGCGGCCGCGCTAATCAATGGCTCGATCGGCTCGTCCAGATACCGCTCCAGAAATAGCGGTTCAAGGTGCGCGCGACGCACACCGGCCACTGCGCACAACTGGCCCTCACCGTTGTGCATGCCGAACAGCTCGGGCATGAAGTGGCGGATATCGGCGCCGTGGGCCTTTCGGAAACGTTGCTGGATAAAGGCTTCGAGCTTCTCTCGCAAAGCGTCATCCGGCAACGCAGCTGTCAGGGTCAACGGCCGCGTTTCAGCTTGGCCGAAATACAACGGCAGGGGTATGTTCCAGTCAAAATCGGGCATGGGCCGAACGCCTCCCTCAATGGGTTTGAGCGAAGTATCCAAGCCATTTCTTAACGAAGTCTGAAGGTGAAAGAAGGTTAACCTGAGAGTCAATCTTCAGACTCTCTTAAGACAGGACGAGCAGTGTTACGCAGCCGGTTCAAGGCAACCGGTTCAACGTTCCTCTCAACAATCAAGAGACGCTTCTTATGACCAGCGACACCGCCGTAACCCGATTTGGAAAACTTTCAATAACCCTGCACTGGCTGATGCTGGCCCTGTTCGTCGGGGTATATGCCTGTGTTGAAATCAAGGGTTATCTGCCCAAAGGCAGCGAAGCACGGGGTTTGCTCATGGGCTTTCACGGCTTGTTTGGTACAAGCATCTTCGCCCTGGTGTGGGTTCGCCTGGTCGGGCGCTTGAGCCCACGACCACCGATAACCCCAAAACCACCGGTATGGCAGACAGCTATCGCGCATCTGACACACCTTTCGCTGTACGGGCTGATGATCGCAACGCCCATCCTTGCTTGGCTGATGCTCGCAGCTGGCGATAAGCCGTTCCCGTACTTTGGCTTTCACGTGCCGGCACCGGTAGCCATTGCCCCAGACTTCGCAAAACAGCTCAAGTACTGGCATGAGCTGGTTGGCACTACAGGGTATTGGTTGATTGGTTTGCACGCGGTGGCGGGGCTGTTTCATCACTATTGGATGAAGGACAATACGCTGGAAAGGATGTTGTTTGAGCGAAATTCATGAAGGACAGCTATTGGCCGATTCTGTTGAAAAAGTCGGCTTCGAATTCCACGGCAGAAAAGTACGCGCCTGAGATTGAAATCTGAGTTTTGCGCAGAAGGTTCAGGAGTCGGATTTCACGTAGCAGCGTGCAAAAGAGATGTTTTCATCCATCAATATTCGAGCGTTTTGGGTAAGCCGACTTTTTCAACAGAATCGGCCGTTTTTTGCCGGTCAAGGCCACTCAGTATTCTGGTCAACTCCGATGCAAACGACTGGTCAAGTCGAATGCAAATGGGTGGTCAAGTCCACGCAACTACGCAGCGGTTGCAGCTAACCAAGCACCATCACAGTGTGGCTACTCGTTAGGTGTGCCCACGGTGTCAAAATATATTGTTGAAAATCAGGGTTGGTTTAGTCAGATTGACTGGTAGGTGTCAAAATATTCGATCAGCCGGCGCACTCTGTTGAGCCGTCTACCCCAGTGTTTACTGAGCTGTTGGTGTCAAAATATTTTGTTGAGCACCAAAGGGGCTGTTTTCAACAGCCCCTTTTTACGTTTTGGATCTACCGAGGTGGTTGGATTACGCCTGTAAACCATGTCCCCGGTTTGTACCGGGGCTACCCCTCCCACATTTTGATCTGCAGTGGGTTTGAGAAAGGAGCGACTCAGGTCCACCAATACCGCACAAGATGAAAGAAAATCGGTGCCGCAAAGCACACCGAATCCAGCCGATCCAACATCCCACCGTGCCCTTCGATCATGTGCCCCCAGTCCTTCACGCCGCGGTCACGCTTGATCGCCGACATCACAATCCCGCCGGCAAAACCAAGCAGGTTGATCAACAGCGCAATCAAGAACGACTGCCAGGGGTTGAACGGTGTGGTCCACCACAGCGCCGCACCGATCAGGGATGACAGCAGAATCCCGCCCACAAACCCTTCCACGGTTTTCGACGGTGACAGGTTGGGCGCGATCTTGTGTTTGCCGAACAGCTTGCCGCATACGTACTGCAGCACGTCCGAGAGTTGCACGACGATCACCAGGTAGGCGATCAGCAGCAGGTTGCGGCCTTCGTAGCCGGGGATGTCCAACGTCAGCAGGGCGGGGACGAAGGATACGCAGAACACTGCGATCATCAGCCCCCATTGCACCTTCGATGCGCGTTCCAGGAAGTGGGTGCTGTCGCCGCCGAAGGAGGCGAGGATCGGCAGCAGCAGGAACACGTACACCGGAATGAAGATCGAGAACAGCCCATACCAGTCCGCGTAAATCAGCACATATTGCAACGGCAGGGCCAGGTAGAACGCAGCCACCAGGGCCGGATAGTCGCTGCGCCGGGTCGGGGTGAGCGTAAGGAATTCGCGCAGGGCGTAGAACGACACGGCGTAGAACAACAGGATTACTGCGCCAGTGCCGAGCCAGAAGGCCACGCCGATCACTACCACCATCACCCACCAGGCGTTGATACGGGCATTGAGGTTGTCGATCACCGCGTTGGGGTTGCCACGGGTGCGCAGTTTGAGGACCAGGCCGATCAGTGAGGCGATGACCAGGATCGCGCCGATGCCGCCGAATAACATCAGGGTTTGGTTATCCATCTCAGGAATGCTCCGGGGCGAGGGCGAGGAGGGCGTCGCGGGTGCGGGCAAGGAATGCGGCCTTGTCTTCGCCGTCTTCCAATTGCAGCGGGGCACCGAAGCTGGTTGTGCATAACAACGGCAGTGGCAGTACGCGGCCTTTGGGCATGACCCGGTTGAGGTTGGCTATCCACACCGGGACCAGTTCGGCCTGTGGGTAACTTTTTGCCAAGTGGTACAGGCCGCTTTTAAAAGGCAGCAAGCCATCTTCCAGATTGCGTGTGCCTTCCGGAAAGATGATCAGTGAGTCGCCGCCTTCCAGGGCCGCGAGCATGGGCTGCAAAGGGTTATCCACAGGGTCCTTGCGCTCGCGGTCGATCAGCACGCCATTGAATACGCGGTTAATGATGTAGCGGCGCAGGGCGCTCTTGTTCCAGTAATCACTGCCGGCCACCGGGCGTGTGAATTTGCGCAGGTTCTGCGGCAGCGAGGCCCATACCAGCACGAAGTCGCCGTGGCTGCTGTGGTTGGCGAAATAGATGCGTTGCACCGGCACCGGTGCGCACCCCAGCCACAGGCTGCGGGCGCCGGTGACGGTGCGGGCCATGGAGGTAATCAGCGTGGCGACCACGGGTTCGAACATGGGGATTCCTTATCCGGCGAAAGGTAGCCAGGGGCTGGCGAGGATGACGCCCAGGGTCAGCAGGGCTTGCGCGCCCAGCAACCAGGCTTGTTTGCGCAACAGTTTGAGGGCGCCGCGACGGCGCTCGGTCCAAGGCCGGCCAGCTCGCTTGGGTGATTGCAGGCCAAGGGTTTGCAACGCCTCGTCGAGATCTGGCGTGCGTGTGGTATCGCGGGCCAGCAGGGCGAACAGGTCAGCGTCGAAGGCTACGCGCAACGCCCAGTATTTTTGCAACAGGCCCAACACAATCATCCACAGGGCCAGCAACAGACAGATCGTTGAAATACTGGCCAACAACAACTGGGCAAGGCCGAACAGTACGCCGAGCAACGTCAGGCCTGTGGATAACTGATCCAGTGAGCGGCCACGGCGCAGCAGGCTGGCAACCACCTGGAGTTCCATATCAGCGGGCATGAGGCAAACCCTCCAAAGCTTTACGGTGGGCGGGGTGAAGAACCACAGTGGCCCTTGCTGTACGAATAATAGCCAGCGCTTGATCAACCGTAGCGGCACGCCCTGTGTTCAACAACCAGGCGGCGACGGCGGTGGCGCTGCGGGAGTAACCGAGGGCACAGCACACCAGCAAGGGCCCATGCTGACGCAGTTGCTCGATAGCGTGCGCGGCTTTCAGGCATTCGTCGGGTGTCGGTGCGATCAGATCAAGCACTGGCACGCAGATATAAGCACGGCCCTGTGGATTAATCGGCAGTTCGGCGCACAGATCGACAATGGCTTTGAATGAATTCTGCTCGTGCGCCGTAGGAATGCGCCCAAGCCAGACGTTATCCACAATCAGATCGGGCTGTGGATGTTTGCGTGTCCACAGGCGCGAGTTGACCCACGCGCCAGCTAGATACGGGGCATACAGCCAGCGTGCGGCGGGCGTAAGACGGCCATCTGCGCGTTTTTGAAAGCCCGGAGCGCCGAGCACGCAGTAATTGGCCTTGATCAACCCCAGGGAAACCGCCGGCCACAGTAGCCATAGCCACGCGCCGCCGAGCATGAAGGCAAGTATCACCAGTATCAACGCGCCCAGCCCATAGCGCATACCCAGCCGCCAACGTTGGGTATCCCGCGTCAGTCGCGCATTCAACAACGGGCTCGGATGTTCCACCGGCCATAACCACACGCATAACCACCCTGCGAGGGCGCCTGTGGGTAAGTCGATAAAGTGATGTTGATAAGTGGTCAGCACCGAAATGCCGATCAACGCGAACCAGCCATTCACCACCCAACGCCAGAATCCCTGGGTGTGCCGCTGATACATGACCCACAGGATCACCAGCAGCGCGATATGCAGCGACGGCGCCTGGTTGAACGGCTTGTCAAAACCGGCCAGCACTGCGAATAGCCAGCCGAATACGCCGTCCAGTTCAGGGCGCTCGAAGGTAAATCGCAGCGGCCAGATCAGGAAGCAGCTGACAGCAATCAACTGGGCACTCAGCAGGCGCAGCGCGTGTTGTTTCAGCTCATGACGGCTATTGGGCAGCAGCAGGGAGAAGCCGTAGAGCAGGTCGATGGACCAATAGGGCACGATGGTCCAGGCCCAGAACGGCATATGGGTTTCCCAGCCGAACACCAGTGTGCCGACGTCGCTGCGCTGGCTGGTAACCCAGGTGGCGAAGCCGTAGGTGCTGAAAAACAGCGGCGCCAACAGCAGCAGCCAAAGGACCGCGGGTTTCAATAAACCGGGTTCGCGCATGTTCAGATCTTCTGTGCCAGGGACACCGTAAAGATGCCCCACTCATCCACACGCTGGGTGATCTTGCGAAAGCCCGCGGCCTCGACCAACTGGTCCATTTCCGCCTGGCTACGCCGCCGCATCACCCAGGCCTGGCCCTGGCGGTGGCTGGTGAGCGCGCGGGCAATCAGCTCCAGCTGTGGGTGCCATGGCTGGCCGGTGTAGACCAGGTAACCGCCAGGCTCCACAGCTTCGGCCAGGCCCGCCAGTGAACCGCCGACCATGGCGTTATCGGCAAACAACTCATATAACCCGGACACCACGGCCAAGGTCGGCTTGGGGTCCAGGGCGGCCAGATTGGCGCGGTCGAACGCATCGCCTTTGACGAACTGGGCGATGTCCCCCAGGCCCTTTTCGCGAATCAGCGCGCCACCGTCGCGCACGTTGATGTCGCTGTAGTCGCGCAGCAGGATCGACTCCGGCAACGGTGAAACGCCTTGCAAGGCTTCAAGGATGTAGCGGCCGTGGCCGGCGGCGATGTCGACGATACGGACTTCGCGGTGATCGTCACGCAGCTTGGCCATGGCCAGGCGCAGCAACTCCTCGACGTTGAGCTTGCGCTGGCGAATGCCGCGCCAGCCGATGGAGTTGAGGTAATTGGTGTCGATCATCCGCCCCAGCGCGCCCTTGCCGGTGGGCGTGTTGCGGTACACGTAGTCCAGGGTGCTGCCGGAGTCGAAGCCGGTGTCAAAGCCCAGCTTTACCCCGTCCGACAGGTTCTTGCCCAGGCCCATGCTGGCGCGGGTCATGCGCCAGTACAGGTCGCGCAGAGAGTTGCGCGGCAGCGGCGCGGCCAGGGATTCGGATTCGGCGCAGGTTGCGCCGAGTTTGTCGGCGTCCAGCAAAGAAGCGCGGTCCAGCGGGTGGGCGAAGTTCTGCAGGATAAAGCGCTTGGCGCTGCTCACGGCCACGGCGCGGTCGCGTTCGCCGAGGGTGTCGTGGAAGAAACCGGGGAGGATATGCAGCTCTTTTTTCAGGCTGCCGAGGCGGTCGAAAAACTGCTGCTGGGGTTTGCGGTGCACCACAAAGTCGGAGCCGGAGATCAACAGTTGCGTCGGCACCTGGATCGCCTGGGCATCGGCCACAACCCGGTCGGCCGCTTCGTAGAGGCCCAGCAGCACATTCACCGAGATGGCTTTGGTGATCAGCGGGTCGCTGTCGTAGGACGCCACGCGCTCTGCGTCATGGCTGAGGAACTTGGCCTTGACGTAGCTGTTGACGAAAAAGTTGCCACGAAACCTGCGCATCAAGGCCAGGCCCGGGCGGGCGAAGGGCACGTACAGCTTGACCTTGAAGGCCGGCGAGGCGAGCACCAGCGCGCGAATCTTTGGTGCGTAATCGTGGACCCAGGTGGCCGCGATCACCGCGCCGACGCTTTGGGCGATGACGGCGAGGTGTTCCTCTTCGATGCCGTAGGTGGCGCCGATGTGGTCGCAGAAGGTCTGCACATCGCGGGCGCTGGTGGCGAAGCTGGGGCTGTCGCCACGCTCGCCGGGGGATTGGCCGTGGCCACGGGCGTCCCAGGCAAAGAAATCAAACTCCGGCAGGTCCAGTTCATCTACCAGGTGGGCAATACGCCCTGAGTGCTCATGGCCGCGATGGAACAGCAGAATCGCCTTGCGCGGCCCGGCGCCTGCCGTGGCCGGCCAGTGCCGGTAGAAAAGCTCGACGCCATCATGGGTACTGAAGGTGTGCTCTTGCTGTTCGCGCATCGCAAAATCCTTATGCAGAAGGGGGAGTTTGAGGTTGTTCTTTGAGGCCCTGACGCACCCGGTTGACCAAGGTGTAGGCGAGCAGCGCGGCAACCAGCCACATCACCGCCTCGACCCAACCGGCGCCGAGCCAGCCCAGCGCCACGCCGGTGGCCAGTACACCGAGTACAAACGCTCGATCACTCTTGCCCATCGGCCCGTCGTAGCGACGCGATGCGCCCACCATTGGCCCCAGCACCCCGGCGTACTCGCTGAATATCGCGAGCAGCGTCACCAGCAACACTGGCGCCAGGCTCACGCCGGGGATCAGTGCAAAGGGCAGGATCAACGCGCTGTCGGCGATCACATCGCAGAGTTCATTGAGGTAGGCACCGAGGCGTGACTGCTGGCCGAATTCCCGGGCAAGCATGCCGTCGATGGCGTTGAGGGCCATGCGCACAATCATCCACAGCGGGATCAGTACAAACAGCCAGAGGTGCTGGGCAAAGCCTGCGATCAACACGCCCACCAGCAGGGAAATCACCCCGGCCAGCACGGTGATCTGGTTGGCGGTGGTGCCGTTGTCATAGAGGCGCTGCACGAGGGGGCGCAGCAGGTTTTGAAAACGCGGCTTGAGTTGGTAGATGGAAATCATGGGGTGGCGCTTCCTTGTCCGTGAACCCGCGAAAAACTGTTCTGGAGTGTGCCGACTTATTGTTGCCGACACTAGTGATGGCTCGTGTTTATAGGGGGTTAGTCACATTCCAGAGAACACAGAGAAAAAATGTGGGAGGGGGCTTGCCCCCGATAGCGGGTTCAAAAGCGAACAAAAATTTCACGCTTCGTGTTATATCGTAACGAATTGTGTGCAAGCGGGCGTTGAGTGGATGCAAGTGGATCTAGAAGCTGATGGCGCTTCGGTAGAGGGCCTTCCGCGTTTTCAGCAAGGGGTGTTCCATGCCCGTCGATTGCGCCAAGCCGGTATCAGCCTGACGATCCTGGCCATTTGCGGTTGGGTACTGGCGCTGTTCGTGGCGTTGTTTGCGCCGCTGTCGATCTGGCCGGTGGTGTTGATCAACTGCGCTTCGGCCTTGTTGGTGCTGGTCGCCGGCTTGCAGTCGGCCTGGTGGGTGGCCGACTGGCGTGCCCAGGCGCTGGAGGCGCCAAGCGCTGAGCTGATCGAACCACCCAGTGATCCCACTGCCTGGCACAAGGGCTTGATCAATCGTTTCGGCAACGGCCTGTTGGCGCAGGTTGGCGCCCCAGTGTTGTGGTTGGGCGGTTGGTCGTTGCTGGCGCTGGTCAGCGTCATCGAGTTTTGGAACCTGGCCTTGCCCGCTGCGGCCATTGGCCAATCCGCGAGCATCGGCGCAGCGCTGGCGTTGGCCCTGGCGTTTGGCTTGCTGGTGTTCGAGCGCCGCCTGGCCCAGGAAACCGTCGCCCAATGGCCGGAAGCTTCACAACTGGCGCAGTTGAGCCGGGTGGCGATTATCTGCCTGCTGACCAGTGCAATCTGCCTGCTGTTTGCCAATGCCGAGTCGGTTTGGCCACTGCGCCTGGCGACACTCATCGGCCTGTTGCCGGCGCTGGTGGCGCTGGAGTTCCTGCTGCGGGGCGTGCTGTCGCTGTTCAGCCCGCGCCAGCCGCGCCTCGAACCGCGCTTGATGGCGCAGAGTTTTATCGCCGGCCTGCTGCGTTGGCCGCCACAACCCTTGCTGGCGCTGCAGCATGAGCTGCACAACCGTTTCGGTATCGACCTGCGCCAGATCTGGGCCTTTACCTACATGCGCCGGGCGTTTATGCCGGTGTTGCTAGTAGTGCTGGCGGTCGGCTGGGCGCTGACCGGCGTGCATGAAGTGCCCCTGCAAGGCCGTGGGATTTATGAGCGTTTTGGCAAACCGGTCGAAGTGTTCGGCCCTGGCCTGCATGCGGGTTTGCCGTGGCCGTTGGGCCGCGTACTGAGCGTGGAGAACGGCGTGGTGCATGAACTGGCGACCAGCGTCAGCGAAGCCGCCACTCCGGAGTTGGCCGCCGCCGAAGGCCCGGCGCCGTTGATCGCCAACCGCCTGTGGGACGCCAGCCATGTGAACGACAAATCCCAGGTCATTGCCAGCAGCAGTGGTGATAAACAGGGCTTCCAGATCGTCAATATGGACGTGCGCTTTGTCTACCGCATCGGCCTTACCGACCAGGCCGCGCTCGCCGCCACCTATAACAGCGCTGATATCCCGACCCTGATCCGCAGCACCGCCAGCCGCATCCTGGTGCATGACTTTGCCTCGCGCACCCTCGACCAATTGCTCGGCGAACAACGCACCAGCCTCGCCGACGAGATTGGCCGCAGCGTGCAAGCCGACCTGCAAACACTCGACAGCGGCGTGGAAATCCTCGCCACGGTAGTCGAAGCAATCCACCCACCGGCCGGCGCCGCCAACGCTTACCACGGTGTGCAAGCCGCGCAGATCGGCGCCCAGGCCCTGATTGCCCGTGAACGCGGCGCAGCCAGCGAGCAGACCAACCAGGCGCTGTTGCAAGCCAGCTCGGCCCGCGATCAGGCCCAGGCCAGCGCTCGCGAAGTGAATGCCGGCGCGCAAGCGGCGAACCTGCGCTTTGCCGCCGAACAAAAAGCCTACGCCGCTGCGGGCCAAGCCTTCGTGCTGGAACAGTATTTGGGCCAACTGAGCCAGGGCTTTGCCCACGCCAAGCTGCTTATTCTGGATCATCGTTTGGGCGCCGACAGTGCGCCGACGATCGATCTGCGTTCTTTTACTTTGCCCGCCGATCCAATGGCGCCGCGTAAAGCCGTTCAATAAGGAGTCTGTCTGTTGAGCGCTCATTCTCACGATCACGGTCATCACCACCATCACGGCCACCACCATCACCATCACGGCGATGAGCAGGCGGCCGGGCCGTTCCCTTGGCGCCGCATGGCCTGGGCGGTGTTGCTGGTGCTGTTTGCCGTGGCAGCGGCAAGCCTGGTGCAGGTGCGTTCCGGCGAGGCCACGGTGATTACCCGCTTCGGCAACCCTGCACGGGTGCTGCTGGAGCCGGGCCTTGGCTGGCGCTGGCCGGCGCCGTTCGAAGCGGCGATCCCGGTGGACCTGCGCCTGCGCACCACGTCCAGCGGCTTGCAGGATGTGGGCACCCGCGATGGCCTGCGGATTATCGTGCAGGCCTATGTGGCGTGGCAGGTGCAGGGCGATGCCGACAATGTGCAGCGCTTCATGCGCGCGGTGCAGAACCAGCCGGATGAAGCGGCGCGGCAGATTCGTACCTTTGTCGGTTCGGCGCTGGAAACCACCGCAGCCAGCTTTGACCTGTCCAGCTTGATCAACACCGATGCCAGCCAAGTGCGCATCGCCGATTTCGAAGCGCAGTTGCGCCAGCAGATTGATCAACAATTGCTCACCACCTATGGCGTGCGTGTGGCGCAGGTCGGCATCGAGCGTCTGACGTTGCCGTCGGTGACCCTCACCGCCACGGTTGACCGCATGCGCGCCGAGCGTGAAACCATCGCCACCGAGCGCACAGCCGTGGGCAAGCGCGAAGCGGCGCAAATCCGTTCTGCCGCCGAGCGCGATGCGCGCATTGTGCAGGCCGATGCCACGGTGAAAGCCGCCGAGATCGAAGCGCAATCGCGGGTCGAAGCCGCGCAGATTTATGGCCGCGCCTACGCCGGTAATCCGCAGCTGTACAACCTGCTGCGTTCGCTGGACACCTTGGGCACAGTGGTCACGCCGGGTACCAAGATCATCCTGCGCACTGACGCCGCGCCGTTCCGCGCCCTGGTGGACGGGCCGAAGGACATCCAGCCATGAGCGAGCGTGACAGCCCGGACAGCCCATGGATCCAGGCTGGGCGCCTGACCTTCCTGGCGCTGTACGCGGTCACCGTATTGGCGGCGTTGGCCTGGGCCTTTTCCAATGTGCGCCAGATCGACCCGCAGAACCGTGCGGTGGTCCTGCATTTCGGCGCCCTTGATCGCATTCAGAACGCCGGGCTGTTGCTGGCCTGGCCGCAGCCCTTCGAGCAAGTAGTACTGCTGCCGGCGGCGGACCGGGTGATCGAGCGCCGGGTGGAAAACCTGTTGCGTTCCGATGCGGCGCTGCAGGCTGATCGCGTGGCCAGTTTCGCCACGCCATTGAGCGATGCCCTGGCCGGTTCCGGCTACCTGTTGACCGGCGATGCCGGCGTGGTGCAGTTGGATGTGCGGGTGTTTTACAAGGTGACCGAGCCCTACGCCTTCGTGTTGCAGGGCGACCATGT
This sequence comes from Pseudomonas sp. MF6755, assembly GCF_016405635.1. Lineage (NCBI taxonomy): Bacteria > Pseudomonadati > Pseudomonadota > Gammaproteobacteria > Pseudomonadales > Pseudomonadaceae > Pseudomonas > Pseudomonas sp. MF6755. The sequence goes on from NZ_JAEKDA010000011.1 coordinate 20,940, forward strand.
GCTGCCCGCCCTGGATCGGCTGGTGACGCGCAGCGCCGTGGCCCTCACTGCGGCGCGGGATCTGGACACTATTCTGGTGGCGCGCCCGGAACTGATCGGCAGCGACAATGGCGCCGCCGAACGTCGTGAGCGACTGCGCGGCGACCTGGTGCAAGGCATCAATAAGCGCCTGGCGCAGTTGGCAGTCAGCGGTTTGGGCCTGGGCATCGAAGTCACCCGCGTCGATGTGCAATCGAGCCTGCCGGGCCCGGCGGTAAATGCCTTCAATGCGGTGCTGACCGCCAGCCAGCAAGCCGACAAAGCGGTAGCCAACGCCCGCACCGAAGCAGAAAAGCTCACCCAGACCGCGAACCAGGAGGCTGACCGCCAGGTGCAAGTCGCCCACGCCCAGGCCAGCGAGCGCCTGGCCAGTGCCCAGGCGCAAACCGCCACCGTCGCCAGCCTGGCCCAGGTAAAAGACCCTGGATTGCTGTTGCGCCTGTACCGCGAGCGCATGCCGAAGATTCTCGGCCAGGCAGGTTCCGTGACAACGGTCGATCCCAAAGACGACTCCCGCTTGATCATCCAGGGAGCCGAACAATGAGCGCACCTATGCTGACCACCGCGGAACAGCGCAGCGCTGCCCGCCAATTGACCCTGGCCATGCTCGCCTTGGGGCTGCTGGTACTGGGCCTGGTGTGGCGCTGGCTGGCGCCGGACCAGAGCGGTGTGAGCCAGTTGTTGCTTGTCGTGGCGTCGCTGTTGGTGGCGGTGCCGGTGATGCGTTCGGCCTGGTACAGCCTGCGCTTCCCCAGCCTGCACGGCATCACCGACCAATTGATCGCCCTGGCCATGCTCGGCGCCTGGGCCACCGGCGATCTGCTCACCGCCGCGCTGCTGCCGATCATCATGATCTTCGGCCATGTGCTGGAAGAGCGCAGCGTGATCGGCTCCCAAGAAGCGATCCATGCCCTGGGCAAACTTACCCGCAGTCACGCGCGCCTGGTGCAGGCGGACGGCACCGTCACCGAAGTGGATAACGGCACGCTGAACACCGGCGATATCGTCGAAGTGCGCGCCGGTGATCGCGTGCCGGCCGATGGCGTGGTGCTGTCCGGCCAGGCGAGCCTGGACACGGCGCCGATCACGGGTGAGTCGGTACCGTTGGAAGCCAGCGCTGGCGTGCAGGTGTTCGGTGGTGCGATCAACCTCGATGGCCTGTTGCGCCTTGAGGTGACGCGTACCGGCGACGAGTCGACCTTGGGCAAAGTCATCGCACTGATGCAGAACGCCGAGCGCTCCAAGCCGCCGATCACTCGGCTGCTGGAGCGTTATGCCGGCAGTTATATGGTGCTGGTGCTGTTGCTGGCGGCGGTGACCTGGTTTGTCACCAACGACGCCCAGGCAATGTTGGCGGTGCTGGTGGCGGCGTGCCCGTGCGCGCTGGTGTTGTCGGCGCCGGCCACGGCGATTGCCGGGATCGCCGTGGCGGCGCGCCATGGGATTCTGATCCGCAGCTCGGCGTTTCTCGAAGAGTTGGCCGACCTGACCTCGCTGGTGGTCGACAAGACCGGCACCCTGACCTTCGGCGCCCTGCGCTTGCAGTCTATCGACACCACCGCGCCGGATCGCCAGGTGTTGCTGAACCTGGCGGCCAGCCTCGGTTCGGCGAGCAGTCACCCGGTCAGCCGAGCGTTGGCGGGGTTGGCGACCCAGGAGCAGATGCTGGTGCTTACCGACATCCGCGAGCGCCAGGGCCTGGGCGTGGTGGCACAGACCGAGCAGGGCGAAGCAGCACTGGGGCGGCCGGAGTTGTTCGAACAGTTGGGCATCGTCACTACCGGCGTACCCACCCATGACGGCCCGATAGCCGGGCTGGCGTTGAACGGGGAGTTCCTGGCCTGGCTGTTGCTGGCCGACAGTGTCAAGCCGGAGGCGCGCCAGGCCCTGCAGGAACTGCGTGAGTTGGGCCTGGGCCGCCAACTGCTGCTGACCGGCGACCGCCAAAGCGTGGCCGATAGCCTGGCGCTGGACGTGGGCATCAGTGATGTCGAAGCCCAAGCCCTGCCGGAAGACAAGCTCAACCGCGTGCTGGGGGAAATCAGCAGTGGCTTCCGGCCGATGGTGGTGGGCGATGGCATCAACGACTCCCTGGCACTCAAGGCCGGTGTGGTCGGCGTGGCGATGGGCGCGGGCGGTGCGGACATCGCCCTGGCGTCGGCGGATGTAGTGTTGATCGGCAGCGATTTGCGCCGCTTGGGCACTTGCGTGCGCTTGAGTCGCCAGTGCCGGCAGACGTTGCAGGTGAACGTGATCATCGGTTTGGGCTGGACGCTGGCCATCGTAGTGTTCGCGGCATTTGGCTGGCTCGGTGCGGCGGGCGCCATGATTGCGGCGGTGCTGCATAACCTCAGTACCTTGCTGGTACTGGGTAACGCCGGGCGTTTGTTGCGCTTCCAGGAGCCGCTGTTGAAGCTCGACGAATAATTTCAGAAATATGTGCACACGGCTGTAACGCCGATGGGGGGCCTCACTCTAGTGGTGTGTCGAGACTGCGCAATCCGTTCAGACCGACTCCACTACCGATTTATGAGGACTACACAATGAACATCAAACAAGCCGTTTCCGGTGCTGCCCTGGCTATCGCTGCTGCTTCCATGTTTGCCGGTGTCGCCACCCAGGTACAGGCTGCCGACGCACCTACGGTTCATTGCTACGGTGTCACCTCCTGCAAAGGCATGAACGATTGCAAGACCGCCGAAAACGCCTGCAAAGGTCAGGCTGTCTGCAAAGGCCACGGCTTCAAGGCCATGACCAAGGCTGCTTGCGACGAGGCTGGCGGCAAAGTCGGCGAGTAAGCGACAACCGAGTGCAACCGCAGCGGTTTCCCTGCGCCGCTGCGGGCACTTTTGCCGGAGTTCATGATGACCAATTCCTTCCCCTCCCTGGGTTATGGCCTGGGTTTACGCAACGAATACTATGAGCAGATCCTGGAGCAATCCCCTGCGGTGGATTGGTTCGAAGTGATCTCCGAGAATTATCTGGTGCAGGGCGGCAAAGCCTTGTACTACCTGGATGCGATAGCCGAGCGTTATCCCTTGGTGATGCACGGGGTGTCCTTGTCCATCGGCGGGCCCCATGCCCTTGATATCGATTACCTGAAGCAAATCAAACAGCTCGCAGAGCGCATTCAGCCGGCGTGGATTTCCGACCACCTGTGCTGGAGCCGCGGCAGCGCGCACCAGTTGCATGACCTGCTGCCTCTGCCTTACACCGAAGAAAGCCTCTACCACGTGGCCGGCCGTGTGCGTCAGGTGCAGGATGTATTGCAGCGCCCGCTGGTGCTGGAAAACGTCTCCAGCTATGTGCGCTCCAAGGCCGATGAATTCACCGAGTGGGAGTTCCTCAACGCCTTGGCCCACCTGAGCGGTTGCCAGTTGCTGTTGGACGTTAACAACGTCTACGTCAGCTCGCGTAATCATGGGTTTGATGCCTGGACGTTTATTCGCAACCTGCCGCCCGAGAGCATTCGCCAGCTGCACTTGGCGGGCCATATGGATTACGGCGACTACGTGGTCGATACCCATGACCATCCGGTGTGCGACCCGGTGTGGGCACTGTATCAGCAGACCCTGGAGCATCTAGGGCCGGTGTCTACGTTATTGGAACGCGATGACCATTTCCCGCCGTTCGAGGAGCTGCTCACCGAATTGAGCAAGGCCCGTGAACTGGGCGCAAACGCATTGGCCCGGAGATCGCTATGCGCTTGATCGACTGGCAATTGGCTTTTGAGCAGCATCTGTTGTCCGAAACATCCGTGGCCAACAGTGGCTTTGCCGCCACCTTGTTGGGTGGCCCGACACTGGATGTAGACACGGGCCTGGCGATTTACCACAACGCCTACCTGTCGCGATTGCAGGAAGTATTGCGCCATGACTTCGGTGCCATTTGGTATTGGCTGGGGGATGAAGAATTTACCTCGCTGACCGACGCCTATGTCCGTCGTTATCCTTCGGCCCATTACAGCCTGCGCTGGCTGGGCGAGCGCTTTGCGATGTTTATCCTTGAGCATTTGGTCGCTGAACAGAGTGCGCCGCTGGCGGAATTGGCGCGCCTGGAGTGGGCGTTCACCTTGGCGTTTGATGCACCACAAGGTGCGCCGCTGACCCTCGATGACATGGCGCAACTGGCGCCTGAGGACTGGCCAGCGTTGCAGGTAACCCTGGCGCCGTCAGTGCAGCAGTTGCTTTGCCGCTTCAACACGGTGGCGATCTGGCGCGCCAGCAAGGATGAATCGGAGTTCCCCGGCAGCCAGGCGCTGGAGCTGGCTCAAATCTGCCTGGTGTGGCGCTCTGAAAATGTGTGCCGCTACCGTAGCCTGGAGCCCGGTGAAGCCTGTGCACTGGCGGGGATGGTGACCACCGGTTGGAGTTTTTCAGAACTGTGCACTGAGCTGGCGGTCACTTATGCAGAGGGTGCACCACTACAGGCAGCCACGTGGCTGAAACAGTGGATCCAAGATGGTTTGCTCGAGCGCCGAGCCCCATAGAAAGGTGCTATCGATAGATAGCTTCCTACTTTGTTTAGCATGGTCTACCCTCTCAGCAGACGTCTGAAACAAGGGGGGACTATATATGCTCGCGCAACTTCCACCGGCCTTACAGAATCTTCAGCTACCGCTGCGTCTTCGACTCTGGGACGGCCATGAATTCAACTTGGGCCCCGAGCCCAGTGTGACCATCGTGGTCAAGGACCCCACGGTCGTGTCCAGGCTGACCCATCCAACGCTCGATTCACTGGGCCAAGCCTTCGTCGAGGGCAAGCTGGAGCTGGAAGGCTCCATCTCCGAGGTGATCCGGGTATGTGACGAGTTGAGTCACGCCTTGGTCGCTGACGATGAGGGCAGTCGTCCGGTACGCTCGATCCATGACAAGGCCACCGACGCGGCGGCCATTTCCTATCATTACGACCTGTCCAACGAGTTTTACCAGCTATGGCTGGACCAGGACATGGCTTACTCCTGTGGTTATTTCGAAACCGGCAGCGAGTCCATCGACCAGGCCCAACAGGACAAATTCCGCCACTTGTGCCGCAAGCTGCGGTTGCAGCCGGGTGAGTACCTGCTCGATGTGGGGTGCGGTTGGGGCGGACTAGCGCGGTTTGCGGCGCGGGAATTCGGGGTCAAGGTGTTTGGTATCACCTTGAGCAAGGAGCAACTGGCGCTGGCCCGGGAGCGGGTGAAAGCCGAAGGCCTGGAAGATCAGGTTGACCTGCAATTGCTCGACTACCGCGACCTGCCCCAGGACGGCCGTTTCGACAAAGTGGTGAGCGTGGGCATGTTTGAACATGTGGGCCACGCCAACCTGGCGCAATACTGCCAGACCCTGTTCGGCGCCGTGCGTGAAGGCGGCCTGGTAATGAACCATGGCATTACCGCCAAGCACACCGACGGTCGCCCGGTAGGCCGTGGCGCCGGGGAGTTCATCGAGCGCTACGTGTTCCCCAACGGCGAACTGCCGCACCTGGCGATGATGACCGCTGAGATCAGTGAAGTCGGGCTGGAGGTGGTCGATGTCGAAAGTTTGCGTTTGCACTACGCACGCACTCTGGACCACTGGAGCGAGCGCCTGGAAGACAACCTGGAAGCGGCGGCGAAAATGGTGCCGGAGCAGGCATTGCGCATCTGGCGGTTGTACCTGGCGGGTTGTGCTTATGCGTTTGCCCGGGGCTGGATCAATTTGCATCAGATCCTGGCGGTGAAACCTCACGCCGATGGTGGCCATGAACTGCCGTGGACGCGGGAAGATCTTTACCGCTGAAACACGTTTACAAAAATGATCAAGGGCTAAATGTGGGAGGGGGCTTGCTCCCGATCGCGGTGTATCAGTAACTAATCAGTTGGCTGACCCACCGCGATCGGGAGCAAGCCCCCTCCCACTTTTTCCCTATTCTGTCTGTCAGAGAATTGGTGAGATCAAGCGCGCCACCCGCATCCCCAGTTGTTGCAGGCGTCGCGTCTCGCGGCTTTCTTCCTGGCTGACTTCATGGGCCAGGGCGAAATCGTCCAATAACATGTGCTCCACCTCGCTGGCGAAGGCGGCATCTACCGTCAGCAACATCACTTCGAAATTCAGCCGGAACGAACGGTTGTCCATATTGGCACTGCCGATGGCGCTGATTTCGCTGTCCACCAACACCACCTTCTGATGCAGAAACCCTGGCTTGTAGCGGAACACCCGCACGCCTGCGCGCACCGCTTCGATGGCGTACAGGCTGGAGGCGGCATAGACGATACGGTGGTCGGGCCTTGATGGCAGCAACAGGCGCACGTCCACGCCACGCAACACCGCCAGGCGCAGGGCGGCAAATACGGCTTCATCGGGAACGAAGTACGGGCTGGTGATCCATACCCGTTCGGTCGCTGCGTGGATGGCCTCGACGAAAAACAGCGAGCAGGTTTCATACGGGTCGGCCGGGCCGCTGGCGAGCAGTTGGCAGAGCACGCCGTCCTCCGGGTAGGCGTCTGGCAGAATCAAAGGTGGCAGCTCACGCGCGGCCCAGAACCAGTCCTCGGCAAACGATTCCTGCAGGCACGCCACCACCGGGCCGGTAACCTGCACATGGGTATCGCGCCATGGTGCCAACGGCGGCTTCTTGCCCAGGTATTCATCGCCGACGTTATGCCCGCCGACAAACCCGGTGATACCGTCCACCACCACGATCTTGCGGTGGTTACGGAAGTTGACCTGGAAACGATTGAGCCAGCCGCCGCGGGTGGCGAACGCCTTGACCTGCACCCCGGCGTCGCGCAGCGATTGTACGTAGCGATGGGGCAGGGCGTGACTGCCGATGCGGTCGTACAGCACATAAATGGCCACGCCTTGGGCGGCCTTTTCCTTCAATAGGGTCTGCAACTGGCGGCCCAGCTCATCGTCATGAATGATGAAGAATTGGAACAGCACGGCAGTCTTGGCGTTGCGAATGGCCTCGAAAATCGCGCCGAAAGTGGCGTCGCCATTGATGAGCAAGCGCACTTCGTTATTGGCCAGGCACGGCATGCGGCCGAGCTTGGGCATGGCTCGCAGGGAGGCATAGGCGCTGGAGTTGCGCGCAGCGAGCGCTTCCTCTACCCACGGGCGCCAGTTCAGTTCGGTGATCGCCGTGTGCATTTCCTGGTTGGCCTGGCGGCGGGCCTGGATGTACGCGTCGAAGGTGCTGCGGCCGAAGATCAGGTAAGGGATCAGCGTCAGGTAAGGCATGAACATCAGCGACAAGGCCCAGGCGATCGAGCCTTGGGCGGTGCGGACGGTCAGTACTGCGTGGATCGCGGCGAGGGACCCGAGAACGTGCAACGTGGCAATGAAGTAGGCGAGCAGGTGCGGGCCAAAGAAATCCATGAACGACTTAACTCCAGGCAGTCCAGTGCGTAACAGACCATGAACGGCAGTGAATGTCGCTATTTTATTTGCCGTGCAACACTGGCGGCTTTGCGACGTCTAACGCCGACAATTACCCAGGAGTTACCCGATGAATGCTCGTCTGCTTGGTTTGGCCATGGTTGTTGGGTTGTCGCTGCCGGTGGCGGCGCAGGCGCAGATGCTAGCGCCAGGCTTGTGGGAATTGACCACCAGCAATATGAAGGTCGATAACCAGGAGCTGCCGGACTTGTCGCTGATCCTCGGTCAGCTCAAGCAACAGATGACCCCTGAACAACGCGCCATGCTCGAAAAGCAAGGCATCAACATGGCTGGCAAGGGTGTGCAGGTATGCTTGACCCCGGCCCAGGTTGCCTCTGATTCGATTCCCCTGACTGACCCTCAATCGGGCTGCAAACAGGAAGTGACCGACAAGAGCGGCAACCAGTGGAAATTCCGTTTCAGCTGCCCGAAAGCCCAAGGCACAGGCGTAGCGACGTTCCAGAGCCAGAAAGAATTTACCACCACCGTCAACGGTACCTTCAATGCCACCGGCATCCAGCAGAAGGGCAGCCTGGACAGCCACGCCCAGTGGCTGGGCAACGATTGCGGTACTGTTAAACCCCGCGCTTAAAGCAGGAAATGCAGGAGTCAGAACTCGTTTTGCAGGGCTTTGTAGCCGCGTACCAGGTCAACGTTCGTGCGCGCCACGTCTTCGGAAAACTCCGAGGCGCTGACACTCACCGGCGGGAATTGCGACAAGTCAGTGTTGGGCCCGATGCGGGTAGTGGAGGGCACGTAGAAGGCGGCGGGCAGGTCGCGGCCGTCGACCACCGAGTTGTGGCGCACCACGCAACCATCGCCCACGGCGCAGTTGAACAGCACGCTGTTGAAGCCGATAAACACGCGGTCACCGACCGTGCAGGGGCCGTGGACGATGGAACGGTGGGCAATAGAGGTGAACTCGCCAATGGTCACCGCCGCGCCGGACTTGGAATGGATGACCACGCCGTCCTGGATGTTGGAGTTGGCGCCGATGGTAATCGGGTCCATGGCGCCGCTGGCATCGACTTCGTCAGCGCGGATCACGGCGTAGGGGCCGACGAACACGTTCTCGCCGATGATGACTTTGCCGCAGATGATTGCGGTCTTGTCGACGTAGGCCGATTCGGCGATCACCGGCAGATCGCCGGAAGGGTTTTTACGGATCATGGCTTGCTCAAGGCTGCGCAGAGGGTGTTGAGGTTGTATTCGAAGAGGCCGATAAAGGTGCTGGCCGGGCCGGCTGCGGCGAGGGCATCGGAGTACAGCGTGCCGCCGACCTGTGCGCCGCTTTCATCAGCGATCTGCTTGAGCAGACGCGAGTCCTTGATGTTTTCCATGAACACGGCTTTGACCTTGTCCTTGCGAATCTGGGTGATCAGCGCGGCGACTTCGGCAGCCGAGGGCTCACGTTCGGTGGACAAGCCTTGGGGTGCGAGGAACTGGATGCCATAGGCCTGGCCCAGGTAGCCGAAAGCGTCATGGGAGGTGACGATGCGACGGTTACCTGGTGGCAGCGCGCCGAACTTGGCCTTGGCCTCGGCCAGCAGGCTGTGGATTTGCTTCAGGTAGGCCTGGCTGTTACGCAGGTAGGCGGTTGTGTTGGCCGGGTCGGCGGCCACCAGCGCCTTGGTGATGTTGCTCACATAGATTTCGGCGTTGGCCAGGTTGTGCCAGGCGTGTGGGTCGGGAATGGTTTCGCCATCCTCATCCATGGTGTGGGAAATCACGCCTTTGCTGGCGGTGACCACCGTAGCCTGGGTTTCGGTGCTGGTGACCAGGCGATCCAGCCATGGCTCGAAACCGAGGCCGTTCTTGATGATGACCTTGGCCTTCAGCAGCGCCTTGGCGTCATCCGGCGTGGGTTCATAGGTATGGGCGTCGGCGTCCGGGCCGACCATGTTGCTGATCTGGATGTGATCGCCACCGATCTGGTGGGTGATGTCATCGAGAATACTGAAGCTGGTGACCACCTGGAGCTTGTCTGCGGCCTGAGCCATCGAAAGCGGCAGCAGCAGACTGAGCAGCACGAGTAGAGCGCGCATCGGGAAACACCTCATTGGGATGTAAGCAAAGGCGGGCGGCGCAACAAGCCGTGCACCGGACCGAACACCACGGACAACACATACCCAGCACCCGCCACCAGCACGATCGCCGGGCCGCTGGGCAGTGAGTAGTAGAACGACAACAACAACCCCAGCCACACCGACAGGCATCCCAGCACCGCCGATACCGCGATCAGCACCGGTAGGCGCCGGCTCCAGAAGCGTGAAGCGATAGCCGGCAGCATCATCAAGCCCACCACCATTAACGCGCCGATGGCCTGGAAGCCGATCACCAGGTTCAGCACCACCAGCGTCAGGAACACGCCATGGGCCAGCGGCCCGAGGCGGCTGACGGTTTGCAGGAACAGCGGATCAAGGGTGTCGAGCAGCAGCGGTTTGTAGATCAACGCCATGGCGATCAAGCTGAAACCCGAGACCCAGAGCATGCCGGTGAGGGTGGTTTGATCCACGGCCAGGGCTGAACCGAACAGCAGGTGCAGCAGGTCCAGGCGCTTGCCGGCCAGGCCCAGGATCAGCACACCGGCGGCGAGGGAGATGGGGTAGATGGCGGCGAGGCTGGCGTCTTCGCGCAGACCGGTGCGGCGGGTTATCCACGCGGCCAGGCCGGCCATGCCCAGACCGGCGCCCAGGCCGCCGATGGTCAGCGCGGGCAGGCTCAGCCCGGCAAACCAGAAGCCCAGCGCTGCGCCTGGCAGGATGCCGTGGGCGACCGCGTCACCGATCAAGCTCATGCGCCGCAGGATCAGAAACACCCCCAGCGGTGCGGTGCTGCAGGCGAGCACCAACCCGCCGATAAGCGCGCGGCGCATAAAGACGAAGTCATGGAACGGCATCCACAGCTGGGCGGTGAGGTGCATCAGGCTACCTGCATATGCGGTTGCGGGCGGATCAGCGCTTGGCTGGGGCCGAATACGCAGCCGGTGTTTTTGACTTGTACCACCTGCGGGGTGTGGTGACGCACAGACGCCAGGTCATGGCAGACGACCACCAGCGTGCGGCCTTCGTTGTGCCAGGCGTGGATGTGTTTCCAGCACAGCGCCTGGCCGTCCTCGTCGAGGGCCGCGTGGGGTTCGTCGAGCAGCAGGATGGGCGCGTCGGCCAGGCTCATGCGGGCGAGCAGGGCGCGTTGCAATTCGCCACCGGACAATGCCATCAACGGTCGATGTTCAAGACCACTGAGGCACCAGTCTTCCAATACCGCTTGCAGGCGTTGGCTGCGTTGTTGCGCAGTGTGCTGGGTACCCCAGAAGCCGGCGGCGACCAGCTCTTGCAGGCTGATGGGGAACTGGCGATCCAAGTGTTGCTGCTGGGGCAGGAACGACAGGCCGCCGCGGCGTGGAACACCCACGGTGACTTTGCCCGCCAGCGGCTTTTGCAAGCCGGCAATGACTTTGAGCAGGCTGCTCTTGCCGGTGCCGTTGGCACCGATGATGCCGGTGAGGCTGCCTTTTTCCAGCGTCAAGTCTAGCGCCGGCGTCAGTGGTTGCCCGGGGGCGCCCCAGCGTAAAGCGTCGCAGGTGATCATGCAGAGTCTCTCGTCCAGCGGCTTTCAGCCACGGCATCGTGCGCGTGCAGGCTTTCGGCGTGGATCACTTTGAGGTGGAAGGCTTTGACGGCGTCCGAGCGTTTCAAGGCGAGGTTCAAACGGCGAGCGGCGTCTTCGCAGAACATCAGGTTCTGCCCATTGGCCAGGGCGAAGGCTTGTTCGTCCGCACGTTTCACCGCGGTTTGCACGGCGGTGCCGAGGGCGGCTTCGGCGCTGTTGATCAGCTCGGTTAGCGGCAGATCGGGCAGCTGTTCATCCAGTTGGATGGTTAGCTGTGCACTGCTGCGTTGGCTGTGAGGTGTGGCGACAACGCCGTTGGCGCTGCCGAGCCAAGTCAACACGTCTTCGTGCTGCAACGGCGTATTGGCGAAATCCTCGAGAAACTGCTGCTGAATCAACTGCCTGGCGAGGGCGGCGGAGCATGGGCACGTTGAGGAATAAGTAACGTCAATTTTTAGTTCCACGTGGAACATCTGGTTTTCCAGACGTGCCTCGATGCTCACCGGGTAGCCTTTCCATCCAGCTAATGGGCTGACCAGTGCCGGGCGTTTAAGCAGCACATCGGTGTAGATGCGCAGGTAGGCGTTCTTAGATAAACCTTCATGACTGTCGAGAAATCGAAGCAGTACATTACGCAGAAGTGCAGGTGTAAGCGGCTGCTGGTCGAGCATCTCCAAGGCCAGGTAAAGGCGTGACATATGAATGCCACGGGCCGTGCCGTCGTCCAGGCTCACGCCTGCATCGGCGGTGGCGGTCAGGCGCTGACCGTCAATCAGGATAGGCAAGGCGATGCCGCACATGCCCACCCAGTCGAGTGGCAAGGCTTGGCGTGAAGCCTGCGCGGCGATATCCGGCAGAGTCAGCGCATTCATAGACAGGTCCATCGTTGGAAATAATTAGTCATGTTATAGTATAACAATTACCGTTACGATGAAATTTCTGATCCAGCCTTTATTCAGTCATGTCGAGTAGGGACGCTCCTTTATCTGCGGTATATGCCATGCACCGACGTCAGCTCCTCAACCTGCTGCTGGTCAGCCCCCTGTTCACTTTGCCTTTAGGGGCCTACGCCACGCAGATTCGCAATGCACGCGTGTGGCGCTCGGACGACAAGCTGCGTTTAGTGTTCGATCTCAGTGGCCCGGTGCAATACAAGACTTTTTCCCTGACTGCACCGGATCGCTTGATCATCGACTTGAGTGGTGCCGGCCTCAGTGGCGACTTCTCCCAGCTGGCGCTGAAGAACAGTGGGATTACCTCGATCCGTTCCGGGCATTTTGGTAAGAGCGATACGCGCATCGTGTTGGACTTGGTCGCGCCGATGCAGCTCAACAGCTTCGTGCTGCCGCCCCAGGATGGACAAGGTCACCGCTTGGTATTGGACCTGACCAGTGTTACTCGCGCACCCCGTCAAATCGCTGCTGAGCCCTTGCCGTTAGTGGCGCCGGTGGGCAAGGGGCACCCAAAACGCGACATCATTGTGGTGGTCGATCCCGGCCATGGCGGCAAGGACCCAGGCGCCGTCGGTTCCAAGGGCCAGCGCGAAAAAGATGTGGTGCTGTCGATTGCCCAGTTGCTGGCTAAGCGCTTGAAACGCGAAAAGGGCTTTGACGTAAAACTGGTGCGCAATGACGACTTCTTTGTGCCTTTGCGCAAGCGCGTGGACATCGCTCGCCAGCACAAGGCCGATATGTTCATTTCGGTGCATGCCGACGCCGCGCCACGGCTTACCGCATCGGGCGCTTCGGTGTATGCGTTGTCTGAAGGCGGCGCCACCTCCGCCACGGCGCGTTTCATGGCCCAGCGCGAAAACGGCGCAGACCTGCTGGGCGCCACCACCTTGCTCAATCTGAAGGACAAAGACCCGATGCTGGCCGGGGTGATTCTCGACATGTCGATGAACGCTACCATCGCCTCCAGCCTGCAACTGGGCAGCTCGGTATTGGGCAGCCTGCAAAGCATCACCAGCTTGCATCAGAAGCGCGTCGAGCAGGCAGGGTTCGCGGTACTCAAGTCACCGGACGTGCCTTCGATCCTGGTGGAAACCGGGTTTATCTCCAACGCTCGAGACGCCCAGCGGCTAGTGACGGCACGTCATCAACAGGCGGTGGCGGACGGCCTTTTCGAAGGTCTGAAAAATTATTTCCAGAAGAACCCACCAATGAACAGCTACATGGCGTGGGTGCAGGAGCAGAAGAAAGGCCAGGCCTAGCAGCCGGTCAGTCGGCTGCAGGTGAATTTGGCGCTGGCGCCACCTGAGCTGGAAAACCGGTTGATGGTGGTCCAGCCCACGCGCCGCGTGTAACCAACCCACGCCTCACCATCGGATGCCAAGCCGGTAAAGAAAGTCAGCTGCCCATAGCGGCTGTTGGTCTGCGCCCAGTAGCGTTTGCCGATCACTTCAAAACCGCGCAGATACGTCGTGCTTCCCACGGTCGCCACGCTGTAGGCATTCCCCAACGGGTCCACGCAAGCCAGCAGGTTGGCGCTGCGCGTGCAGTTAGCCAAAAGGCTGGGCGCTTGGGCACAGGCCGGCCCTGCGGCTACCAATAGCAGGGTGCACAAGAGGTATCTCATTGAGGTTCTCGGAATGTTTAACCTGATCAAGCATTGCGCCCTTCGTCGCGACGAGCAAGGGAGATTGGCTTATTTGTGTTGTTATACTATAACATTAAAAAACAACCTGACCCGTGAACCGCTTCCCATGACCGAACAAGGCCTCCTGGCCCAACCACCCGCCGCTTACATGAATGACGTCCAGCAAGGTTTCTTCCGTGAGCTGCTGCTGACTCAGCGCTACGAACTCCAAGCACGCATTGAAGCCGAGTTCCTGATACTGCGCGAGCAGGAAACCAACAGCGACCTGGCGGATATCGGCAGTGCCGAAGAGCAACGCCAATGGCAACTGCGCCTGCTGGAGCGGGAAAAGAAGCTGTTGGACAAGATCGATGACGCCCTGGAACTGTTGGCCCGCGGTGAATACGGCTGGTGCCGTGAAACCGGTGAACCCATCGGCCTGCAACGCCTGCTGCTGCGCCCCACCGCGACCCTGTGTATCGAAGCCAAAGAACGTGAAGAGCTGCGCGAACGCCATAAACGGGCAGTTTGACCGGCCAACCCTGATGAGGAATACCTGATGCCCAATCGTCTCCCCGTGACCGTGTTGTCCGGCTTTCTCGGCGCCGGTAAAAGCACGCTGCTCAACTACGTCCTGCGCAATCGCGAAAACCTGCGAGTGGCGGTAATCGTCAACGACATGAGCGAAATTAACATCGACGGCAGCGAGGTGCAGCGCGACGTCACGCTCAATCGCTCGGAAAAAAAACTGGTAGAGATGAGCAACGGCTGTATCTGCTGCACCTTGCGTGAAGACTTGCTGGAAGAAGTCGCAAAGCTCGCCAAGGAAGGTCGGTTCGATTATCTGCTGATCGAATCCACGGGTATTTCCGAGCCTTTGCCGGTGGCCGAAACCTTCACTTTCCGCGATGAAAACGAGCAAAGCCTGGCCGACATCGCACGGTTGGATACCATGGTCACCGTGGTCGACGGCATGAACTTCCTGCTCGACTACCAGGCCGCCGAAAGCCTGGCTTCACGCGGCGAAACCCTTGGTGAAGAGGACGAGCGCTCCATCACAGACCTGTTGATCGAGCAGATCGAATTCGCTGACGTCATCCTGATCAGCAAGATCGATCTGATCAGTCGCCGTGAGCGCGAAGAGTTGATGGCTATTCTCGAGCGCCTCAACGCCCAGGCGGAAATCATCCCGATGGTCATGGGCGAAGTGCCGCTGCACAAGATCCTCAACACCGGCCGCTTCGACTTCGAACGTGCCGCCCAGGCCCCGGGCTGGTTACAGGAGTTGCGCGGTGAACATGTGCCGGAAACCGAAGAGTACGGCATCGCGTCCACGGCTTACCGTGCGCGCCGGCCCTTCCACCCACAGCGGTTTTTCGACTTTATCGACCGCCCGTGGGTGAACGGCAAGCTGCTGCGTTCCAAGGGCTTCTTCTGGTTGGCCAGCAAACATCAGGACGCTGGCAGTTGGTCCCAGGCCGGCGGCTTGATGCGCCATGGGTTTGCCGGGCGCTGGTGGCGCTTTGTGCCGAAAAGCCAGTGGCCTCAGGACGAAGAAAGCGTGGCGGCGATCATGGGTAACTGGCAATTGAGCACTGGTGACTGCCGCCAGGAACTGGTGTTTATCGGGCAAAACATCGACTTCAACCAGATGCGTGCCGAGCTGGATGCGTGCTTGCTCAACGATGAAGAAATGGCGCTGGGCGTCGAAGGTTGGCGTTTACTGCTCGATCCTTTTGGCCCTTGGTATGAGCAGGTAGCCTGATGTTGGCCCCGGTTATTCCCCTGCGCCCCGTGATCCGCCAGGCCCGTGGGGAAACCCCGCTGGCGCTGTCCGATATCCTCAACGATGGCATCAACCTGGCGGTTTGGCAGCGCCAACTGCCCCTGCATATCGCCGAATTCGGTGCCTTGCTGGTTGCACTCAATGAGCCGTTGGCTGAATCCTTGGTGATTGAGCTCGACAGCGAAGACGCCGTACCGAACTTGCAGGGGTTGGCGTCCAGTTGTCGCGATCTTGAGGGCTACGCCGGTTTTATCGCCGATGTGTCGTGGTTGGTCAGCGCGTTTGCCTGCCTGCTCGGCGCCAAGCGTATTGGTGTGCGTCTGCGGCTGCTGGACAAGGCCATGTGCCCGCGTTTTCACGTCGATCATGTACCGGTTCGGTTGATCACCACCTACGCCGGTATTGGCAGCCAATGGTTGCGCGAAGGCGTCATGGACCGCCGCAACCTGGGCCAAGAGGACGCCGAGCCTACCGAGCGTATCGAGCAGATCCATTGCGGCGAAGTGGCATTGCTCAAGGGTACGAAATGGCACGGTAACGAAGGGCACGGCCTGATCCACCGCTCGCCAGCGCTCCAGGCCAATGAACGGCGGTTGATCCTGACGCTGGATTGGCTGGCATAACCGGGTAGGATCAAGCTCTCTACACGGTCTGAATGAAGCCTCTCATGCTGCAGAACATTCCCACTCACGTGATTGCCGGGCCGTTGGGCGCCGGCAAGACCAGCCTGATCCAGCACCTGCTCGCTCAGCGCCCGGCCAACGAACGCTGGGCGGTGCTGATCAACGAGTTCGGCCAGATCGGCCTGGACGCCGCCTTGCTGACTCAAGACGATGACGGTATCGCTCTGGGAGAAGTGGCGGGAGGCTGCCTGTGTTGTGTGAATGGTGCACCTTTCCAGGTAGGGCTGGGTCGCTTGCTGCGTAAGGCCAAGCCGGATCGGTTGTTTATCGAACCGTCAGGCTTGGGCCATCCGGCGCAGTTGCTCAAACAACTGCGGGAGGCGCCCTGGCAAAACGTGTTGGCAGTGCAGCCCTGTGTGCTGGTGCTGGATGCCCAGGCGCTGGCGGCGGGCAAGCCGTTGCCGCAGGCACAGCAAGAGGCGTTGGCCAGCGCCGGCCTACTGGTATTGAACAAGGATGAGGCGCTGGATGCTGCGCAACGTCAGGCGATTGAGGGGCAATTACCCCATTGCGCGCTCTATTGGACACGCCGGGCGCAATTGCCGCTTGAACGGTTGCCAGGCTTGAATGCGCAGGCGCAAGAGGCAGTGGATAACGTCGAGCTCCCTCAAGGGCTGGCGCAAATGCCGGCCATTTGGAGTGAGCCTGCGTTGCCGATCTTTTTGAGCCAGAACCAGGAGGGTGGCTGGAGTGTTGGTTGGCGTTGGCATCCGAGCCAGCAATTCGATGTCAGCCGCCTGCATCACTGGCTATCAAGCCTCGACTGGCGCCGTGCCAAACTGGTTATCCACAGCCTCCAGGGCTGGGTCTCGGCCAACGCTGTGGATAACAGCCTATTGGCCTGGCAAGCCAGTGAATGGCGGCGGGATTCGCGGATTGAATTGATCTTCAGCGAACCACAGGACGTGGCCGCATTGCAGGCTGACCTGGCAGCCTGCCGTTACTGACGTTTCTTGGTGGCATGGTCCTGGCGCCATTGGCTCAATTCGATCACCTCGGCGCAGGGCAACGGCTCCTTGGCCTCGAACGGGTAGGGCGCCAGTTCGATCTGCGCACTGTGGGCACCGAACTGGGTGATGACCCCGGCATGACGGGTTTCCCCGGTCACGGTGAACTCGAAATTGTAGATACGTGCCAGGCGCCGCCGGCCATTGGCATCCTTCACGAAACCGATGCGTTTTAGCGCCACCGCACCGTCGAGCAGCTCGATATCGAGCTTGGCGCAATGCTGCTTGACCCGCTCCAGAGCCCGTTCACGCAGGCCGTGGTTGTGCCAAACCCAGGCGGCGCCGGTCGCCAGCAGCATCAATACGAAGATGTTTCCCAGGGTCAGCATTCCATGAACTCCAACAAAGTGAGAGCAGCTTAACTGTGTCGCCGGTCTGTCGTACAGGTTGCGTTTAGTCGCATACTGCGCGGCCAGAATTTCAACGGCTTTACGGAAACCTCCCGCATGAAACGCACACCTCATCTGCTTGCGATCCAGTCTCATGTGGTCTTTGGCCACGCCGGAAACAGCGCCGCCGTGTTCCCCATGCAGCGGGTCGGGGTGAATGTCTGGCCGCTCAACACGGTGCAATTCTCCAACCACACACAGTATGGACAGTGGGCGGGCGAAGTGTTGGCGCCGCAGCAAATTCCGGCGCTGGTGGAAGGCATTGCCGCGATTGGTGAGCTGGGCAACTGTGATGCGGTGCTGTCCGGGTACCTTGGCAGTGCAGACCAGGGCCGCGCCATTCTTAGCGGTGTGGCACGTATCAAGGCGCTCAACCCCAAGGCGCTGTACCTGTGCGACCCGGTGATGGGCCACCCGGAAAAGGGCTGCATCGTGCCGCAGGAGGTCAGCGATTTCCTGCTGGATGAGGCTGCGGCCATGGCGGATTTCCTCTGCCCCAACCAACTGGAGCTGGACAGTTTTGCCGGGCGCAAGCCGCAATCGCTGTTCGATTGCCTGGGCATGGCTAGGGCGCTGCTGGCGCGTGGGCCGAAGGCGGTACTGGTCAAGCACCTGGATTATCCAGGCAAGCTGCCGGAGGGTTTTGAAATGCTGCTGGTGACCGAAGGCGGCAGCTGGCATCTGCGTCGGCCACTGCTGGCATTCCCGCGTCAGCCGGTGGGTGTGGGCGATTTGACTTCAGGCCTGTTCCTGGCGCGGGTGCTGCTGGGCGACAGCCTGGTGGCAGCCTTTGAGTTCACCGCCGCAGCGGTGCATGAAGTGCTGCTGGAAACCCAGGCTTGCGCCAGTTATGAACTGGAGTTGGTTCGGGCTCAGGATCGCATCGCCCATCCGCGTGTGCGCTTCGAAGCCACGCCGATCAGTCTGTAAGTATGCAAAACCAGTGTGGGAGGGGCGGTGCGACGATTCGACTTGCTCCCACATTTGGATTGGGTTTGCAGATTTTGAACTAAGGCGCTTCGTCTTTGATTTCCCGGTAGCGCTTTTCCAGCTCCTGGCGAATCTGCCGGCGTTGCTGGGCCTGCACAAAGCGGCGTTTGTCTTCGCTGTTCTGCGGCTGCAGGGGCGGCACGGCGGCGGGTTTGCGTTGGTCGTCCACGGCCACCATGGTGAAGAAGCAGCTGTTGGTATGGCGCACCGAGCGCTCACGGATGTTTTCGGTCACCACCTTGATGCCCACTTCCATCGACGTATTGCCGGTGTAGTTGACCGACGCCAGGAAAGTCACCAGCTCACCGACATGGATCGGCTCGCGAAAAATCACCTGGTCCACCGACAACGTGACCACATAACGACCCGCATAACGGCTGGCGCAGGCGTAGGCCACTTCGTCGAGGTACTTGAGTAGCGTGCCGCCGTGGACATTGCCTGAGAAGTTGGCCATGTCAGGGGTCATCAGTACCGTCATCGACAGCTGGGCGTTTCCGGGTTCCATAGCACACTCACGGGTTGTAGGCATTGGTTGGGGGGGCGGGCACCTCTGCGGGTGCTGGAGTCTTTGCAGCGCCATCCCTAACGGGACGCCAGTGGGCGGCTTGCCGTCACGCATGCATCGATCTGTTTCCATATATTGCACCGGCTTTTCAGCAGAAGTCGCGGTGTTAACCTTCAAAAGCCCATCTCAGGGCTTTTCTTACGTTCAAGGCAGACTTTTCCTTCCGCTCTTTGAGGCCGTACAAAAGCGCGGCCGGAAGTGGGAAAAGCGCCGGTACCCTCAAGGAGCCCCTCGCCATGCACGCCATCAGCTTCATCCAGGACTTGGCCGTGATCATGCTGGTGGCAGGGGTGGTCACCATCCTGTTTCACCGCCTCAAGCAGCCGGTGGTGCTGGGCTATATCGTCGCCGGCTTCATTATCGGCCCCCACACCCCGCCGTTTGGCCTGATCCACGATGAAGACACAATCAAGACCCTGGCTGAGCTTGGGGTAATCTTCCTGATGTTCTGCCTGGGCCTGGAGTTCAGCCTGCGCAAGCTGTTCAAGGTGGGGGCCACGGCGTTTATCGCGGCGTTCCTTGAGATCGTGCTGATGATCTGGATCGGCTACGAGATCGGCCGCTGGTTCGACTGGAGCACCATGGACTCGCTGTTTCTCGGCGCGATCCTGGCGATTTCCTCGACCACCATCATCGTCAAGGCCCTCAATGACCTGAAGATGAAAGACCAGCGTTTCGCCCAGCTGATTTTCGGTGTGCTGATCGTCGAGGACATCCTGGGTATCGGCATCATTGCCTTGCTGTCGAGCATCGCCGTCAGTGGCACAGTCAGCTCCGGCGAAGTGTTCTCCACGGTCGGCAAGCTTTCTCTGTTCATGATCGTCGCGCTGGTGATCGGCATTTTGCTGGTGCCGCGCCTGCTGGCTTATGTGGCCAGGTTTGAAAGCAACGAGATGCTGCTGATCACCGTGTTGGGCTTGTGTTTCGGTTTCTGCCTGCTGGTGGTGAAGCTTGAATACAGCATGGTGCTCGGGGCGTTCTTGATTGGCGCGATCATGGCTGAATCCCGGCAATTGATTAAGATCGAGCGCCTGATCGAGCCGGTTCGCGACATGTTCAGTGCGATCTTCTTTGTCGCAATTGGCTTGATGATCGACCCGAATATCCTGCTGCAATACGCCTGGCCGATTGCGGTGATCACCGTCGCCGTGGTGCTGGGCAAGATGCTGTCCTGCGGCCTGGGCGCATTTATCGCCGGCAATGATGGGCGCACTTCGCTGCGGGTCGGCATGGGGCTGTCACAGATTGGTGAGTTTTCTTTCATCATTGCGGCGCTGGGGATGACCCTGCAGGTGACCAGTGATTTCCTCTATCCGGTAGCAGTAGCGGTTTCGGCGATTACGACCTTGCTCACCCCCTACCTGATTCGCGGTGCCGACCCGTTGTCATTGAAGATCGCGGCGGTAATGCCCAAGCGCATGAGCCGTGTATTCGGCATGTATGGCGAATGGCTGCGCAGCATTCAGCCTCAGGGCGAGGGCGCGATGCTGGCCTCGATGATCCGCAAAATCATCCTGCAGGTAGGGGTAAACCTGGCGTTGGTGATCGCGATCTTCTTTGCCGGCAGCTTTTTCGCGGCGCGCATCGGTGGGTATCTGGAAGGCTGGGTCAGTGACCAAAGCTGGCAGAAGGCATTGATCTGGGGTGGGGCACTGCTGTTGTCGCTACCGTTCCTGATTGCGGCGTATCGCAAGCTCAAGGCGCTGTCGATGTTGCTGGCGGAAATGAGTGTGAAGCCGGAAATGGCCGGGCGGCATACCCAGCGTGTGCGAAGGGTGATTGCGGAACTGATCCCCATTTTGTCGCTGCTGGTGATCTTCCTGCTATTGGCAGCCTTGTCGGCCAGCATTCTGCCGACCAACAAGTTGCTGGTGTTGATTGCCGTGGTCACGGCGGCGGTAGCGGCGGTGCTCTGGCGCTGGTTTATCCGTGTGCATACGCGGATGCAGGTTGCCCTGTTGGAAACGTTAGATAACCACAAGGATACGCCGGACCACTAAAGGCTGGGTGTGGCGCTCAGCTTTCCAGCCAGACGTCCCGCGCCCAGTGCCATACCGATTCCCAGGTTTCTTCGGTGACGAGTTCTTCCTCGCCGGACCACAGCACCACGGTGCCGTCTTCTTCGACGCAGTAGTAGTCGTCGCCGTCCTGGCAGATCGGGATCATGCTGCGGTCGACGCCAGCATCCCAGGCGTTGGCGGCAACGTCCGGCAGGTAGGTGTGGGATTGTGGGTCGGTGACGGTCACCGGCTCCAGGCTGCCATACACCACGTCGCTGACGGTGAGCAGGAACTCACGGAAGACAAACGGGATATCGATGAACAGTTGTTCTTCGATTTCCACCAGTTGGTCTTCGTCTGGCAGCTCCAAAGGAACCGGAACCGGTTCGTTGGCTTCACGCAATTGTTCGATGATTTCTTCCACGGCCGGGATCCTCTTGCTAGATGGCGCGGTTTATAGGGGCGTTTTATACAGTAGCTCGCTATAAGTGCAACCGTGAAATAGAAAACCCCGGACAAGTCCGGGGTTTTTGTTATCGCTTGCTCAAACGTGCTGGTTTCAGCCGTTCTGGCGGATACCGGCGACCAGCCATGGCTGATTGTCACCCTGTGGGCGTTCCATGTTCCAGCTTTCGCTGAATACTTCGCCCTGGTCGAAACGCGAAGTCTTCGACACGCCGCTGAATGTCAGGGTGGCGATGGTCTTGTCGGCGCGATCATCCACACCGTCCAGTTGTACGCGCAGGTCGTCGATGTAGGTCGACTGGAATGCTTCACCGATTTCGGCACGTTCGCGCTTGAGGAACTCCAGCAGTTGCGGGGTCACGAACTCGGAGATCTTGTCCATTTCGTTGGCGTCCCAGTGCTGTTGCAGGGACTGGAAGTGGCTGCGGGCCGCTTCGACGAAACGCTCTTCGTTGAACCAGGCCGGTGCATTGATCACCGGACGGGCGGCGGCAGGGGCTGCCGAGCCACCGAAGATCGAACCCATGGCTGGCTTCTGCTCGAACACTTCACGCTGCATCGGCGCGCCGGCTGGAGCCAGGTGCTCCTGCTGCTTGCGGCGACGGGCGGCGATAAAGCGGAAGATCACGAAGGCGATGACGGCCAGGATCAGGATGTCGAAGATCTGCATACCCTCGAAGCCGCCGCCCATGAACATGGAAGCGAGCAGGCCACCGGCAGCGATACCGGCCAGAGGGCCCAGCCAGCGCGAAGCACCGCCGGCCTTGGCAGCAGCGCCAGCGGCACCGGCTGCGCCTGCAGTGGCGGCAGCACCGCCGGCACCCGCGGCTGGAGCCATCTGGCTGGTCTGGTGAGTCGGTGCCGCGCCCGAGCTTTTGCCGCCACCGAAGCGTTTGGCGTTGGCGTCGATGCTCATCGTCAAGCCGATGCACAGCGCCATGGCGATGCTAAGAAAACGTTTCATAAAGGGAATTCCCATTTGTGGATTGCACGCGCGCCATGTTGCACAGGTGTCGTGACAGTGGCTAGCGGCATAATGTTTCGGGCTTTTGCGTAAGACCGAATCCGAAGGGTCTGTAGGACGTACGACAGATATTGGCCCGCGCTTGTTAAAAACAAGGGCAGGCCAAAACCTTCATGTAGGCAAATGTTTCAGACCGCTTCGAGCTTCGCGTAACCCATCATCAGCCACTTGCTGCCTTCGGCGAAGTTCACCTGCACCCGGGCCTGGGCGCCGGCGCCTTCGAAGTTGAGGATCACGCCTTCGCCGAAGATCGCATGCTTGACCTGCTGGCCGAGGCTGAATGGGGTTTCCGGAATTTCGGAACCGGCAAACATGTTGCTGGAGTTCTGCTGCTGGCCACCGCCGAACGGACGGCTGACGCTGTTGGACAGGCGCACTTCCTGGATCAACCCCTTCGGCACTTCACGTACGAAGCGCGATACCTTGTTGTAGGTCTCGCTGCCGTACAGGCGTCGGGTTTCGGCGTAGGTCATCACCAGGTTCTGCATCGCCCGGGTAATGCCCACATAGGCCAGGCGGCGTTCTTCCTCAAGGCGGCCGGGTTCTTCCAGGCTCATCTTGTGGGGGAACAGACCTTCCTCCATGCCCACCAGGAACACATACGGAAATTCCAGGCCCTTGGCGCTGTGCAAGGTCATCAGCTGGATGCTGTCTTCATGCTCATCGGCCTGGGTATCGCCTGCTTCCAGCGACGCATGGCCAAGGAAGGCGGCGAGCGGCGTCAGCTCTTCGTCTTCCTCGGTGTTTTCGAAGGCGCGGGCGGCGCTGACCAGCTCCTCAAGGTTTTCTACCCGGGCCTGGCCTTTCTCGCCTTTTTCCGCCTCGTGATAGGCGATCAGCCCGGACTGCTCGATCACGGTCTGGGTCATCAGGTGCAGAGGCATTTCTGCGCACTTGGCGGCCAGGTTCTCGATCAGCTCGACAAACACGCCCAACGCCCCGGCAGCGCGGCCGGTCAGGCCTTTGTTGGCGATCAGCAAGCGCATGGCTTCCCACATCGACACATCGGCATGACGCGCATGGTCGCGGATCGCCTCAACGGTTTTCTCGCCGATGCCGCGGGCCGGGATATTGATCACCCGCTCCAGCGCCGCATCGTTGCCGCGGCCTTCCAGCAAGCGCAGGTAGGCCATGGCGTTCTTGATTTCGGCACGTTCGAAGAAGCGCTGGCCGCCGTAGATACGGTACGGAATACGCTCGCGCAACAGGGCTTCTTCCAGCACCCGCGATTGGGCGTTGGAACGGTACAGGATCGCGATATCGCTGCGGGCCAGGCCGGTCTTCAGTGCGCTTTCGATGGTTTCCACCACGTAGCGTGCTTCATCGTGCTCGTTGAACGCCGCGTACAGGTTGATCGCCTCGCCTTCGCCGCCGTCGGTCCACAGCTCTTTGCCCAGGCGCCCGGTGTTGTTGGCGATCAAGGCGTTGGCAGCCTTGAGGATCCCGGCGGTGGAGCGGTAGTTCTGCTCCAGGCGGATGGTCACCGCGTCCGGGAAGTCTTCGGAATACTGGTAGATGTTCTCGATTTTCGCGCCGCGCCAGCCGTAGATCGACTGGTCGTCATCGCCCACCACCATCAGGCTGTCGCCGCCCTTGGCCAGCAGGCGCAACCAGGCGTACTGCACGGCGTTGGTGTCCTGGAACTCATCCACCAGGATGTGGCGGAAGCGTTTCTGGTAATGGGCCAGCAAACCTGGGTTGTCACGCCACAGGTCGAGAGCGCGCAGCAGCAGCTCGGAGAAGTCGATGACGCCGGCGCGCACGCAGGCTGCCTCGTAGGCTTCATAAATGCTGCGCATGGTGGCCAGGAACAGGTCGCCGCTGGCCTGGATATGTTGCGGGCGCAGGCCCTCATCTTTCTGGCCGTTGATAAACCATTGGGCCTGGCGCGCCGGCCAACGTTGTTCATCGAGGCCCAGTTCGCGGATCACGCGCTTGACCAGGCGTTGCTGGTCGTCGCTGTCGAGAATCTGGAAAGTCTGGCTCAGCCCCGCTTCCTGCCAATGCGCCCGCAGCAGGCGATGCGCCAGGCCGTGGAAGGTGCCCACCCACATGCCGGCCGGGCTGATGCCCATCAACTGCTCGATGCGGTGGCGCATCTCGGCAGCGGCCTTGTTGGTAAAGGTCACCGACAGGATCGAATGCGGGGACGCGTTTTCGACCTGGATCAACCAGGCGATACGGTGCACCAGCACTCGGGTTTTACCGGAGCCAGCACCGGCCAGGACCAACTGACGGCCAACGGGGGCCGCTACGGCCTGACGTTGGGCATCGTTGAGAGAGTTCAGCAAAAGAGAGAGATCATCGCGCATCGACGCATTCTATGGGCCTAAGGGAGCTCGGGCAAATCCCAATGCCAGGTGGTCGACGGAAAACATCCAAGACGCTACCGACCGGGCAAACATTCTGCCGGGAGGGATGACCGGTTGGTCATGGACTGCAGCCCGCGCCGCGTCTTGCTCAAGCTGTCTGGGCCAAAGGTTTGCGGCCAGTTTCTGCGAGTTTTTTATGATCTGGAGCAGTTTGGCCCAGGCGCCTGCTTGTGTATGCTCCGTCGACGTTTCGGGCTCACCATTATAAGAACACCGCCTATGACCCTTAGCACCGACCTGTTTGGCCCCTCGGCGGCGCCGGCGCAGGTCATCCGTAAACACTATGCAACCGAAATGGCGGTCGAGCGCACGCGCCTGCTGTACCAGGGCTCGTTGCTGCCGACGCTGCTGATGCTGGTCAACGGCCTGGTCTGCGCCTGGTTACTGTGGAACCCGCAGCAATACATGCTCGACAGCATCTGGTTGCTCTGGCTGCTGGCCTTGGTGGCGATGCGCGTGATTCAGGTGGCGGCCTTTGATTCGGCGATGCCCAGCCGTCAGGCCCAACCGGTGTGGCGGCGAATGTTTATGCTCGGCTCGGCGGCCAGTGGCCTGACCCTTTCCTTCGCGGCCATCGTCCTGGTGCCCGCTGACAGCTTTATGCATCAGGCCTGGGTGTTTGGCCTGATTGGCGCCGCTTCATTGTCGGCCAGCGTGGCCTACGCCGTGAACCTTTGGGCCTTCTTGTCCTTTGCCTTGCCGTGCCTGTTGCCGGCCATCGTCTACCTGTTCTGGAATGGCACCCCCCAGCAGCAGGGCTGGGGCGTGCTCGGCCTGATCCTGCTGGCGTCACTGAGCCTGGTGGCATGGCAAGTCAACCGCCTGATCCAGCGTGGGCTGTCGCGCCGCTTCCAGAATCAGGCGCTGATCGAGCATTTGCAGCAGGCGCAGCAGCGCAGTGAGCAGTTGAACCTGGAGTTGATACGCGAAGTGGAGCAGCGTCGCCAGGTAGAGCAGGACCTGCGCGAAGCCCAGGTCGACCTGCAAGACCGCGTGGCGCTACGCAGCCACGAACTGGATGCCGCCAGCCTCGCTCTGAATAAAAGCGAAGCGCGGCTGGCCATGGCCCTGCAAGCCAGCGAGCTGGGCTTGTGGGATTGGAACCTGCAAACCGACGAAGTCCACCACACCCAACTCAAGGAGCTGTTCGGCCTGGAGCCCGAGTACGTCACGGCGATGCTCAGCCACCTCAAGCCGCGCCTGCACCCCGACGACCTGCCGTTGCTCAAGCGCGCGCTGGTGGAGCATCTCAAAGGCCGCAGCGAGGACTACCAAGTGGAGTACCGCGTGCGCCATGGCGATGGGCATTGGGTGTGGATCCAGGACCGCGGGCGTGCGGTAGAGCGTGCGCCCAATGGCCGTGTGACCCGCATGCTCGGCACGCGCCGCGATATCAGCGCCAGTAAAGCCCTGGAAGAACAGCTACGGCTCGCCTCGACGGTGTTCGAGGCGGCCAGCGAAGGCATCGTGATCCTTGATCCCGAGTACGTGCTGATCGCGGTGAACCAGGCATTCAGCCGTGTCACCGGTTTTGACATCGACGACATGCTCGGTCGCAATGTGGTGGAACTGCCCAGCAGCCGCGATGCGCGACGCCACTTCCCGGTGATCCGCCAGGCGCTGCTCAGCCACGGCACCTGGCAGGGCGAGTTGGTGGAAACGCGCAAGAACGGCGAGCTCTACCCGCAGTGGCTGCAATTGAACGTAGTGCGCGATGTTCGGGGAAACGTCAGCCATATCGTGGGCTTTTTCGCCGATCTGTCGGCGCGGCGCGAATCCGAGGAGCGTATGCGCTACCTCACCCACTACGACGAGCTGACCGGCCTGGCCAACCGCTCGTTGTTTCGCGAACGGCTACGCGAGGCGCACCAGCGCGTTCGCCAGGGTGGCCGCAGCCTGGCACTGCTGCATATCAACCTGGATCGTTTCAAGTTGCTCAATGACAGCTTGGGTCATGAAGTGGCCGACCAACTATTGCAGAAAATGGCCCGGCGTTTGATCAATGCGCTGCCCGAAGCCGACACCATCGCGCGCCTGTCCGGCGATGAGTTTGCCGTGCTCTTTGATGCCTATGGCAACTTGTCGAGCCTGGCGCGCGTGGCGACGCGGCTGCTGGCAAAACTGCGCGTACCGGTGACGGTGGAAGGGCATGAGTTGGTGGTCAGCGCTTCCATGGGCGTCAGCCTGCTGCCGGACAATGCGCGGGAAATCTCCGCACTGGTCAGCCAATCGAATATGGCCATGCAGCACGCCAAACACCTGGGCGGCAATAACTTCCAGTTCTACACCGACAGCCTGCAAGCCAGCACGCTGGAACGTTTGCAGCTGGAAAACCACCTGCGCAAAGCCATCGAGGAACGCCATCTCAGCGTGTTCTACCAGCCCAAGCTATGCCTGGCCACCGGCAAGCTGAATGCCGCCGAAGCATTGATCCGCTGGGAGCATCCGCACTGGGGCATGGTGCCGCCGGGCGACTTTATCGGCCTGGCCGAAGAAACCGGCTTGATTGTGCCGTTGGGCGAGTTCGTGTTGCGCCAGGCCTGCTGGCAGGCCTGCGAGTGGCAGCGCCAGGGGCTGGCGCCGATTCGGGTATCGGTCAACCTGTCGGTGCATCAGTTGCGCCAGGGCAAGCTGGTCAGCCTGGTACGCCAGGTGCTGGAAGAAACCGGCCTGGATCCGCAATACCTTGAGCTGGAACTGACTGAAAGCCAATTGCTCGACAGCGTTGAGCACATCATCGCCACCTTTCAACAGTTGCGCGATTTAGGGGTGAAACTGGCCATCGACGATTTTGGCACCGGTTATTCGTCCCTCAGCTACCTCAAGCGCATTCCGGTGGACTACGTGAAGATCGACCAGACCTTTATCCGTGGCCTGGGCCAGGGGCGTGAGGACGCGGCTATCACCCGTGCAATCATCGCCATGGCCCATGGGTTGGCGCTCAAGGTCGTGGCTGAAGGCGTGGAGGATCAGCAGCAGCTGGATTTCCTGCGCGGTGAGCAATGCGACGAAGTGCAGGGTTATCTGATCAGCCAGCCGATGCCGGCCAAAGGGCTGGCAGATTTGTTACGGAAAAATGCAGATTTTTCTTAACGCAGCGTAGGCCGCCTTTATGGCTACATAGCGCCTGCCCGCTGAAACCAGAGGGGAGCAGGGCGATTTAGTGATGCATCGAACGGGCAAAACGACAATTCCTGTAGTATAACTACAAGCTTGCTACATCCCTGGCGCCTGCCAATAACAAGAGTCCTGCCCTTTGAACCTGTTGCAACATATCGCCCAGTCGCGCCACCTGTTACGCAAATCGGAACTCAAGGTTGCCGATCATGTGCTGCTTGACCCTGCGGCTGTGATGCACAGTTCCATGGCCGACCTGGCCCACAGCGTGGGCATCAGCGAGCCCACCATCGTGCGCTTCTGTCGCGCCATTGGCTGCTCCGGGTTCCAGGATTTGAAACTCAAGCTGGCGCAAAGCCTGGCGGCCGGTGCCAGCTTTGGTCAGTTTGCGATCCATGAAGACGACTCCGTCGCCGACTACAGCCTGAAAATCTTCGACACCACCTTGCACACCTTGATGGAAGTGCGCGAGAAGCTCGACCCGGTGGAGCTGCAAAAGGCTGTGACGGCCATGTCCCAGGCCCAGCGCGTCGAGTTCTATGGCTTTGGTGCCTCCGGTGCGGTGGCTGCCGATGCCCAACACAAATTCTTCCGCCTGCTGCTGACGGCCGCGGCCTACAGCGACCCGCACATGCAGGCGATGTCGGCCGTCACCTTGAAGCCCACTGACGTGGCGATCTGTATTTCCCAGTCCGGTCGTTCCAAAGACCTGCTGATCACCGCCAACCTGGTGCGTGAGAGCGGCGCCTCGCTGATCACCCTGTGCCCGAGCCAGACGCCGTTGGCGGAACTGTCCACGGTGAACCTGGCGATCGACGTGCATGAAGACACCGAAATCTATACGCCGCTGACCTCGCGTATTGCCCACCTGGTGGTGATCGATGTGCTGGCGATGGGTGTGGCCATGGCCCGTGGGCCGAGCCTGGTCAACCACCTCAAGAGCGTGAAGCGCAGTTTGCGCAGCCTGCGGTTGTCGCCCAAATCCGTCAAAGCCCTCGACGACTAAAAAACCGTACACAGCACCCAATGTGGGAGGGGCGGTGCGACGATTCGACTTGCTCCCGATAGCAGTAGGTCAGTCAGTGAGTTTGTGACTGAAACTCCGCTATCGGGAGCAAGCCCCCTCCCACATGGGATTCTATTGCGTGTCCAGAATCTTCATGAGGCTGTCATCGCCCCGTCATCCCCCGCGCCCATCCTGTACTCCCCGTACTCGCATTGGGAGACTCCAAATGACCCGGCACTCCGAAGACAGCAACAGCACCGTCAAGACCCGTCGTCAGCAGGAAGACCAGCGCCGCATGGCGTTCCGTCGCGCCATCGAAGACCGTTGCCAGGAGCGCCAACTGCTCCAGAGCATCAGTGACTACCCGGAACTTCATTGGCAGGCACCCGTGGCTGCCCAGCGAAACGCTCAGCCAACGCGCTGATTTGCACCCGTTCGCTGCGGATAAAGCCAAGAAACGCATGGGCCACCGGTGACAGGCGTTTAGCCTTGGCCTGCACCAGGCACCAACTGCGGTACAGCGGCAGTTCTTCCACCGGCAGCTCCTTGAGCCCGCCGGTGGCCAGTTCCAGGTTGACCGCGTGGCGCGTCAGCAAAGCCACGCCCAACCCTGCGCTCACACATTCACGCTGCGCCTCGGCCGAGGCCACTTCTACTGTCTGGGTGAAGTGCACGCGTTTTTCCTTGAAGTATTCCTCGCAGGCCAGCCGCGTCCCGGACCCCGGTTCGCGCAGCAGCAGCGTGTAAGGCTCCAGGTCTTGCAGGCGCAGCGGCCCTTGCAGGCTCAAAGGGTGGTCGAGAGGCGCCACGGCGACAATTGGATTATTAAGAAACGGTAGGAATTCCAGGCCCATGTCCTGGGGCACCATGGACATGATCACCAGGTCATCGCGGTTGTCCGAAAGCCGGCGAATGACTTGGGCGCGGTTGACCACGGTCAAATGCAATTGCACCTCCGGGTGCTGGCGCTTGAAGGCGGCAAACAGGTGCGGCACGAAGTACTTGGCGCTGGATTCCACCGCCAGTTTCAGCTGGCCCTGCAGCGAGCCCTGCATGTCCGAGAGCTGCATGTCGAGGTTTTCCAGGCGCCCGAAAATATCGCGGCTGGCCCGTTGCAGGGCCTCGGCGGCCTCGGTCATGTAGAGCTTTTTGCCGACATAATCGAACAGCGGCTGGCCGATCAGTTCTTCCAGCTGGCGGATTTGCAGGCTGACCGCTGGTTGTGTGAGAGACATTTCTTCGGCTGCACGGCTGTAGGAGCGTAAATCACAGACCTCATGAAAGATCTGCAATTGACGTAATGTCAGTCTCATCAATGACTTACGCATGATCTACATCCCCTCATCCCAGGCTATGCGGCCAACTATAAGTCTTTACTTATACACAACCCAATAATTATTGATTTTTGTTAATTCTCCGGTGCGCATAGTGTGTGTCTCGCGACTGTCATGAAACATTTGGTCACGCGCCGACCCGGCTTCAGCGGGTCGAAGACGCAGCAATCGGCTCAAGGGAATTTCCAAGTGATAAAAAAGATCCTGATCGCCAACCGTGGTGAAATTGCCGTACGAATCGTGCGTGCCTGCGCCGAGATGGGCATTCGCTCGGTCGCGGTTTACTCGGACGCCGACCGCCACGCGTTGCACGTCAAACGTGCTGACGAAGCCCACAGCATTGGTGCCGAGCCGCTGGCCGGCTACCTCAACCCGCGCAAGCTGGTGAACCTGGCAGTGGAAACCGGTTGTGATGCGTTGCATCCCGGCTATGGCTTCCTGTCGGAAAACGCCGAACTGGCAGACATCTGCGCCGAACGTGGGATCAAGTTCATTGGCCCATCCGCTGAAGTGATTCGCCGCATGGGCGACAAGACCGAAGCGCGCCGCAGCATGATCAAGGCCGGTGTGCCGGTGACGCCGGGCACCGAGGGCAACGTTGCCGACATCCATGAAGCCCTCACCGAAGGCGACCGCATTGGTTACCCGGTGATGCTCAAGGCCACCTCCGGTGGTGGCGGTCGCGGCATCCGTCGTTGCAACAGTCGCGAAGAACTCGAACAAGCCTTCCCCCGTGTCATCTCCGAAGCCACCAAGGCCTTCGGTTCGGCGGAAGTGTTCCTGGAAAAATGCATCGTCAATCCCAAGCACATCGAGGCGCAGATCCTCGGTGACAGCTTTGGCAACGTGGTGCACCTGTTCGAGCGCGATTGCTCGATCCAGCGCCGCAACCAGAAGCTTATCGAGATTGCTCCTAGCCCCCAACTGACCCCCGAACAGCGTGCCTACATCGGCGACCTGTCGGTACGTGCGGCCAAGGCCGTGGGTTACGAGAACGCCGGCACCGTGGAGTTCCTGCTCGCCGAGGGCGAGGTGTACTTCATGGAGATGAACACCCGGGTGCAGGTGGAACACACCATCACCGAAGAAATCACTGGCATCGATATCGTCCGTGAGCAGATCCGCATCGCTTCGGGCCTGCCGCTGTCGGTCAAGCAGGAAGACATTCAGCACCGTGGTTTCGCGTTGCAGTTCCGTATCAACGCCGAAGACCCGAAGAACAACTTCCTGCCCAGTTTCGGCAAGATCACCCGTTACTACGCACCCGGCGGCCCCGGCGTGCGCACCGACACGGCGATCTACACCGGCTACACCATTCCACCGTTCTACGACTCCATGTGCCTGAAGCTGGTGGTATGGGCGTTGACCTGGGAAGAAGCCATGGACCGCGGCCTGCGTGCCCTGGATGACATGCGCCTGCAAGGCGTGAAGACCACCGCCGCCTATTACCAGGAAATCCTGCGTAACCCGGAATTCCGTAGCGGGCAGTTCAATACAAGCTTTGTGGAAAGCCACCCTGAGCTGACCAACTACTCGATCAAGCGCAAACCCGAAGAGCTGGCCCTGGCCATCGCCGCCGCCATCGCCGCCCACGCAGGCCTGTGAGGAACATTCCAATGACTAAAAAGATCTTCGTAACCGATACCATCCTGCGCGACGCCCACCAATCGTTGCTGGCCACCCGCATGCGCACCGACGACATGCTGCCGATCTGCGACAAGCTCGACAAAGTCGGCTACTGGTCCCTGGAAGTCTGGGGCGGCGCGACCTTCGACGCCTGCGTACGCTTCCTCAAGGAAGACCCGTGGGAGCGCCTGCGCAAACTGCGCGCCGCGTTGCCCAACACGCGCCTGCAAATGCTGCTGCGTGGTCAGAACCTGTTGGGCTACCGCCACTACAGCGATGACGTGGTCAAAGCTTTTGTCGCCAAGGCGGCGGTGAATGGTATCGACGTGTTCCGCATCTTCGACGCCATGAACGACGTGCGTAACCTGCGCGTGGCCATCGAAGCGGTCAAAGCTGCCGGCAAACATGCCCAGGGCACCATCGCCTACACCACCAGCCCGGTGCACACCGTCGAGGCCTTTGTGGCTCAGGCCAAGCAGTTGGAGTCCATGGGCTGCGACTCGATCGCGATCAAGGACATGGCCGGCCTGCTGACGCCGTACGCCACAGGCGAACTGGTCAAGGCGCTGAAAGCCGAGCAGAACCTGCCGATCTTTATCCACTCCCACGACACCGCGGGTTTAGCCGCGATGTGCCAACTCAAGGCCATCGAAAACGGTGCCGACCATATCGACACCGCTATCTCCAGCTTCGCCTGGGGTACCAGCCACCCGGGTACCGAGTCGATGGTCGCCGCCCTTAAAGGCAGCGAGTTCGACACCGGCCTGAGCCTGGAGCTGCTGCAGGAAATCGGCCTGTACTTCTACGCCGTGCGCAAGAAGTACCACCAGTTCGAAAGCGAATTCACCGCCGTGGACACCCGCGTGCAAGTCAACCAAGTACCCGGCGGGATGATTTCCAACCTGGCCAACCAGTTGAAAGAGCAGGGCGCCCTTAACCGCATGGGCGAAGTGCTGGCCGAGATCCCACGTGTACGTGAAGACCTCGGCTTCCCACCGCTGGTCACGCCGACCTCGCAGATCGTCGGCACCCAGGCGTTCTTCAACGTGCTGGCCGGCGAGCGCTACAAAACCATCACCAACGAAGTGAAGCTCTACCTGCAAGGCGGCTACGGCAAGGCGCCGGGCACGGTGAACGAGAAACTGCGTCGCCAGGCCATTGGCAGCGAAGAAGTGATCGACGTGCGCCCGGCTGATTTGCTCAAGCCGGAAATGACCAAGCTGCGCGGCGAAATCGGCGCGTTGGCGAAGTCCGAAGAAGACGTGCTGACCTACGCCATGTTCCCGGACATCGGGCGCAAATTCCTCGAAGAGCGCGACGCCGGCACCCTGGCGCCGGAAGTGCTGCTGCCGATCCCTGAAGCCGGTGGCGTGGCCCGTGCGGGTGGCGAAGGTGTGCCGACCGAATTCGTCATCGACGTGCACGGCGAAAGCTACCGCGTGGACATCACCGGTGTCGGCGTGAAGGCCGAAGGCAAGCGTCACTTCTACCTGTCCATCGACGGCATGCCGGAAGAAGTGGTGTTCGAACCGCTCAACGAGTTTGTCAGCAGCGGCGGCAGCAAGCGCAAGCACGCCACTGAGCCGGGCCATGTCAGCACCGCGATGCCGGGCAACATCGTCGACGTGCTGGTCAAGGAAGGCGACGTGGTCAAGGCTGGCCAGGCCGTGCTGATTACCGAAGCCATGAAGATGGAAACCGAGGTACAGGCAGCGATTGCCGGCAAGGTGACCGCTGTTCATGTGGCCAAGGGCGACCGGGTCAACCCTGGCGAAATCCTGATTGAAATCGAAGGCTGATCACAGCCTTCGAGACTAACGTTTAATCCTCGGGGGGGCAGGTGCCCTCCTTTTTTTTGCCTGCCATTGAGCGATTGGCAGGCTTAGAAGATCATTTTCCACTGCCCCATCAGGCCTTGGTTGCTGCTATCGGTACCGGCTTGGCTGGTATAGGTCAGGCCGATGCTGTGGTCTGCCGATAAGGCGAGGTCCAGGCCCGCTTGCAGGTCGAGGCTATTGCGATCCAGGGCAGTGCCCGTGATGGTGAAGCCGTCAATCAGGTCCGGCGCATGGCGCGAGGTTTGGCGCACCTGGCTGTCAACGTCGCCATAGCGGTGTTTCCAGCTCGTGCTGAGGTGGGGCGTGAGGCTCAAATTGTTATCAAACCGATACACCGTTGCCAGGCGCAGGCCGAGGGTACTGTTCAGGTTTTGCTGGGTCTGTGAGCCAACGTTCAACGCAGTCAGGCCACCACGCTCTTTGAAGCCTTCGCGTTGATAGCGTTGGTAGCCGATGCCGGCGAAAGGCTCGACACTGAAATCGGCGCTGCCTAGTTGATAGCCCAGCTCGGAGAACAGGGTTTGGCTGTTGGCGTTGTAGTTGCCTTTGAGCTGCTCCTTGTAATTCAGGGCGGCGACATTGCGTTTGTTTTGCCCGGCATGGTTGCTGTAGACCGCCCCGAGGCGCAAGGCGAATGGGCCGTCCTGGCGCACCGCGTAGCCACCCAGGTGCCAGCTGTCGAGGTCGGCGGCAAAACGTGGGGCGTCGAAGCGGCTGGAGGTTTTTGCACCCATGACACCGATGCGCCAGGCGTGGTCGAGTGCCCAGTCAGCGCCCAAGAGCAAGCCTTGGGTACCATGTTTCAGCCCGGCGCTACCGCGCCGTGAGTTAAGGTTGCCGCCGTTGCCCAGGCCCTGTACCCAGAAGTGGCCGTCGTCATTAGCAGGCAGCGTGCGCAAGGTGGAGAGCAATTGGTTGCTCAGGTGCTGCGTGGAGTTCTGTGTCGCGCCAGCCAGGTTGGCGTTTTGGCTACCGGCCAATTGTTCAAGGACTGCGCCGATACCACCGGGCTGTTTGCTCAGTTCCTCAAAGTCTTTTTGCAGGTCTTTGAGTTCTTCCGCGTCCCAAAAGCCGGAGCTCACAAGGTCCATCAATGCCGGCTCCAGGACTTTGGCAACCTGCAGGCCGTTGTGCGAGGTGGCCTGTTGGGTGATGTGTGCCGGGTAGGGCGGTGGGAGGAGCGGGCCCCCGTCTGTGGGGATGGCCGCGTCATAGAATTGATTCAAACTGGGCTTGTATTCGATATCGCCTCGCGCTTGCGCAGGTTGAAAACTGGCGACAACCGCAAGGCTGATGGCAACTGCGATT
Organism: Pseudomonas sp. MF6755; assembly: GCF_016405635.1. Classification (NCBI taxonomy): domain Bacteria; kingdom Pseudomonadati; phylum Pseudomonadota; class Gammaproteobacteria; order Pseudomonadales; family Pseudomonadaceae; genus Pseudomonas; species Pseudomonas sp. MF6755. The sequence goes on from NZ_JAEKDA010000011.1 coordinate 56,075, forward strand.
CTTTGGCGTGCAAAAGACATGAATTCCCAACCTCTGATGTATGAGGCCGGGAATTTAGCGAGCTGGCGTGGCGATAACTGTCAGGTTATCGACTCCTGGTTTGCGGGAGTTGTCTTTAGTACGGCGCGATTAAAAACTCATCTGCCATTGGCCGGTCAGCGCATGATTGCGGCTATTGCTGCCCAGGTCACCGGTGTAGCCCAGGCCCAGGCGATGGCGGGCTGACAAGCCCACGTCCAGGCCCGCTTCCAGCAGCAGGCTGTCGCGATCCAGGGCGCTGCCGTCCACGTTGAAGGCCGTGCCATTGCCGGTCAGGGTTTGGCTGGTGGTGGTCGGTGTGTCGGTCTGTATAGCGGAGGGGGATTGCAGGAATGTGTCGGAGATGAGGGGGGAGCCTTATATGCAATTTAATGCGTAAATTCTTTATGATTTGTTTTCAATCTGCATTTTAATGCAGTTTTCGCGCGTGCACACAGAGCCTATCTGCACTATATTGCAATTCTGGAGCGCTTTTTTAATTTGCGAATGCATTAAATTGCAGGTAAACGCCATGGTCAGCCTGACTCTACAAATCTATACCAAGGGAAAGTGGCAGGACGCCATGCTCCTGACTTTTGATACGCCGCAACAGGGGTTCAAAAGCCGGTGCAGCTTTGGTTATGACCAGCGCTACCTGGTGAGCCACCTCGATGAGTTGGCAACTCCCTTCGCTACGTCCGTGAGCACCGGATTCCCCCTGCAATGGGAAGGCGGTAGGTCCCAGCATGCTCCCGCCTTCGTGCATGACATCGCACCGGCGGGTGCCGCTAAACGTTTTCTGATGGCGCGTATTGGCCGGGAAAAACCAGATGACATCAGCGCAGAGCTTTTTCTGCTGATGCGCAGCACGCCCGCTCCCATCGGCCATATGCGGATCAAAGAATCGATTGAGGCCTTGGACAATCAGCCTGCCATAGGATTTGAGCGTGATGAAGTCATCCAGCGGGATAACCGTTTTCTCGAATATGCCTATGAACAAGGCGCGGCTATCGGCGGAGCCACAGGCGCGGGCGGCGAGGCGCCGAAGCTGCTGCTGACGGAAAACCACGGCGGTTTGTTGTTCCCGGATGCAGTTCTGGATGACGAACAGGTCAAGCAGCATTGGTTCGTGAAGTTTGCGCGCAACAAAGGCACGCAGATGGATCAGGATATTCTTCGTAGCGAATACCACTATTACAAAGCTTTGCAGACCTTGGGAATTGATACCGTGCCTTCGTCAGGATTGTCACTGGAGGAAGCAGGCAAGCCCAGTTTGTGGATGCAACGCTTTGATCGATGTGTCACTGAGCATGGGGTCGAGCGCTATGCCGTGGAGTCGATTGACTCATTGGCGGGTGTCACTGAACCTGGCAGTGCCATGGCGCATCGCGAGGTTGTGGAGCTGCTGGTCGGGTTGTGGCGGGAGGCGGGCCAGTCCAGTGAAGTACCGGCCTTGGTTGCTGAGTACCTCAAACGCGATCTGCTGAACAAAATCCTCGGTAACTCGGACAACCATGGTCGCAATACCTCGATCATTCGTGAAGCGAACGCCTTGCGCCTTGCCCCTATTTACGATTTGGCGCCGATGGTGATGGACGACGAGGGCATCACGCGCACGACCAAATGGCCCAGGGCGCTTGAGCGGGCGGGCGACGTGAACTGGAAGGGTGTGTGTGATGTGTTGGGCGACCTTGTCGACAGCCGGAAGTTGTTCGAAGACCTGAGGGTAGCGGCGCAACAGTTTTCAGCCTTGCCAGAAATCCTCAATGCCAGCGGCCTGCCGGCTGTGACGATGAATCATCCGGGCATTGCCTTGAAAAATTTGCCGCAGCGCCTGAAAGAGTGGGGACTGAAATGAGCCTGACCGTTGAAGAACGAACCCGGTTGATAGAAAGCATCCAGGATGCCTTGGCGGATGGCACGCTGGAAATCGCCGCAGCGGTACGCCGCCTGCGCACCGAAGTCACCGGCCTGCATCAGAGTCAATTCGCCAAGATGTGCAAAATCTCCGTGCGTACGTTGGTGCATATTGAGCATGGCGAAGGGAATCAGACGCTGAAGTCGTTGAATGCGGTATTCAGGCCGTTTGGTTTGAAGATGGGCGTGGTGAGGGTCCGCAGAAGCTAAGGCATGCCTGGACTTGTGGTGAGAGGGCAAGCCACTCACCACAACAATCATCAGGCCCGGCACTCGGCCAACGTTTTCACCTGCCCATCACCGCTCTGATTCCCTTCCGACAACCATTCTTCAAAGCCCGCGCCCACCTTCGGCCATTCCGAATCGATGATCGAATACCACGCGGTATCCCGGTTCTTGCCCTTGACCACCGTATGCTGGCGGAACACCCCTTCAAAGCTGAAGCCCAAGCGCTCGGCCGCGTACTTGGAGCGGGCGTTGGCGTTGTTGCACTTCCATTCCAGGCGGCGGTTACCTTGCTCGAAAGCGTACTTGGCCAGCAGGTACACCGCCTCAGTGCTTTTGGGCGAGCGCTGCATTGGTGCGCCGAAGGTGACGTGGCCGATTTCGATGCGGCCTTGTTCGGGGACGATCGACATCAGGCTGAGGATGCCTTGGACCTGGCCGGTCGCGCGGTCGATCACGCTGAAAAAATACGGGTCGTTATGGGCCGCGTGATTGTTCAGCCAGGCATCAAACGTGCTGCGTTCAGGGAAGGGGCCATAGGGCAAATAGTCCCACAGCTTGGGATCGGCACCGGGGCCTTGCAGGGCGTTAAACAGGTCATCGCCGTGGCGCTCAGGGTCAAGTTTTTCCAGGCGGATAAACCGCCCTTCAAGCCGTTGCACCGTGGGCGCCGGGACGCCTTTCCAGTTGGCGAGGGAAGTGGACATGCTGCGCTCCTTAAAGACCTTTGCGAAATTGGATGAAGCCAGGGCGTTCGGCGATGCGTTCGTAGAGTTGGATCGCGGTGGCATTGGTTTCGTGGGTCAGCCAGTGAACCTTGCAGCAACCGTCAGCCTTGGCGGTGGCGTAGACGAATTCGATCAGTTTGCGGCCCACACCGGTGCCGCGTTGATTCGGGTCTACCAGCAAATCCTGCAGGTAGCACGCGTTCTCGATGCTCCAGTTGGAGCGGTGGTAGATGAAGTTGACCATGCCCACCGCCTTGCCGTCCTTCCAGGCCAGGGCCGAGTGGGTTGGCTCGCTGGTATCGATCAAGCGCTGCCAGGTGCTCTGGCTGACGGCGTCCGGCAGCTCGGTGTTGTAGAACGTCAAATACGCCTGCCACAGCGGCAGCCAGGCGGCGTGGTCGGCGGCGGTGACCGGGCGGATGTCGATCGGGCTCATTCTGAAACTCCTTGGGGAATAAAGCGGGCGAGGGTCTGGTCGCGCACATCCACGCTGGCGGCCAGGCCTTCGCGCACGCCGTTGATGTCGGCCTCGCTGCGGTTCTGGCTGAGTTTGCGCTTGCCGACCAGTCGCTCGATCGGCAGGGCAAAGCCGACGATAGCCTTGAGCATGCCGTCAATGTAGTCGGCCGGGGCGTCGCTGACTTTCCACGGCTGGGTGCGCTGGCCTTCATGGCGGTCGGTCAACGCCGTGACCACGGCCAGCAAGCGTTCGGCGTCGGTAAACACTTCGGGGTCGCCGTATGCATGCACGGCGATGTAGTTCCAGGTGGGTACCACTTTGCCGTGTTCGGCCTTGGCCGGATAAAACGCCGGGCTGACGTAGGCGTCGGCACCGGCAAAGATCACCAGGGCCTGGCTGCCATTTTGCAGATCACGCCACTGCGGGTTGGCCTTGGCCAAGTGCCCGTAGAGGGTGCCATGGGCGCCTTCATCGGGGTTGAGCAACAGCGGCAGGTGACTGGCTTGCAGGCCTTGCTCACCAACGGTCACGAGTTGCGCCAGGCGGGTGTGCTGGATCAATTGCTGGATTTCGGGCAAATCATCGAGGGCAAAGGCGCGGGGTGTGTACATGAAAGTTTTCCTTGGCGAATGCCTGCATCCTAGGCAGGCTAATGGTTCGTTGTAAGAGCCATCTAGCGCCAATTTCATAGGTCCAATATGCCGCCTGTTTCGCCGCCGTTGTCATTCAACCCTGCCGGGATCGAGCTGGATCGCCGCCAGGGCCTGACTCGGCAGCTGTATGAAGCTTTGCGCCAGCGCGTACTGGACGGGCGGCTGGTCAGTGGCACACGGTTGCCCGCCACGCGCGATCTGGCGGCGGCGTTGTCGATTTCGCGCAACAGCGTGGTACGGGCCTACGACCAGTTGTATGCGGAGGGCTTCATCGAAAGCCGTGTCGGTGATGGCACTTACGTAGCTCAATTGCCTACCTCTAAAAAACTATCCACAAAAGTATCCACAGGCTTATTAACAGGCTTATCCCCAGCCTTATCCACAAAACGGGTGAATTCATCGGAAGACCTGGACCCTGAAGTTATCCACATTGCGGGTTTGGCGCGGATTAAAAACAACTTTCTCCCTAGCCCGCCAGCAGGGCCACCGCGGGCATTTCGCGTGGGTGTGCCGGCATTCGATCTGTTTCCGTTCGAGGTGTGGGCCAAGCTGAACGGGGCGTTCTGGCGCAAGCCGGACCTTGAGCAGCTGTGTTATGGCGACCCGGCGGGTGACGGCCGCCTGCGCGGGTTGATTGCGGCTTACCTGCGCAGCTCCCGGGGCATGCAATGCAGCGCTGAACAAATAGTGATCACCAGTGGCGCACAGCAGGCAATTAGCCTTTGTGCACAGTTGCTGGTGGAGCCGGGGGACGGCGTTGCAGTAGAAAACCCTGGCTATCGTGCGGCAGGCCATGCGTTCGCCCTGGCCGGTGGGCGACTGCATGGCGTGCCGGTGGACAGCGAGGGCATCGACTGCCAGGTGCTCAATACGTTGGGTGATTGCCGCGTGGCGTATGTCACACCCTCGCACCAGTACCCTTTGGGTGTGGTGATGAGCCTGGCGCGCCGCCTGGAACTACTGGCATGGGCCGAGCGCACGAACGGTTGGATTATCGAGGACGACTACGACGGTGAATATCGCTACAGCGGCGCGCCTCTGGCGCCGTTGGCGGCCTTGGACCGCAGCGCACGCGTGCTGTATGTCGGCACCTTCGGCAAGGTGGCGTTCCCGGCCTTGCGCCTGGGCTATCTGGTACTGCCCCCAGGCTTGGTGGGCGCCTTTACCCGGCGCCGCGCCGTGGATATGCGCCATTCCGAGGTCAGTACCCAGTCAGTGATGGCGGAGTTTATGGCGGCCGGGCATTTCCAGCGGCATATCCGGCGCATGCGGCGTGCCGCGCTGAGTCGCCGCAATGCCTTGCTCGCCGGTTGGCCCAGTGGGTTGCCAGGTGTGGGCGAACTGCCCAGCGTTGCGGCGGGGCTGCACTTGACGGTGCGTGTGGACAGCCTGGCGCGCGAGCAGCAATTGCTGGCCCAAGCCCTCGCTGTCGGCGTAGAAGTGAACGGCTTGAGCAGTTATTGGCTACCCAGCTCTGCGACGCCCGCCGACCAACGCGCCGGCCTGGTGCTGGGCTTCGCCGCCGTGCCGGAGGCGGCGATCAGCGACGCGCTGGCACGGCTGCGGGCGGCATGGCAGGGTTGAGGTCAGCCTTCGAAAAACAGTGATTTGGCCAGCCTCGGACTGATTTCACTGCGGTGAATGTCGATCAGGTCTTTGTCGCTGGTGCCGATGCGCTGTACCTTGCCGCCGAGTTTTCGCTGCTGGCGGGTTTTGAGGTGCCCCGCGCCGTCGATAAAGTCTTCGAGGGCTGCCTTGGATGACGAGTAGTGAAAGTGCGCATACCACAGCACGGTATTGTTTTGGCTGTCGCGGATTTCATATTCGTCCAAGTAGTTGCTGGGGCCTTTGAGGCGTTGACGATTAGTTACCTTGGCAATCTTCACCAGCCCTTGATCGTGCAACCATTGCAGTCGCGCCGCCGTGGGCGGTTGTTGTTTGATCATATTGATCCGCGTTTGGGTGCCCAGCTCATATAGGCGCTTGGCGCTCTCATTGAGGTTGCGGTTGAGCGTGGCGGCTGAGGGGCGGTCGCTTTCGGTGAGATTGAGTTGGGTCAGGGCCGCCTCCACCGTGGTCACGGCCTCCTCCAGGCGTGCCGCTTGTTGGTGGAACATTTCTTCGATTTCTACCGGTATGCGCTCCGGTTTGCGCGAGCGGGCCAAAATGCGTTGGGTAAAGGCTCTTTCTTCATCCAGCAACTGTTGCCCGGCGTTGAGGCTTACTCCCAGGTCGGCTGGCCTTGAGCCTGCCGGGGGAGCGGTGGTTGCTTTGTGCTCGACCCAAACCCCAGGATTTTTTTCGTGGAAGGTGGCGATGACCTTGCCGGTCAGAGGGGCCTTGACGTCCACCAACGTGGCGTCGTTTTCGCGTGGCTCTCCCACCACGGTGCCCTTGAAGCGAGTCTTGATGATTTTGCGTTGAGGTTGCTCGGGTGGTTTCGATGGGCTGGGCTTGGGCTCCAAGGCTTTGCGTTTGCGCAACGTCTGCACCAGTTCACGCAGGGCCTGTTGATGAAACTCGTCAATGCGTTGGCGCAGGTTTTCCAAGGGCTCGCGTTGGAGTTGCTCAGTGTAATCGGCGTGCAGGTCCAGCAGGCGCTGGTCAACGACCGAGAGTTGCTCAGCCAGGCTGTTGAGCACGTCGATGCGTTCATCCAGGGTGCTGTCCTGAGGCTGACTCATGAGGTCGGTGAGGCTCTGCACATTCAGCTCGGCGGCATCGACGATGTCGCCTAACTGTGCGCGGACATTGGTCAATACTTCGCTGTCGCCAGCATTGATGCACAGGTAGCGTGACACGCTGACCATCAGGTTCTTGAGGTCGGACAGCGTCATATTGGGTAAGGCGCGCACTGTCGACTGGATGACTTTGGCACCCTCTGCACCGAGGTTTTCCAGCTCTTTGAAACGGCCGGTCACGTACTCCAGGCGCATGATCATTTCCAGGCTCTGGGTTGCAAGGCTTTGGGCGACTTGTGTCTGCAGCGCGGGCTCTACGGGCTCCGACGTTTCCAGCACGTCCAGGGAGGCCGTCAAGGCGCTACGGTAGGTGGGCAGCTGTTCATCGATCGCCGCTCGGGTCAACGCCAGTTGGTTTCCCAGGTAGCTGATCATGTAGCTCTGGTAATCGGGCACCGTGTCGATGATGCCCAGGGACCTGAGTTGGCGAATCGGCACGTCGTACTCCAGCAAGCGTGCATTCACATCACTGATAAAGGATTGGCGACGTGACTCGGTGGACGGCCCCGGCTGCGAATCAATGGCGGCAAGGGCAGCGGAAAGGTCGCTTTGCCGACCCAGTTCAGTGGAATTGAATTCAGCGAGGCTTTTGCGCAGCTCTTCAATACGCGAAGGCTTCTGGCCCTGAGCTGCTTTGCGGCGATTGCGAAACCCTCCACCGCGCAGGCGCAGGCGGGTATCGACGAACCATTTCCCGGCCATGTTATTGATCAAGAGCGGGCCGGAGCGTGTTGGGCTGAGCGAATCGACAATGACCACATTGTCGTTGGCGTCCACCTGCACTTCGAACCAGCGCTCACCGACCGGGGCGTACCATTTGCTGTCGGCGGGGTACAGATAGTGATGGGTACCGGGCTGTTTGTTCTGCTCACCCAATGCCGCGGGCCGTTCTACTTTGAAACTGTCCAACCGCATGCCCAGGCTTGATGAGGTGCGGCTCAGTGCGCCGCTGCTGTGCAGGGCGCCAGGGTGCAACGTGAACAGGTCGGCGCTGGGCAGGTCTGGCATTTGCACCGAGGTGATCTTGGGCACCGGCAATGCCGGCTTCTCTGGGACGTCGATCAATACCGGCTCCTCGGGTGCCTTGAGGCTTAACGGTTCGCTCGTCTGCTGCGTGGTCGGATGACGCGTGGCCGCATGCAGCACCAAGGCCATGCTCAGGTTCAGCCAAAGGTCCACCAGCGAGGTCCAGGGTGTTGGCTCGTCTGGGGCATTGAGGGCTTTTTCGACCTCTTCCAGGTCGCTCATGATTTGCCACATCCACGCGGCGACACCCACCGTTGGGCCAAGGAACGGCAGGACTGCATTGAAAATCTGCCAGCCGGCCTGGCGATAGGTCGCCCAGCGTTTTTGCACGTTGGATACGGACTGGCGAGTCGCAAGTTCGACCATGGCATTGGCATTGGCCTTGAACAACGTCCCCAGCATGTCATTGCCCAGCACTTCGTCACTGAAGGTCAGAGGGCCGCTCATATACACAACGGTGGCGGGTTCGACCAAGGCTCGGGCGAGGGTCCATGGCGAGGGCCAGGTATCGGGGAACACGTATTGCGCATAGTTGAAGCGTACTTCTTCGGGCAACCACGCCAGCACCGATTCACGTAGTTGCCGCTCATGTTTGATCGCATAGAGCAGGTTTTGCCGGGAGGGGAACTGGCGCAGCACCGGTTCAAGCAAAGGGCGGTACAGCAGACAAGGGCCCGTATCGGCGGTTTTTGGCTCGATCAGGAACATGTTGGTGACCGCATCCTTGCTGTTGCCGGGGCGCAGCGTGGGGATGAAGGCCAATTGACGGATGACGATTTCCTGCCCGTCCACCTGGCGTTGGTGCGCGTCGGTTTTCATCACGGCGGCGACGTAGCGGTAGCCGAGCTCATTGATGTCGTTGCGCGCTTGGATCTTCCATTGCAAGGCCAGCAGCGGTAGCTGCACCTGCAAGTGGTCGGTGTAGAGCAACTGCCGAGCCGCAGACTGAGTCGAGTCTTCGAGCAGCGTACGCTTGATCAGCGCCGGGTAGTGCTCGCCGATATCCAGCTCTGTGATCACCTCCTCGAGGTAGCTATAGGGCAGCCAATCGGGCGCCGGAGCGCCGTTGTATTCCACGCTGGTGTCTCCGGTGGGCAGGCCGGTGAGATTTTCCAGGGCGAGGTCGACCAGGTTGCGTCGCGTGATGTCGACCTGTCCGGGTACCGTGAACGTCCCCCAGATGACAGGGCTGCGGATGACCACCTCGACCTTGTCAGGTTTGATCCTGGTGCCGCGTATACGGCCTCTGAGTCGGTTCTGTAATTGTGTGCGGGCGTAGTCGCGTATCGGTGCAATACCGTCCAGAAACGAGCGGCCTTGGTTGTGCGTATGCACCTGCGCCAGGTTGATGAGGTAGCGGCCATAGGCAGCGGCATCGGTGTCGCTGGCGTTGGCCAGCCAGTCGGGTATGCGCTGTTGAATCTGGCGAATGCTCGACATGGAGTGGGCGCTCAGCTCTTCTATGCTGGGTACTGCGCGGGTGAGGCTTATGGGGGCGCTGGGTTGGCTGTGTGGCTCGCGGTCTTGGGCCGCACCTAACTGGCCGAGGGTGTCGATTTGCATGGCGATCAGGGCACAGGCCAGGCTGTCGAAAAAGTTGCCGGTCGGTTCAGACAGGCGCCATTGCAGCGCTATATCCTGTTGCGCGCCGGTCACTTGGGTCGCCAGGTTTTCGCCAAGCGCTTGCAATGAGTCAAATTTCTCGTAGCCGCTGACCAGCGAGTAGGTGAGGATCCGGGTTGTTTTTCCGTGCTCGCCGATCAATACCGCCTTGTCCAGTACGCCGGCATGGTGGGTCTGGCCATTGCGCAGAATATCGACATCAATCAGATAGGCCCGGCTTTTGTACGGGTTCTTGAGGCTGCGGTTTTCCTGTTGGGGGGAGTGAAACAGCATGCGGGCCATGGCACAGTCATCGGCATCCCAGCCTTCCACCGTGCTCACGTTCCATACCTTGCACAGTGAGTTGGCGAACACTTGCCAGCGCGGGCCGCTGCTGCCGTTCGATTGGTTCCAGTAATCGAGCTGCTGTTCCTGAAACGCAGTGAACAGCAGCGGCGACAGCTCATTGATCAAGCGCCCCACGGCATCGATCTTCACCGGCAGGTGCACGTCATTGCTGGCACTGGGTTGGAGTGAAAGGTAATGCTCGCCGTCGATATAGATGACAGGGTCGGGCGATATGGCCTGGCGTGCGAGGACGGAAGTGAGCGGTTCGAAAAAACCATCCAGCGAAACGATTTTATCGTCAACGATTTGCCAGCGCGGTGTACAGACCATGGCCAGGTCCGGGTTGATGTCCACCGTGGGGTACTGCTCGCGCAGGGCGTTGCGCAACGTGGCACTGGCCACTTCCCGGCTGGTGGGGCCGGCGGTCATTTGGGTCAGCAGTTCATAGACATTGGGCGGTCGATCGTTTTGAGGCGTATCCGTGACGGGCGTGCTGTTAGGCATCTGCAGTTCCTTGGCGAGCGTTGGCCCGCGCGGCAGCGACGGGCCTTGGGAGGCGCAAGGTAACGATTCCAGATACGGCGAGAACGGTAGATAAATAAGGGCAAGCAAGCCCGCCCCGCTAAGGGTCAGGTACCGGACTTGATCTTGGTCCAGGCCCGCGTCCTGGCGCGTTCGGCATCACGGCCCAGGGGTTTGAGCGTGTAGAGCGTGGCCATCGCCGCATCGGTAGGGTACAGGTTGGGGTTATTGCGGATCGCCGGGTCGACCTGCTCGGTAGCGTCCTTGTTCGGGTTGGGGTAGCCAACAAAGTCACTGATCGGCGCAATCACCTGGGGTTGCAGCAGGTAGTTGATAAAGGTGTAGGCGTCCTGCGGGTTTTGCGCGCCCTTGGGTATGGCGAGCATGTCGAACCAGATCGGTGCGCCTTCCTTGGGCAGGCGCATGTCCACGGTTACGCCGTTTTTGGCTTCTTTGGCGCGGTTGGCAGCTTGAGAGAAACTGCCGGAATAACCCACGGCCACGCAGATATCTCCGTTGGCGATATCGGCCATGTACTTGGAGGAGTGGAAGTAGGTGATGTAGGGGCGGATTTTCATCAACAGCGCTTCGGCCTTGACGTAGTCCTTGGGGTTGCTGCTGTTGGGGTCCAGGCCCAGGTGCTGCAATGCCAGGGGCAGGATCTCCGAGGGCGAGTCCAGCAGCGCCACGCCGCACTGCTTGAGCTTGCTGATGTTCTCTTCCTTGAAGATCAGGTCCCAGCTGTCCACTGGCGCATTATCCCCCAGCGCTGCCTTGACCTTGGCCGGGTTGAAGCCGATGAGGATGGTGCCGTACATGTAGGGCACGGCAAATTTATTGCCCGGGTCATTGGCTTCGATCAGTTTCATCAGCTTAGGGTCGAGGTGTTGCCAGTTTGGCAGTTGGCTGCGGTCCAGGGGCTGAAACACCAAGGCTTCGATCTGCTTGGCCAGGAACACGTTGGACGGCACCACCACGTCATAACCTGAGTTGCCGGTGAGCAGTTTGGCTTCAAGGGCTTCGTTGGTGTCGAAGATGTCATACACCAGCTTGATCTTCGGGTTCTGCGCCTTGAAGTCTTCAAGTGCCTTGGGCGTGATGTAGTCGAACCAGTTGTAGACCTTGAGGGGTTTTTCTTCGGCGTGGGCTGCGCCGCCGAGAACGGCTGCACAGAGGGCGAGTGACTTGAGCATGTTCATTGGGTGGCCCCCTCGAAACCTTCGAGAACGTTGACGGCATTGATGCCGATTTCTTCCACGGCGTAGCCGCCTTCCATCACGAACAGCGTCGGCTTGCCCAACCGCGCGATGCGCGCCCCCATCGCCAGATAATCCGGGCTGTCGAGTTTGAACTGTGAGATAGGGTCGTCCTTGAAGGTGTCCACGCCCAGGGACACCACGATGACATCGGCGCCGTAGCGCTCGATCTCTTGACAGGCCTCTTCGAGCGCTGCGCTCCAACCCTCCCAGCCGGAACCTGCCGGCAGGGGATAGTTGAAATTGAAGCCTTCACCCGCGCCTGCACCCAGCTCGTCGGCATAGCCCAGGAAAAACGGAAACTCCGCCTCCGGATGCCCGTGGATCGAGGTGAACAGCACATCACGGCGGTCATAGAAAATCGACTGGGTGCCATTGCCGTGGTGATAGTCCACATCAAGGATCGCGACCTTTTCATGGCCCTGGTCGAGAAACGCCTGGGCGGCAATCGCCGCGTTATTGAGGTAGCAATAACCGCCCATCAAATCGCTGGCGGCGTGATGCCCCGGCGGGCGACACAAGGCAAACGCTGCGTTGGCACCTTGCGCGATGGCGTGTTGTGCGGTGAGTGCGACCTGCGCCGCACTGTAGGCGGCTTGCCATGTGCCGGCCGTAATCGGTGCACCGCCGTCAAAGCTGTAGTAACCCAACTGGCCGTGCAGGCTGGTGGGTATCACCCGGCGCAGGGTGCGCGCTGGCCAGGTGTAGGGCAGCAGGTCGCCGTCCTGGCCGAATTCGGTCCAGCGCTCCCACGCACCTTTGAAGAAGTCGAGGTAGTCGCGGCTATGAATGCGTTGCAGCGGTGCCAGGCCAAAGTCCTGCGGGGACTGCACCGGGCCCAGGTCACGCGCCTTGACGCGTTGCAGTACATGGTCGGCGCGCGAGGGCATTTCGAAGCAGGGCATCAGTTGCCCGTCCATCAATTCGCAGCGGCCGTGGTGCAGGTGGTGATCGTCCGAGTAGATCGTCAGCATATTGTTGTTCTCCGCAGGCTGTATCAGTGGGTCCAGTCTTGCGGCGGGCCGATTTTAAGAGAACGGCAGGAGCGGCCAAAAGGGGATAAATAAGGCCAAATTGTTTGTCCGAAATTCGCCCCTCGATGGGGCGTCATGCGCGAAATTGGCTCGGTGCCAGTCCGCTCCAACGCACAAATGCATGCCTGAAACTGGCGGTCTCGCTGAACCCCAGCGCCTCTGCAATCTGGTAGATCGGCCACTGGCCTTCAGCCAACAGTTGCTTGGCGCGCTCGAAGCGCAACTCGTCCAGCAGTTCTTGATAGCTGCTGCCCAAGTCGTGCAGATGTCGGCGCAGGGTACGCGCTGAACAGTTCATTTGCTCGGCCAAGCCTTCCAGGCCAGGTGCGGCGTTGAGCTGGGCGGTGAGTAGTTGGCGGATCCTGCCCAGCCAGGCCTGGCGCCCGGTGAACTCCAGGTTCTGTTTGCGGCAGCGTTCAGCCATGGCCTGGTGGGTAATGGCATCAGCCAAGGGTAGTGGCTGCTTGAGCCAATGCTTCTCGAAGGCAAAGGCGTTGGCCGTGGCTTGAAACTGCATCGGGCAGGGAAAGTGTTCTGCGTAACGCGTGCGGTAGTCCGGGGCATCGTGTTCAAAGCGTGCAGCGAGTAGCGGTAGGGGCTGGCCGAGTAGGTCGTCGCAAATCACCTTGAGTGACGTCAAGCACAGTTCAACGTTGAACGTTTCCAGTGTGGGATTTTCTCGGTAGTCGCTGGCGGTGAACCAGATTCGCTCGTCGTCCTCTTCAAGGCTGAGCTCGAAAAGTGTTCCCAGCAGCGCCGGATAACGCAGCGCGAGGCGTAAAGCGTCACCGAAGGTGGCACTGGTGAGTAGGGCGTAACCGAGCATGCCGTAAGCCGAGACATGCATCTGGCGGCCGAGCTCCAGGCCCACATCCGGGCGCAGGGCGACCGCGTTGGCACACACGCGCATTTCCTGATTGGTGGTGATGCGGGTGTCGGCACGGCTCAAGTCGGCTGCGTAGATACCGCTGCCGGCCAGCAGTGCGTCGGCGGACAGACCTTCGGCTTTGAAGGTGTTGAGCACCAGGGACACGGCATTGAGGGTGGTGAGGTGGGAGTGCAACATGGGAACTTCCAGCCAGGGGGTGGCTGGAAGTGGAGCAATTTGTATGCCGGTCAGCTCAGTTCGCCGCACAGGTCCAGTTCCACCAAGCGGCGAATTTCGGCGGTGTCCAGCCCGGCGCCGATCAAGGCATTGAGTTTGCCGAACGCCGCTTCACGGGTCATGCCACCACCGGATAGCACGCCCACGCCGCGCAAACGGCTGCCAGCTTCGTACACGTCCAGTTCCACGCCGCCCTCATGGCATTGAGTGATCGCTACCACCACCACGCCTTGGTCCTGTGCGCGCTTGAGGCTGGCGAGGAACGCTGGGTTATCGCTCGGCCCGGTGCCACTGCCGAAGCACTCCAGCACCAGCGCCTGGATACCGCTGTCGATCAACGCATCCAATTGCCCGGCGGCGATGCCCGGCACCAGCGGCAGCACGCCGACATTGGCCAGAGCCTTGTCGTGACGGTAATCCATCGCGGCGGGAAGGTTATCCGCCTGGGCTACGCCGCCATTGCGTTGCAAGGCTGCAAATGGATGGCGCCCGAAACTGCGGACCTTCGCGCAACGGGTCGGAGCCATCAGCGCGCCGTGGAAGTGAAGGTGCACACCCGGTGCGAGACCTTCGCCCAATGCCTCCAACGCACCGCTGACGTTTTCCCAGGCATCGCTGTCCGGCACACCGGCAGGCAACATGGAACCGGTGAACACGACCGGTACCGGCAAGCCCAGCAGTTGAAAACTCATGGCCGCTGCGCTGTAGGCCAGGGTGTCGGTGCCGTGCAGGATCAGTACGGCATCGCAACCCTCGTCCACCGCTTCAACCACGGCGACGTGCAGGCGCTGCCAGTAGGCCGGGGTCATGTTGGCGCTATCGATCAGCGGCGACATTTCGCGAAAGCGCCAGGCGGGCACTGGCTGCTTGGCAAGCTGCTCACGCATGCGTGCTTCAAAACCCGACGCGGGGGCCAGGCCGTTGGCGCTGGCCTGCATACCGATGGTGCCGCCGGTGTAGAGCACCATGACGTTGTTAGCTGGTTGCATGAAAAATCTCCTGAACGAAAAACGCCGCCGGGCCCAGAGCATGCCCAAGGCCGGGCGGCGTGTCATCTACCTAGGGGGCGTTCTCAGCGTTGCGTTTGAGCGCTCGGTTCAGCGGATGCTTGAGCGGTTGGCTCAGGCTTCACCGGGTTGGCCGGCCAGGCCTTGCGGTCCAGGTCCAGGTCAGGGAACTGGCTGGAGTCGAACACCGGGGTCTTGATGCCTGCCGCGCGCTGGTTGTCGTAGTCGTTCAGGATGCGCATGGCGATCTTGAACAGGAACGCCAGGGCGAACAGGTTGACGAACGCCAGCATGGTCATGGTGATGTCGGCGAAGGCGAACACGGTGCTCAGGTTCTCGATCGAACCCCAGAAAATCAGCACCAGTACCAACGCGCGGTAGCCCATCAGCACCTTGCGATTGTTGCCGACCAGAAAGCGCAGGTTGCTCTCGCCCAGGTAGTAGTTGTACATGATCGAGGTGAACACGAACAACGCCAGGGCCACCGAGATAAACATCCGGCCCCAGTCACCCACTACCGCCGCCAGGGAGTTCTGGGTCAGGGCAATGCCGTCGCCTTCAAAGCCTGGGGTGTAGAAACCGGAAAGCAGGATCAGCAACGCGGTGCAGGTGCAGATGATGAACGTGTCGAGGAACACGCTGAACGCTTGCACCACGCCTTGGGCGATCGGGTGTTCAACCGAAGCGACTGCCGCCACGTTAGGCGCACTGCCCAGGCCGGCTTCGTTGGCGAACACGCCGCGCTTCACGCCCATGATGATTGCGCTGCCCACCAGGCCACCGAAGGCTTGGTCGAGGCCGAAGGCGCTCTTGACGATGGTCGCGAGCATGGCGGGTACGTGGTCGAATTGCAGCACGATCACGTACAGGGTCACCGCGATGTAAACCAGGGTCTTGACCGGCACCAGCAGGTCGGCAATCGAGGCAATACGCTTGATCCCGCCGATGAACACCAGGCCCAGCAACACCGCCAGCGCCAGGCCGGTGTAGGTGGTATCCAGGCCGAAAGCGTTGTTCAGCGAGTGGGTCACAGCGTGGGCTTGCAGGCCGTTGAAGGCAAAACCGAAGGTCACCAGCAGCAGGAACGCCATGACCATGCCCAGCCAGCGTTTGTGCAGGCCATGCTGGATGTAATACGCCGGGCCGCCACGGTAGGTACCTTCAGCGTCCGTGCGCTTGTACAACTGGCCAAGGGAGCACTCGATAAAGCTCGACGACATGCCCACCAGTGCGGTGACCCACATCCAGAACACGGCGCCCGGGCCACCCAGGGTCACGGCAATACCGACGCCTGCGATGTTACCGGCACCGACGCGGCCGGCCAGGCTGAGCATCAGCGCCTGGAACGAGCTGAGTTGGCCGGCGCTGCTCTTCAGGCTGTCTTTAAACACCGAGAACATATGGAAAAAGTGACGCAATTGAACGAAACGCGAGCGGATCGTGAAATAACCGCCGAGCCCGACTATGAGCACGATCAGTACTTTCCCTGAGAGGAAGTCGTTGATGACTTCGAGCATGGAGTGTTCCTCGCTGATTTTTCTGATGGCAAACGCAGGACGGTCCGACGCATCGCTCAGCACCAGGCAGTGCACGACGCTTCGATCCCCATCCTTTTGCGGGTGTTGTTATTCATGCGCTTTCGCGTTGTATCCGGGCCTCGTTACCGACGGCCGCAGACGCGAAGAGGGGCGGCACTATACCTAGGTGAGCGCCAGACGTCTGCAAACAACGCAACGGGGCGAGGAACGGTAAGCGGGTCAAGGGGCTGGATCGATTCATGCGTCAGCGGGGTCGCGCCGATCCAGAGCCCCTGTGTGCGTCAGGCTTAAAAGTAATACCCGATGTTGACGTTAGTGCGGTAATACCACTCATTGCTGCCCACCGAACTGGTGTTGGTAAAGCCGCTGCCATTCTCTGCGCCGCCGTAGGGGTTGGCGTTCCTGGCCCAGGTCAGGTCGACCCAAGCCATCACCGGCATCGCCAGGAACTGTGCGCCCACGGTGAACATCTGCGAGTCATCCCAGGCGCTTTTGTCTTTCTTCATCCGGCTGTAGTCGGTGTACAGCTTGACCTTCTTCAACTGCCCCAGCGCTGGCGTGTAGACGTCATAACCGAGGTTGACCGAGGCCAGGCTGGCCTTAGAGGCGATCAGGTACGCCGGGGTCAGGCCATTGCCGCCCATCAGCACCGAATCCTTGCTGACGCCGGCCGGGTTTTCGGGATCGTATTCGTAGCGGATGGCCTGGGTGGTGACCGTCCACAGGCCCTTGCTGATGACGGCGTGCACACCCGCGGCCCAGTAGTCGCCATCATCCTTGGTGGTGGCGTTGTACAACTGGGCGGTGGTCAGCGACGCGCCGATCTCGGTCTTCCAGCCATCGTTGTTGAACGTTCGCGCCACGCGGGCGTTGAGCTGGTTGCGTTTTTCGTTGTCTTGGCGCGACTGTGTGAAGGCAATCGCATTGTCCTTCAGGTCGGCATAGCGCCCCACTTCAGGCGAGTAGCGAATATCACTGGGCAACATGCGCGGGAAGAAGCCCAACTGCACATCCCAATCCTGGTCCTTGTAGCTGTACTTGAGGCCGGTGCCGGCGCTCACTGCATAGCCCATGAAAAACGGCAGGTGGTAACTCCAGCCAAATTGTGGGTATGGCTCCAGGCCAAACGGCTTGAACGGCGCCCCCAGCTGCAGGTTCGAGTTTGCATTGAGCCGATAACCGACGAACCCACGGTCGATGGAGCGTTTGCCATCGTCCTGGAACCAGTAGCCGATATCGCTATAGAGGCTCTTGTAGGTGGCCTGTACATCCAGGCGGAACGTGTCGAAGAGGAAGCGACCATTGTTCTCGGTGGTGCCCCAATGCTCGTCGCGATAATTGGTGCGCAACGCGCCGCCAATATCCAGGCTGCTGTCACCGGCTTCACTGCGCCAGGAAATATGCGGGAAGGGTTTGTTGGCGGCGTTGGCCCGCACTGGCTCGGAAGGTATCGGTTCGGCGGCGAAACTGGTGAAACTGGCAAACATCAACCCTGCACATAAGACATGACGCTTCATATCGACCTCACCTTGTAATACTCGGCTATACCGGGTGATCGGCAACACTCGTCCACTTGCCTTTAAAGGCAACTAAGGAGGGAGCGGGTCTTACCGGGTTTAAGTGTTGGTTATTATTGTTTTATCGGTGAAACGCTGTTTGATCAGTGGGCGCATAGGAGTAGAGCAGGAAGTGTGCCAGGCGGGTAATTAGTTGGGGTTTTGTAAAAAAACGGCTTAAAAACAATTGTTTATATGGGAAACAACACTGTTTGTATAACCCATGAAACGGCGAGAAAGTGCGGTAACAACGTTGCCCATGATAGGTGCGTCTTTATTGCACGCTGCCAATGAAACGGGCACTTACTCTGTTTTACCGGTGACACTGTAGGAGCGAGCTTACTCGCTCCTACATCAGCTAGAGGTCGAGCACCAACCGTTGGCTCTTGCAGCCGGAAACACACACCATCATCGACTTGTTCGCCGCACGCTCGGCCTTGGTCAGCACCCCATCGCGGTGGTCGATCTCACCTTCCACTACCCGCGTTTCACAGGAGCCGCATACCCCTTCGCGGCAGCTGTGGTCAACGTCGCAACCGGCTTCGAGTAGCACATCCAGCAAGCTCAAACCGGGTTCCACCGTCAGCGTCTTGCCGGATTTTTTCAGTTCCACGCTGTAGCTGTTCCGGGCATCTTCGCTGGGCGGCAGTTCGGCGGCGGTAAAGCGCTCGATATGCGCATGGGGGTAACCCAGGCGCTCACAGGTGCTCTCAAAGGCATCCAGCATCGGCGTGGGCCCGCAGCAGTAGAAGTGCGTATCTGCCGGTTGGCCGGCGAGGTAGGCGGCGAGGTCGGGCGGCACGCCTTTTTCGTCATTGAAGTGGTACACCACCCGCGCATCGAGCCCGTTCAACGCCTCCACCAACGCCGCTTCCTGGCGCGAGCGCGCGCAGTAGATCAGCTCGGCGGATTTCCCCTGGGCCAGCAACTGGCGGAACATGCAGTAGATCGGCGTAATGCCGATGCCACCGGCCACCAGCACACTGTGGCTGGCGCTCAGGTCCAGCGCGAAGTTGTTGCGTGGCGCCGAGATCGACAGCGGCATGCCGACCCGCAGTTGGCTGTGCACATATTCCGAGCCACCCCGGCTGTTGCGGTCACGCAGGATGCCGACGGTATAGCGCCCCTGGTCGCTGGGAGAGTTGAGCAGCGAGTAACTGCGCACCAGGCCGTTGGCCAGGTGCAGGTCGATGTGCGAGCCGGCCTCGAACGGCGGGAACACGGTATCGCCCAACGGCCGAAACTCGACGCTGATGATGCCTTCGGCTTCATAGCGCAGAGTGTGCACACGGGCGGTGAGCAGGGAGGGCTTAGACATCATTCACCTCTGTGACGGTACGCAGGTCGACATCGAGCCTGGCACTGGCCTCGATCTCCACCCGTAGTTCAGGAAACACCAGCGCGCTGACGGCCACCAGGGTGGACGTGGGAAACACTGCCTGCCCGCCGAAAAAATCCCGACGGGCGCGGCCCACCTGGTCCTTGTCGGCAATATCGGTGAGGTACACCGTCAGCCGGTAGATAGTGCCGATATGCCCACCGGCAGCCTCCACCAGGGCCTGGATCTTGCCCAGCACCACCAGGGTCTGGGCGTAGCAGTCCAGGGTCGCCTCGCGGCTGGCGGGGTGCGCAGTCATCCCCGACATCACCACCTCGCGACCGATCAGCAGCGCATTCGACCAACTGGCCCCGGCGGGCGCCACCACGACCGGGTTCATGGCAGCTGCTTCGCTGCGATCAGTTCAAGCTGGGCCTTGGCCGCGTTCTTCAGGTAACGGCGCATGCGCACCACACCCAGATCGTGCTGGTAGAGGTTTTCGCGCTGGTTGGCGTCCGGCTCCATGAACTCCAACAGCACCCGATCCTGTTCCAGCACTGCCCAGTGGCGGGCTTCCAGGCGGGTCTTGTAGAGGAAGCGCCAGGTGTTGCGCTGCCAGCCGGTCAGCGGTCGGCAACGCCAGTGGAACACGGCTGACAGCGCGCGGCTGCTCGGCGTATAGCTGCCAATAATGGTGAAGTTGCCGCCCGGGCCGCCGGTTTTCGGGTAGGGGATTTCCAGGCGCAGCCAGTGGCAGCCGTTGTCCATGAACTCGGTCCAGTCAAAGTTCACCCCACGCTGGCCCTCCTTCTCGAAGAAGAACCCGTTGTCGGTGTCGCGGGTAACGAACTTGGCGGTGGCTTCGCCTTCGCTCATCGAGTGCGACATCTTGTGCAGGTAGGTGCCATGCATCGGGTCCATGACGTTGTCGATCACGTAGCGGTAGTCACCTTTCCACTCGGTGTAGCAGACAAAGCTGCTCCACTCAGGGGAAGTAAGCTGCTCGGGCAACACCAGTTCCGGCGGTGTCTGCAAGTGCGGGTCGGTGGCGTTGAACAAAAAGATCGCACCCGCCGCTTCGCGGGTATGGAACATGCGGGTCGGGCGGCTGCCCTCGAGTTTGCAGCCGGGGCTGCCCGGCACCTTGGTCACGGTGCCGTCACAGCGTACTTCGATGCCGTGATACGGGCACTGCAAACGATCACCCAGCACCGGGCCCTGGGACAGCGGCGCGCCGCGATGAGGGCAATGGTCTTCCAGGGCATGGACGCGGCCATCGTTGTCTCGCCACAGGGCAATCTTGTAGCCAAGGCGGCGCACCGACACCGGCTTTTCCCCCAGCAGGTCCGAGGGTAATACCGGGAACCAGAGGTCTTTGAGGCCATTGGCCAGATGGTTTTCAACAGGGTCGACGGTCAGTTGCGTAGTCATTGTTTTATTCCTTCTGCCGGGTCATTCGCCCAGCCGGGCCATCAGGGTTTGATAGGCATCTGCCGTCCACTCGCCGCTGGTCAGCGGGCAGGGCGGGCCGGCCAGGTTGAGGTGGGCGAGCAGCGCCGGCAGCTCGGTCACGCCGTTGCCGAAGGCGCGTTCGATGGAGTCACCCAGCAGCTCTTCAAATTGGGTATTGGGCCGTTTGCGCGCCTGATGGGGTTCGAGGAATCGTTCGGTAGTGCTCATCTCATTGACCTCCGTTGCGTACCCGTTCGCGGATCGTTTCGCGCACCGGGATAAAGTCGTATGTCGGGAAAACCTCGGTGCTGAATACGCCCCACGCCGAGCGTTCAAGCTCGACGTTGAGGGCGGGCAGCAGGCTTGGTGGCAGGCGCAGCGTGACGATCTGGCCCAGACCCATGACCACGGTCCAGCTCACCAGCTCCACGCCCTGGGGCGGAAAGCGTTCCCACCAGTCCTGCTGCTTCATATGCCGCTGAATGTCTTCCAGGTTCTTCGATTGGTCGTGCTTGAGCAGCACAGTCACCAGCAAGGTGTCGCTCATGTTCAGGCCGCGCTTTGTGTGGGGACGGTCCAGGCGTCGTAGCCATAGACCCAGTCGGCGTTGCCGCCGTCCTTGAGCCACTGGTTGCCGCGCGAGCCGATCTGGATCTGGCTGGTGCGTTCCAGGCGCGCCTGCTGGTAAGCCTGCAAGGCGTCAGCGACCTGGGCTTGACTGTCGAGGTCTTGCAGATAACGGGCGAGCACCACGGCATCCTCGATGGCCTGGCCGGCGCCCTGAGCCATGAACGGCATCATCGGGTGGCAGGCATCGCCCAGCAGGGTGATCGCGCCCTTGGACCAGAACGGCAGCGGGTCGCGCTCATACAACGCGGTCTTGAGCACATCGCTGCACGCATCCAGCAGGGCACGGGCGTCGGGGTGGAACGCCTGATAGTGGCTGCGCAGCTCGTCAGCATCGCCTGCGCTGGTCCACGACTCTTCGTGCCAGCTGTCCTGGGCGGTGGTGGCAAAGATAAAGATGTCCTTGCCCTGGTTGAGCGGGAACGTAACGATCTGGCTCTGCGGGTTGGGGCCCCACCACTTGGTAAAGGCCTGGATATTCGGCACATGGGCCACGCACTCGGCCGGCACTACGGCGCGGTACGCTACCACCCCGGTAAAGCGCGGGTGCTCTTCGCCAAACAGCGCGTTGCGCACCACTGAGTGGATGCCGTCGGCGCCGATCAGCACATCGCAGCGGTGCTGGCTGCCATCCTTGAAGTGCAGGCAAATGCCGTCGTCATGTTGCTCAACCCGCTCGGCGCGCTTGGCGAACTGCACCTGCTCCAGCGGGAACACCTCAGCCAGGGCTGCCAGCAGGTCGGCGCGGTGGATAGTCAGTTGCGGGGCGCCGTATTTCTGCTCGGCGGCGTCGGACATTTCCAGGCGCGAAGTCTCTTCGCCGCTGTCCCACATCCGGCTGATGCGATGGGTCGGCCGGGCGGCAGGGATGCGCACGGCGGCGCCAATGCCCAGGCCATCCAGCGCACGTACCGCGTTGGGGGTGAGGTTGATATCGGCACCGACCCGCAAAAAGGCCTTGGACTGTTCGAACACAGTGACCTGGTGACCGGCGCGATGCAGGGCGATGGCGGCGGTCAGGCCGCCGATACCGGCACCGGCGATAGCAATATTCAGGGAAGGCATGGGCGACTCCTGCTCAGGATTTGGGTTTGTCGGTGAGGAACTTGCCTTGCGGCGCCTCCACGTGTTGCTGGCGCCGGGTATTACCGTCGATACCGCCGGCAATCGCCCATTCGGCGAACACCGTGGGGCCCGGTTCAAAGGTGCGTGGCTGCCATTCGCCGGTCAGTTGGTCTTCGTCGGCGTAGTACTCCACCAGTGCGCCGGCCGGGTTTTTGAAGTACCAGAAAAACGCCGAAGACACCGGGTGGCGCCCGGGGCCGATCTCGGTCGGCCAGCCGCTGCGGGACACGTGCATGCCGCCGCCAAATACCTCGTGCACATCGCGCACGGTAAAGGCCACATGGTTCAGGCCGGCCCGTGGCGCCGGCAGTTGCAGCATGAACAGGTCGTGGTGGCCGCCTTCCTCGGCGGTGCGCAAAAAGGCGCCACGATCCGGGTAGCGGTCCGAGGCCTGGAAGCCGAAGCGTTCGTGGTAGAAGGCTTCGCAGGCATTCACGTCCTTGACGAAAAACACCACGTGGCCGACTTCAATCGGTGTGGCGCGTTCGTAGATCGGTGCGGCCTTGTTGATCCGGCCCTTGGTCTGCCAGGTGTTGTGGCCGCTGCATTCAATCTCCAGTTCACGCTTGCGCGTCACCTGCAGGCGGATCGCCAGGCCGTTGGGGTCGGTGCAGCCGATGCGTCCGTTGCCCTCGACAAACCCCGGGTCGTTGGCGATACGTTCGGCGTATAGCGCCAGGTCGGCAGCGTCGGCCACGCCCCACACCACTTCGCGCACGGTGGAACCGGCTTCGATGGCGGGCGGCAGGCCCGGTTTGTTCAGGTCGGCCAGTACCACGCGGCAGCCGTTGAGGGTCTCGAAAACCACCTCATCGGGTTGGGCGCTGACGTGGGTCAGGCCCCAGTCGCTGAAAAAACGCACGCAGGTGTCGAGGTCTTCGACGCCATAGGTGACTTCATCAATACCTAAAACGCTCATCACGCTACCTCGTGTGGCACACCGGCCCAGGCCAGTGGCTGTTGGTTCATGCCCCAGTAAAGGCTCTTCTGTTCCATGTATTGCAGGATCCCCAGGCGCCCTTTTTCGCGGCCCAGGCCACTGTCGCGCCAACCGCCAAATGGCGTGGAAATCGAGAACTGCTTGTAGGTGTTGATCCACACCGTGCCGGCCTGCAAGCGCCGGCCCAGGGCCCAGGCGCGCTTGTAGTCGCGGCTCCAGATCCCCGCTGCGAGGGCGTAGAGGCTGTCGTTAGCCTGTTCCAGCAGTTGCTCTTCATCGTCGAAGGGCATGGCCACCAGCACCGGGCCGAAGATTTCTTCCTGGCACACCTGTTGTTGGTTGTGCAGGCCCTCCAGGATGGTCGGCGGGTAGAAGTAACCCTGGTCATACACGCCACCGCTGGGACGCTGCCCGCCAAGGCGCAAGCGCCCGCCTTCGGCCAGGCCGAGGGCGACGTAACGCTCCACCGATTCACGATGGTCGGCGCTGATCAGCGGGCCCATCTGCGTGTTTTCATCGGCAGGGTCGCCCATGCGCAGGTTGGCGGCGGCGGCCACCAGGCGTTGCATGAAGGGTTCGTACAAGGCGCGCGCGACAAACAGCCGCGAGCCGGCAATACACGCCTCGCCCGAGGAGCTGAAAATGCCGTACAGCACGCCTGCTACTGCGTGGTCGAGGTCGGCGTCATCAAGGACGATGGTCGGCGACTTGCCGCCCAGCTCCAGGGACACCGGCATCATCTTGTCAGCGGCGATATGGGCGATGTGCTTGCCGGTGCGGGTACCGCCGGTAAACGACACGCGCTTGACCAGCGGGTGGCGGGTCAGCGCATCACCCAGCAGCGAGCCCTTGCCTGGTAGCACGCTGATCAGGCCCTTGGGCAGGCCGGCTTCCTCGCACAAACGTGCCAGGCGCAGCGCCAGCAGCGGGGTGATTTCCGCCGGCTTGATCACCACCGCATTGCCCGCCGCCAGCGCTGGCGCGACCTTTTGCGCCTCGCTGGCAATCGGCGAGTTCCACGGGGTGATTGCGGCAACCACACCCATCGGCTCATACACGCTCATGCTGACGAAATCACCGCGCGACGGGGTGATGGTTTCTTCCAGGGTTTCGCAGGCGGCGGCGAAGAACTGGAAGGTGCCGGCAGCACTGGCCACCAAGGCGCGGGTTTCATTGATCGGCTTGCCGTTGTCCTGGCGCTGCAACTGCGCAAGCTCTTCGCTGTGCAGGCGGATCAACTCGGCGATGCGGTACAGCACGCCGGCCCGTTCGTGGGGTTTACGCTGGGCCCAGCCGCTGTGCAGGAAGGCCTGGTGCGCGCCCTGGATGGCGTCTTCCACATCCTGTAAATCGGCGGCATTGAGCCAGGCAACGGCTTCGCCGGTGGCCGGGTAGCGGCTGGCGTAGCGCTCGCCACGGCCCAGGCGCCAGTGGCCGGCGATGCAGATCGGTAAAGTCTGTTCGAGGGTCATCGACGGGCTCCTAAATTGAGATGGCATGGGCGTGGTTGCCCAGCGCACGAACCACGCTGTACACCGTCAGCGCCGAGGTCTTGGGGTTGGCCAAAAGCGGCTTGCCGCGCAGGCTCAACTCGAAACGGCCAAAGGCGCCACGGGCTTCGAAGTGGTGGACGTTTTCGTCGCTGTGGGGGTCGGCGATCAGCGTGACGTGGGTGCGATCCAGGCCCAGCCCGGCCAGGGACAGGGTCGCGGCGACGTTGGCGTTTTTGGGGTACAGCCGCGCGGCTTCGCGGGCACTGCCCTGGAAGATCACCGTGGCTTCGCTGATGCTGTCCAGGTCGCAAGCCTGCTCGCCGGGGGTGTTCTTCCAGGCACGGGCCGGCTTGCGCCCGGTGTAGTTGACCGAGTCCAGCCCGCCGACCTTGGCCGCTGACAACGCATCAATGCCGCCAATTGCACCGGGCAGCAGCTCGATGCGGGTCTTGCCGCGTGCGGCTGCGGCCTCCAGGCGTTCCACCAGGCCCACCTCAGACAAGGCGCCCACCGAGACAATCAGGCAGGCAATACCGCGCTCCAGGGCCGGCAGCACATGTTCTTCGATGGCCCGGTGGCCGGCGCACTCCACCAGCAGGTCCGGGCGCGTATCGGCCGGTAATGCCGTGAGCACTTGCGGTGGCTGTTTGAAACTGGCCAGGCGCTGGCGCACCAAGGCCTCGGAGCCCTCGGAAGCGATGACGTAGTCCACGCACAACTGCGGATCGCTCTCCAGCAACTCCAGCACGCCGACGCCAATGGCGCCGCAGCCGATCATGGTGATATGCAACATGCGGCGATCCTCAGGCGGTGGCCTTCTGGGCTTTGGTTTCGCTGTTGGGCGGGCCGGCGAACTGAGTGGCGAAGTTGCCCACGCTGAGCATGTCCACTTCCAGCAGGAACGGGCCGGGCTGGCTCAGCGCACTGTCGACCACTTTGCCGAAGTCCTTGAGGTCGGTGACCAGGCCGTGGCGCAGGCCCATGGATTCGGCGAGCTTGGTGTAGTCCGGGGTGTGCAGATCGACGTAGCAATGCCGGCTGCCGTAGACCGCGTCCTGGATATTGCGGATCACCCCGTAGCGCTGGTCGTTCATCAGCAGGATCACCAGGTTGGCGCGCTCCTGGACCAGGGTCGCCAGTTCGCCGAGGTTGAGGATGAAACCGCCATCGCCCGCCAGGGCAAACACTTTGCGTTCGGGCGCGGTTTCAGCCGCCGCCACTGCGGCACCGATGCCCATCGCCAGGCCCTGGCCAATACCGCCACCGAGGGCGTGAACCCCGGCACGCGGGTGGTACAGGTTGAGCAGGCGGTTGCCCCAGATGCTGTTGGACAGGGTCACATCGCGCACCCAGGAGAAGTTGCGCCCGGTGCTGGCCTGCAATTGCTCGACCATCGCCGAATATGGGCCCAGGTCCGCCACCAGTTGGCTGCGCGATTGCTCACGCACGGCCTTCAGCTCGGCGAGGAACTGCGGGTCGGTGTGCAGGCGGCCTTCCAGGCGATCAGCCAAGCCGTCCAGGGCCAGGGCCGCATCGCCGCAGATAAACAGCTCGCTGGCATAGCTGCGGCCTTCGATGGCCGGGTTGGCGTCGATGCGCAAGGTGTTCTGCGGCAACTTGAGCGCGTACTTGAATGTCTCGTTACTGCGCAGGCGCGAACCTGCGATCAGCAATGCATCACAGGTTTGCAGGAACTGCTCGACGCGCTTGTTCTGCGAAAACGCTCCCAGGCAACGCTCGTCGTCTTCATTGACCACGCCGCGCCCCTGGGTCGAGGTGATCACGCCAACGCCCATCGCCAGCAGGCGTTTGACCTGCGCCCCGGCATGCCGCGCACCGCCACCGAGCCAGAGCATCGGGCGCTTGGCACTGGCCAGGCGCTCGGCTACCAGGTCGAGTGCTTCCGGCGCCGGCACGGCGACCGGAATCGGCAGTGGCGACAGGTCGGTGGGCATCGGGATAAAGGTCGACTGGATGTCGATCGGGATCTCGACGCTGACCGGGCCGGTCGGCGCGGTCAGCGCGGTCTGCACCGCAAGCTTCAGGGTGCTGATGGCGGTCTCGACGCTGCGCACGCGGAAGGCGGCCTTGGACACGGCCTTGAGCATGTTCAACTGGTCGCGGGCTTCGTGGATATACGCCAGCTCCTGGTCCAGGTACGGCGTCTCGATCTGCCCGGTGATGTGCAGCAGCGGGGTGCCTGCGGTCTGTGCTTCAACCATGGCGCCAGCGGCATTCCCGGCGGCGGTGCCGGTGGACGTCAGGCACACGCCCAGGCCGCCGGTGGTGCGGGCATAGGCATCGGCCATGTTGGCGGCGCCGGCTTCACCCCGGGCCATGACAAAGCGGATATTGCCGCGCACGGCGAAGGCATCGAGGATCGGCATATTGTGGATCGAGATCACGCCAAACGCGGCCTTGACGTCGCATTGTTCGAGAAAGGCGGTGATGGCAGCGCCCACGGTGACAGTGTTTTCATTACGCATGGCGGGACAGGCCTCCGGATACATCGATATGGCTGCCTGTGGTGTAAGCCGACAGAGGCGAGGCCAGAAACAGGATCGCGCGGGCCGCTTCAATCGGCAGGCCCAGGCGCCCCAGGGGAATATGTTTTTGTTGGGCCAGGCGGGCGGTCCATTGCGCCCAGTCGAGGTCGCGCTCTTCACGCGCTTCGAAGCGCCTGCGCCATTGCCCGGATTCCACCAGGCCAATCAGGATGCCGTTGACACGGATGCCCTGCGGGGCGAACTCAGTGGCCATCGAGCGCACCAGGTTCCTGATCCCGGCGCGGGCGGCGGAGGTCGCGACCATGTGCGGCTCCGGCTGGCTGGCCAGCAGCGAGTTGACGCAGACAATGGCGGCGTCGACCTGGCTTTGCAGTTGTGGCTTGAAGGCGCGGACCGGGTTGATCACCGAAAAAAACTTCAGGTTCAGCTCTTCGGTCCAGGCGCTGTCGGTGGTGTCGGCAAAGGTCGAGACGCGGCCTTGCCCGGCGTTGTTGATCAACACGCTGGCGTCGCCAAGCGTGGCCCGGCTGATGCTGGCGAAGGCGTTGACTGATTCGCCGTCGAGCACATCGCAAACCTGAGCCAGCAATCGAGCCCGCGGGAAGCGTTGGCGCAGGCTGGCTTCGGCACGGTCCAGGCGATCGGCGTCGCGCCCACAGAAGGCCACGGCGGCACCGGCCTCCAATAGCAATTCGACGCACGCCAGGCCGATACCCGAGGAGCCACCGGTGACAATCACGGTGCGGCCCTGCAATTGATAAAGGCTCATCTCAATCTCTCATCAAGGCAGTGACGCGAGGCTGCCCGCTGTGGGCGCCGCCGTTGTAGTTGAGCAGGCGCGACAGCTCGTCGGCACTGCGCCGCACCTGGGTCAACAGCTCTTCAAAATTCACGTGAGCGATCTGCGTGGTGGGGATGGTCACGCCGAGGGCTGCAACGATGCCGCCGCTCTGGTCGCGCACAGGCGCGGCCACCGTGGAAATCGCCGACTCAAAGAAGCCTTCGCCGCTGACAAAGCCGCGCTGGCGATCGGCCTGAACCAGGTCGAACAGCTCCATCACGGTTTTTGGCGTGCAATGGGAGTGCTGTTCCAGGTGCTCCTCGGGGTACAGTTCGCGCAGTTCGGCCAGTGACAGATCTTCGAGGAGGATGCGCCCCAATACCGTGGCATGGGCCGGCAAACGGGTGCCGACGTTGACCGCGTTGGAGAACACCGAAGGTGGCGAGACTTTGGCTACGTAAACGATGGAGCGTCCGTCGCGCACCACCAGGTTGCTCGGGTAGTTAACCCGGTCGCACAACCGCGCCAGCAGCGGCTGGCCGAGTTCGGTCAGCTCCAGCGACGCCAGGTACTCGAAGCCCAGGCGTAGCACCGACATGCCCAGGCGGTATTCGTTACCGCTGCGCGTCACGAAGCCCATGGTTTCCAGGGTGGTCAGCAGGCGGAAGATCGTCGAGCGCGGCAGCGCCAGGCGCCGCGCCAACTCCGGCGCGGTCAGGGTGCGGTTGCGCCGGCTGAACTCGCAGAGCAGCAGCAAGCCGCGCTCCAGGCCCGGCACGATGTATTTGTCCTGGGCATCCTTCAGCAGATCTGAGTCGTTCATAAGGTTTTACCTGTCAGGGATTGTTTGAGGGCGTAGGCCAGGCGACCGGCAACCACCAGCGGTTGTTCGATGGGGCTGGCATGGCCTGCGTCGGCGATCAGGTTGAAGCTGGCACCCAGGGCCTTGGCCACGCCCAGGCAGGTGTCGGGCGTGGTGATGCCGTCGGCTTCACCGCAATGCACTTCGCAGGGCATCGCCGGTTGGCCGTGGCGAAGCAGGTCATCGCCGCACAGCAGTTCGATGGCCTGGCGATAACCCACCGGGTTCAGGCGCGCCATGTTCCATTGCACCCAGGCCAATACTTCGGGCTGGGGGCGGGGCGAGAGCATGTGGGCGCTGCGTTGCTCGGCCAGCCCGGCGATGCCCAGGCGTTGCAGGTTGGCCAGGCGTTGCTGGCGTACCTGCTGGCGCTGCGGGCTACGCTCTGGCGCGCCATAGCCGCGAGCGGGGCTGATCAGCACCAGGCGGCTCACCCGTCTGGCCTGCGCGCTGCGAGCGAATGCCAGGGCGGTCAGTGCGCCCAGGGAATGCCCCACCAGCACGCACTCTTCAACATCCAGCGCATCGAGCATCTGCGCCAGGCGGGCGGCGTATTGCTCGGCTTTAGGTACTTGCGATTCCAGGGGGCTGGAGTCGCCATAGCCGGGCGCGTCCCAGGCAATGACCCGAGCCTGGGCCGCCAGATGCTGTGCCACCTGCAGCCAGGACGCCGCGCCGGAACCGATGCCGTGCAGCAACACCACCGCAGGCCCCGTGCCGCATTCGCGCAGGGCCTGCTGGCCACCCGCTGAGGCGACCCGTTGCTGGGGGAAGTCGCGCTGCAGTTGGGCTTGCAGATGAGCCGTCGGCGCGGCTTGAGTGAGTCCTGGCAACATGGCCTTACCCGCGCTTGATTGAGGCCAGAGGGTGCTCTGGCGGATAGGTCGGGGTGATTGGTTTTTTAGCGCCGAGCATCACGCACATCAGCGCGTCTTCGTCGCCGATGTTGATCTCTTCGCGGTACACGCCGGGTGGCACGGAAATCACGTCGCGGTCGGTGAGGATGGTCTCGAAACGCTCGCCGTCCTTCTCGAGCACGACCTTGAGTTTGCCGCGCAGTACGAAGAACACTTCTTCGACGTCAATGTGCAGGTGCGGCGGGCCTTCGTGGCCGGCCGGGATCACCATGGTGGAAAAGGTGAAGTGCTCGGACGGGATGGTGTTCATGTCGGTGCTGATGCCGGTGCCGCCGGTGCCGATATAGCGCATTTGCGCGCGGCGGAACTTGGGGTCGTAGTCGGCCTGGAACTTCAGCGCATCCCAGTCGTACTTGCGCGTCTCGTAGCGGGCGATGCGCGTGCTCATCCAGCTTTCCAGACTGGCGCCGGCAGGGCGGTCCCAGCTTTTCGGGGTGTCGTTTTCGGCAGATAGATCAGTCATGACAGTCTCCAGATCAAGGCATGACGAACCCGCCGTTGACCGGCAGGGTTTGTCCAGTGATGAAGCGGGCAAGGTCGGACAGCGCAAACAGCACGGCGCCGCTGACGTCTTCGGGTAATTGCGGGCGTTGCAGGGCCCGTTGGTCGTTGTACAAACGGTGGCGTGCCTCGGGTACGTAGGCGGTGGCTTCCACCAGCACCAGGCCGGGGGCGATGGCGTTGACGGTGATGTTGTCGCAGCCCAGCTCCCGGGCCAGGCTGCGGGTCATGGCGATGATTGCGCCCTTGCTGGCCACGTAGGCCAACAGGTTCGGCGCGCCCCACAACGGGGTGTCCGAGGCCAGGTTGACGATGGCGCCTTGGCCGCTGGCGCGCAGGGCCGGCAGGCAGGCGGTGGTCATCAGCCAGGTGCCGCGTACGTTCACTTGCATCACCTGGTCCCAGGTGTCGATGCTCAGTGCTTCGCAGCCCTTGCCGCCGGAGTTGGTGATCGAGGCGTTGTTCACCAGGCCGTCGAGGCCGCCCAGCAAACTCAGGGTTGATTCGATACACGCCTGGATGGATTCGGGTTGTGCCAGGTCCACAGTCACGGCCTGCACGTCCAGGCCCAGCGCGCGCAATTCACAGGCGGCCTGCTGCACACGCTCGTGCAGCACATCGGCAATCACCACCCGCGCACCGGCCTCGCCGATGGCCTGGGCAAAGGCATAGCCCAGGCCACGGGCGCCACCGGTGACCAGCACGCGGCGGCCTGCAAGCAAACGATCATGGCGGCTCATCATTGGGTGCTCAACATGGCTTTGGGCATGTAGTGCAGGACGCGTTTTTCCGCCCACACCACCGCGCCGTAGGCGATCACCCCAATCAGGGTCAGCGCGACAATGGCGACGAACACCCCAGCCGTATTGCCCTGGCCCTCGGCGTCCACCAGCAAAAAGCCGAGGCCCTGGTTACCGCCCACCAGTTCACCGACGGTGACGCCGATCACTGCCAGGGTCGAGGCGATGCGCAGGCCGGAAAACAGCGCGGCCATGGCCGACGGGAACTCCACCAGGCGAAAGATCTGCCAGCGGCTGGCGTTCATGGTGCGTACCAGGTTGATCATGTCCGGGTCGACGGTGCGGATCGCCGAGAGCACGTTGATCATCACCGGGAAAAACACGATCAGGATCGCGATCAGGATCTTCGGGTAGATGGTGTAGCCCAGCCACATCACGAACAGCGGCGCGAAGGCGACTTTGGGGGCGATCTGCAAGGCCAGGATGTACGGCGACAGCATGGCTTCGGCTGCCGGCGACAGGCCCAGTGATACGCCGATCATTACGCCGAGCAGGGCGCCGAGGGCGAAGCCGACGACGATCTCCAGCGCGGTGATCAGGGTGTGT
This sequence comes from Pseudomonas sp. MF6755, assembly GCF_016405635.1. Classification (NCBI taxonomy): domain Bacteria; kingdom Pseudomonadati; phylum Pseudomonadota; class Gammaproteobacteria; order Pseudomonadales; family Pseudomonadaceae; genus Pseudomonas; species Pseudomonas sp. MF6755. Next base: position 87,680 of record NZ_JAEKDA010000011.1, read on the forward strand.
TGCAGCAGGCCGCCGGTCTGCCACATCACCAGGCTTTCCTGGGCCACGCGGCTGAGTTTGGGCATGACGAACTCGGGCATGCCGAGCAGGCCGGGGCCCCATTGCCAGAGGACCAGGAACAGGATCATCAGCGCGACGCTACCGAGTACGGAGTTATTGCTTTTCATCGTGTGCGTACCTCAATGTCCCGGCGGTTCACTGTGCGGCGACCGGGCTGTCGACGAATTGGTTGGTGAAGAGCTCCTCAAGCGGGGTCGCCTGAGTGACGATGCCTTCGCTGACATAGAACTGGCGCACCTTGTCCAGATGCTCCGGGTCGATGTGCCCGAGCACGGCCTGCTTGGCGTAGACGTGCTCGACGTAGAGCTTGAAGATCTTCTCCAGCGAGTCTTCCTTGCCGACATAGGCCGGTACTGCCTTGGCGAAGGTCACGGCGGCGGCGCGAGGGTCCTGGATGATGTCGCGCATGCCTTGCAGGGTGCCCTGGACCACGCCACGCACAATCTGTGGCTGCTGCTTGATGGCGTCGTCCGAGGCGAGGATCGCCTGGGCCATGCTTTCGAAGATCTGGTCCTGGGGGATCAGCTTGATCTGCACCCCGGCTTCCTCGGCATTGATCACCCAGTCCGGCACACCCGCCATGGCCTGGGCCTTGTTGGCGGAGAACAACTGCCAGACCCCGGCGGGGCCGGCGGCCTGGATGTTCACGTCGTTCTTGCCCAGCCCGGCTTTGCGCAGCGAGGCGAGCAGGGCGTAGTAGGTGGTGTCGGAGTACGACATCACCGTCATGGTCTTGCCCTTGAGGTCGCTGACGCTATTGATGTTGTCCTTGGCGTTGGTGGCGATCATGGTCACCCCGCCGTCGCCCAGCACCGCCACGGCGCGTACTGGAATGCCGTTGGCCCGCACCACAATCGGGGTGTCGCCGATGGCACCACCGATCAGGGCATTGCCGGCGCCGATCTGCTTGGCGACGTCCACGCCACCTTTGGCGGCGATAAAGGTCAGGTCCAGGTCCTGGGCGGCGTAGTAGCCTTTTTCCTTGGCGATGATCCACGGTGCAAACGCCGGCGAGTTGGGCGGCGCTGGCAGCAGGTAGGTGACCTTGGTCGGCTGTGCCTGGGCGGCACAGGCCACACCGAGGCTCAGGCTGAGGGCGCAGAGACGTTGAAACAGAGACTTGAGCATGGGGACTCCTGAATCGTTTGGGGCCGCAAGGGCGGTGATCAGTGCAGTTCGGTGTCGGCCCCGACCTGGAGCAACTCCATCAGGCGGCCTACCAGTGGGCCGATTTCCGGCAGCTTGCGGCGCTCCAGGGGGTTGTCGCGAAATGGCAGGTCGATGCTGATTTCTTCGATGATCGTGCCGGGGCGGGCGCTCATGACCAGCAAGCGGTCGGACATGGCGATGCCTTCGATCAGGTCGTGGGTGATGAACAGCGCGGTCTTCTTTTCGTTGAACAGCATCCGCGCCATGTCCTGTTGCAGGATCATCTTGGTCTGGGCATCGAGGGCCGAGAACGGCTCGTCGAGGAACAGCACCTGCGGGTCGATGGCCAGGGTGCGGGCGAGGGCGGCGCGTTGGCGCATGCCACCGGAGAGCTGGAACGGGTAGTGATCGGCATAGCCATTGAGGTGGCAGCGGTCGAGCAGGTCCAGGGCCACCTTCTGCCGGGCGGCGGCGGCCACGCCCTGGATCTCCAGGCCCAGTTCGACGTTGCGGCGGATGCTGCGCCATGGCATCAGCAGGTCCTTCTGCAACATGAACGCGACCTGCGGCACGGGCCCGGTGACCGGCTCGCCACCGACGAACACTTCACCTTCGCTGGGGCGGTACAGGCCCGAGCCCATATTCAGAATGGTGCTCTTGCCGCAACCGGAAGGGCCGATGATCGACACCACTTCACCCCGGCGAATCTTGAAGTTCACCTCGCGAATGGCGAAGGGCGCGTCCGCTTTACCCTTGGCCGGGAAACATTTACCGACATTGCGAAATTCAATTTCAGTCGGCTCCAGCTCTTCCCTGAGAGCGGGGTTATTCCATTGGGGCGTCACGGCGTACATCTCTTTCACAGCCATCAGGTAGGTACTCTGGTCTGTTTTATAGGTGATACGCCGTTTAGTGCATGAACAATGCCAGTGGGTTATTTCCTACAAGGTTTTAATAAATATCCTTTTGTATTAATAAGTTGGGTTCAAGTGATTGAAAATACGATGTTTTGTATATGAAACATTGGTTCTTATATGGCACGAAACTGCACACTGCCCGGGCGTGCAGTGGGAAGTTGCGAGAAATGGGTGCTTTTTCAGGTAACGCGGGAAGTTACGAAGGGGCTTATTTGTTTTATATGTGAAACGCAGTTGTGCGTTTCTATATAGATATTTGCAGGGACGAGCAGGCAAAAAAAAGGGCCTGAAGATCGAAATCTTCAAGCCCTCAAAAGGTGAGAGGTGTCTAGTCCCTCAACCTGGTGAGCGGTGCAACAAACGCTTAGGCCTTCAGCGGGACCAAGCGTGGGGCAATCATGTTTTCGGGGCGCAGGATGTCGTCGAGCATGGCGTCGTCGAGCAAGCCTTCTTCGCGCACCAGTTCCAGCACGCCGCGGCCGCTTTCAAGGGCGATACGCGCAATGCGGGTGGCGTTTTCATAGCCGATGTAGGGGTTCAGCGCGGTGACCAGGCCGATGGAGTGCTCCACCAGTTCGCGGCAGCGGGCTTCGTTGGCGGTGATGCCGACGATGCAGTGTTCGCGCAGCATGTCCATGGCACGTTGCAGCAAGCGGATCGAGTCGAAGATCTTGAAGGCGATCAGCGGCTCCATCACGTTCAGTTGCAGTTGGCCGCCTTCGGCGGCCATGGTCAGGGCCAAGTCGTTGCCGATCACTTGGAACGCCACTTGGTTGACCGCTTCCGGGATCACCGGGTTGACCTTGCCGGGCATGATCGAGCTGCCTGGCTGACGCGCTGGCAGGTTGATCTCGTTGATGCCGGTACGTGGGCCGCTGGACAGCAGGCGCAGGTCGTTGCAGATCTTCGACAGCTTCACCGCGGTACGCTTGAGCATGCCGGAGAACAGCACGAAGGCGCCCATGTCGGAGGTGGCTTCGATCAGGTCGGCCGCCGGTACCAGCGGCTGGCCGCTGATGGTCGCCAGGCGTTGTACGGCCAGGGCTTGGTAGCGCGGGTCGGCGTTGATGCCGGTACCGATGGCGGTGCCGCCCAGGTTGACTTCGGTGAGCAGCTCCGGCGCCAGGGTTTTCAGGCGGGCCAGGTCTTCACCCAAGGTAGTGGCGAAGGCGCGGAACTCCTGGCCGAGGGTCATTGGCACGGCGTCTTGCAATTGGGTACGGCCCATTTTCAGCACATGGCTGAACTCGGCACCTTTGGCGGCGAACGCCTGGATCAGGCTGTCGAGGCTGGCCAGCAGCGCGTCATGGCCCAACAGCAGACCCAGGCGGATCGCGGTCGGGTAGGCGTCGTTGGTCGACTGCGCCATGTTCACGTCGTTGTTGGGGTGCAGGTACTGGTACTCGCCCTTGTTGTGGCCCATGGCCTCCAACGCGATGTTGGCGATGACTTCGTTGGCATTCATGTTGGTTGAAGTGCCGGCGCCGCCTTGAATCATGTCCACCACGAACTCTTCGTGGAAATCGCCGCGGATCAGGCGGGCACAGGCTTCGCTGATGGCAGCGTGCTTGGCTTCGCTGAGCTGGCCCAACTCACGGTTGGCGTCAGCTGCGGCTTGCTTGACCATTGCCAGGCCGACCACCAATTTCGGGTAATGCGAAATCGGAACGCCGGAGAGACGGAAGTTATTCACGGCTCGCAGGGTCTGGATGCCGTAATACGCTTGGGCAGGTACTTCGAGTACGCCAAGCAGGTCTTTTTCTGTGCGGAATGATGCAGCGGAGGACATGACGGAAATCATCTCGATATGGACCCGGAACTGGCCGGAACGCTGCGAATGCTAGGCCTGTAGAACTTTTTGGGCCAATGCTGTTAAACACTGGCCTATGCACAAACGGCATAATGTGGATGTGACCCAGCTATGATGACGGGCGTGTGTGCCAAAATGGTGCATACCCGTGGGAGGATGTGATGAACCTTGAGAGCAAATGGCTGGAAGACTTCAGCGCCCTGGCGGCCACGCGCAGCTTTTCCCAGGCAGCGGAACGGCGCTTTGTCACCCAGCCGGCGTTCAGCCGCCGTATCCGCAGCCTTGAGGCCGCGTTGGGCCTGACCCTGGTCAATCGCTCACGCACGCCCGTGGAGCTGACGGCGGCGGGGCAGTTGTTCCTGGTGACCGCGCGCACGGTGGTCGAACAGCTCGGTGAAGTGCTGCGCCATTTGCATCACCTGGAAGGCGGGCAGGGCGAAGTCATGCAAGTGGCGGCTGCCCACTCCCTGGCACTGGGGTTCTTTCCGCGCTGGATCGCACAGCTGCGCAACGAGGGACTGAACATCGCCACGCGCTTGGTCGCCACCAACGTCGGCGACGCCGTGCACGCCCTGCGCGAGGGCGGCTGCGACCTGATGCTGGCGTTCTACGACCCGGACGCCGCGATGCAGATGGACGCCGAGATCTTCCCGTCCCTGCACCTGGGCAACACCGAGATGCTCCCGGTGTGCGCCGCCGATGCCGACGGCAAGCCGCTGTTCGACCTGGAAGGCGAGGGCAGTGTGCCGTTGCTCGCCTACAGTGCCGGGGCGTTCCTCGGGCGCTCGGTGAATTTGCTGCTGCGCCAGCGGGCCCTGCGTTTCACCACTATTTACGAAACCGCGATGGCCGACAGCCTCAAGAGCATGGCCCTTGAAGGCTTGGGGATCGCCTGGGTGCCGCAGTTGAGCGTACGTGCCGAACTGGCCCGAGGCGAACTGGTGGTATGCGGTGGGCCGCAATGGCATGTGCCGCTGGAGATTCGCCTGTATCGCTGTGCGTTGGTGCGCAAAGCGAATGTGCGGTTGTTGTGGCGTAAGTTGGAAGGTGGGACGGCGCAGAGTCCGTCGGTCGAACGCGGTTAAGTGTGGAAGCTGGCTTGCCACAGCATTTAGTGGTGTTTTCGCTGACCTGAAAGTCAATAAAACCGCCGGTTTGGACGGTTAGACAGATGGTCATTCCAGGGGCTGTTTATCTGGATTATTACGGTATACTGCGCGGCCTTCGGCCGGTCCAACCGGCCTTAATTCGTACAACAAGCCACGCCGGATTTCCCGCGTGGCTTGTTGTTTTTTGACGCGCCTGCGGGCGCCCAGAGAGAAGAGGCACGACGATGAGTGCATTGGTTGGCGTGATCATGGGCTCCAAGTCCGATTGGTCCACCCTTAGCCACACCGCCGATATGCTGGAAAAACTCGGCATTCCGTATGAAGTGAAGGTGGTCTCTGCCCACCGCACCCCGGATTTGCTGTTCCAGTATGCCGATGAAGCAGAATCCCGTGGCATCGAGGTGATCATCGCTGGTGCCGGTGGCGCGGCGCACCTGCCAGGCATGTGTGCGGCCAAGACTCACCTGCCGGTCCTTGGCGTGCCGGTGCAGTCGGCGATGCTCTCGGGCGTGGATTCGCTGTTGTCCATCGTGCAGATGCCGGCCGGCATTCCGGTGGCGACTCTGGCGATCGGCAAGGCCGGCGCGATCAACGCCGCATTGCTGTCCGCCAGCATCCTGGGCGCCAAGCACCCGCAGTTCCATGCGGTGCTGAAAAAATTCCGTGCTGAGCAGACAGACAGCGTGCTGGACAATCCAGACCCACGCATCGCCTGAGGTTGTTGACGATGAAAATCGGTGTAATCGGTGGCGGCCAACTCGGTCGCATGCTGGCCCTGGCGGGCACTCCGCTGGGGATGAACTTCGCTTTCCTGGACCCGGCGCCAGACGCCTGCGCCGCCGCCCTGGGTGAACACCTGCGCGCTGACTACAGCGACCCGGATCACTTGCGCCAGCTGGCCGACGAAGTCGACCTGGTGACCTTCGAGTTCGAAAGCGTCCCGGCCGAAACCGTGGCCTTCCTGTCGCAATTCGTGCCGGTGTACCCGAGCGCCGAAGCCCTGCGCATCGCCCGTGATCGCTGGTTCGAGAAGAGCATGTTCAAGGACCTGGGCATTCCGACACCGGCCTTTGCCGACATCCAGTCCCAAGCAGACCTGGACGCCGCTGTCGCCAGCATCGGCCTGCCAGCCGTGTTGAAAACCCGCACCCTGGGTTACGACGGCAAGGGCCAGAAAGTCCTGCGCACCGCCGCCGATGTGGTCGGCACCTTCGCCGAGCTGGGCAGCGTCGCCTGCCTGCTGGAAGGTTTCGTGCCGTTCACCGGTGAAGTCTCGCTGATCGCCGTGCGTGCCCGTGATGGTGAAACCCGCTTCTACCCGTTGGTGCACAACACCCACGACAGCGGCATCCTAAAGCTGTCCGTAGCCAGTACCGACCACCCGCTGCAGGCTCTGGCCGAAGACTACTCCAGCCGTGTGCTCAAGCAGCTGGATTACGTGGGCGTGATGGCGTTCGAGTTCTTTGAAGTCGACGGCGGCCTCAAGGCCAATGAAATCGCCCCGCGTGTGCATAACTCCGGGCACTGGACCACCGAAGGCGCCGAGTGCAGCCAGTTCGAAAACCACCTGCGGGCGGTGGCGGGCTTGCCGTTGGGCTCCACGGCCAAGGTCGGCGAGAGCGCCATGCTCAACTTCATCGGCGTGGTCCCGCCGGTTGAGCGGGTGATCGCCATCGATGACTGCCACCTGCATCACTATGGCAAGGCCTTCAAGGCCGGGCGCAAGGTTGGCCACGCCAACCTGCGCTGCAAGGATCGCGCAACGCTGCAGGCGCAGATCCTCAAGGTCGAAGCGCTGATCGCCGAGTAATAAGCCGGGAGTCGGCGGGAACCATTGTTCACCGTCGTCTCTCTGATTGCAGGATGATAAAGCCTGACTAGGCTTCGTCATGACTCACATTCAATCAGAGGGAAATGCCATGGGCATCATTGGAACCATCTTTATCGGCTTGATCGTTGGCCTGCTGGCGCGTTTCCTCAAGCCTGGCGACGACAGCATGGGCTGGATCATGACCATCCTGCTGGGTATCGCCGGCTCCTTGGCCGCGACCTATGGCGGCCAGGCACTGGGGATCTACCAGGCAGGCCAGGGTGCGGGCTTCATCGGCGCACTGGTAGGTGCCATCGTGTTGCTGGTGATCTACGGCCTGATCAAAAAGAAGTAATCAGCCGACAAAGTCCTCTGCGCTGCGCAGGCGCAGAGGGCTAGAATGCTCGGCACTTGTACTTGCCGAGCCTCTCCATGCGCCGTCTTCTGTTGACTCTTCTTCTACTGGGCTCTTGCCTGGCTCATGCTGGCGAACTGCCGGAAACCGATTGGCTCGACCTGATGCCGCTTTCGGACCAGAAGGCCCTCGAGGCCATGCCCGAGATCGACCACAACTCCCCCGAAGCCCAAGGCACGTTCACCGACAAAGGCGGCTTGAAACAAAGCAAAGGCCTGCCCGCGGTGATGTATTCCACCAAGACCGTGGCCGCCATGAATGGCAAGAACATCCGCATTGGCGGCTATCCGGTGCCGCTGGAAACCGATGCCAAGGGCCGCAGCACGCTGTTCTTCCTGGTGCCTTACCCGGGCGCCTGCATCCACGTGCCGCCACCGCCGCCTAACCAACTGGTACTGGTGCGGTATCCCAAGGGCCTGAAGCTGGATGATATCTACACGCCACTGTGGGTGACGGGAACATTGAAGGTGGAGAAGGTCAACAATGAGTTGGCCGACGCAGCCTATGCGCTGGAGGCGGGGAAGGTGCGAGTCGTAAAGGAATCCGATCTCTAAAACCACACATAACCAATGTGGGAGGGGGCTTGCTCCCGATAGCGGTCTATCAGTCACAAATGTGCTGACTGACCCTCTGCTATCGGGAGCAAGCCCCCTCCCACATTTTGATTGGGTTTACAAAGTGGTACTGGTGATACTCACACCCAAAGTGCGGCTTTCACCGGGCGCCAAAGCCACCACATCATCCAGCACATTCGCCGTCTCGATGCACAACATACCCTGCCAGCCATCATCGGCCATATCGTCGAAAGCCTGGGCTCGCTCGGTCCAGGGGTTCCAGATCACCGTCGAGTTCGAACCCTGGCTGGTGAGTTGGACGCGGCGTTGCCAGTCTTTATCCACAATGCTCAACTGCGCCGGCGTATCCAGGTAGATGCGATCCGTCTCGGCGGTGAAGTGCAGCAGGCCGGATTGCTGCTTTTCGGTCCAGCCATCGGCGGTATCGATATACGCCAAGCCATCCAGGCCCTCGACCTGCACGTTGCGCACATCGCTCACGGCGAAGTAGGTGTGCAGCGCCTGGCTGAGGGTCACGGTGTCGGTGCCACGGTTGTGGCTGGTGAGGCAGATATGCAGTTGGTCATCCAGCAGCAGGCTCAGTTTCAGGTCGACCTGATGTGGCCAGCCGGGGAAGCCGCTCGCAGGTACTGGCAGCACTAGGTCAACGCGCAACGCCTCGCCTTCAAGCTCGGCGCCGGCCAATTCCCAGAGTGCCGTGCGCGCAAAGCCGTGCGCTCCGGCAGGTCGGTCGCTTTGACGCATCGCCTTGACGCTATCGGGGTTGCGGTCGAACACACCAAACCACGGCCAGCACACCGGTACGCCGGTACGAATGCCTTTGCCCTGCTTGAACAGCGCTTCAGGGTTCGGCCAGATCAGCGGCTGCTCGCCCTGGCGCTGGTAACTGAAGATATGCGCACCCTGCTGGGCCACCATCAGCTCGGCGCCGTTGTGGCGGATGCGCCAGCAGTCCAGCTCGTCGACTTTCACCGTTTCAACGTGGGGCGTAGGCATAACAAAGCACTCTCAATGGCAGGCAATGGGGCAATTGACCGTTAAAACCCGGCGAGGTTTAACGCGCCCGTGACGGTACCGAACGCGTGCGGCCGCTGCCATCGATGGCGACGAACACAAATACCGCTTCGGTGACCTTGCGCCATTCGCTGGACAGCGGGTCATCGCTCCACACTTCGACCATCATCTGAATCGAGCTGCGGCCGATTTCCAGGGCCTGGGTATAGAAGGAAAGCTGCGCGCCCACCGCCACCGGCACCAGGAACGCCATGCGGTCAATGGCGACGGTTGCCACCCGCCCACCGGCGACCTTGCTGGCCATTGCCGTGCCGGCCAGGTCCATCTGCGCGACCAGCCAGCCGCCGAAGATATCGCCAAAACCGTTGGTTTCACGCGGCAGTGCAGTGATTTGCAGGGCGAGATCGCCTTGCGGGATAGGATCTTCTTGTTCGAGTTCGATCATGCCGAGGGTGCCTCTGACCCGTGACGCTCATGGGTACTTCAAGTGGATAGCCGTCTTCTTAGAAAAACGTTTCAGCACCAACATACACCGCGCGATGCGTTTTTCGTAAGGCGTACTGAAGGGAAACTCTGCCAAATCGGCTGGGTGGCACCCAACGACGTTTTGGCACAGCAGCCCGTCAAGACTGCGGGTTCTTGCGCCTGCACCGGCCGAGTATATCGAGACGCTGGCGTCGCGACGACCTCCCGAGATTCATTTTGTCGGTAAATAGGCGCTGTATCGGGGCTTTTTACGGCAACTGTGCTTCTGGCCGAGTTGAGCGCTGCCCTGCGCCGGTGATATTGCCTCCAACTGAACGGTTAAATGCTCGACGCTGTGCTTTTTGAAGCGATTTGCTATCTTGCCAAACCTGCCGCAAGTCCCGGGCTTGCTGTCCTGATTACTATAAGAGAAACCTTGCCATGTCCTCCGTGCCCGCAAGCAGTGCGCAACCCTCGCGCCCGCTGACCCGCAACGACTACAAAACCCTGTCGCTGTCTGCCTTGGGCGGGGCGCTGGAGTTCTACGACTTCATCATCTTTGTGTTTTTCGCCACCGTGGTCGGAAAACTGTTCTTTCCCGTCGACATGCCCGAATGGCTGCGCATGATGCAGACCTTTGGCATCTTCGCCGCCGGCTACCTGGCGCGCCCTTTGGGCGGCATCATCATGGCGCACTTCGGTGACCTGCTGGGGCGCAAGAAGATGTTCACCCTGAGCATCTTCATGATGGCCGTGCCGACCCTGATCATGGGCCTGCTGCCCACCTACGCGCAGATCGGCTTGTGGGCGCCGCTGTTGCTGCTGCTGATGCGCATCATCCAGGGCGCGGCAATCGGCGGCGAAGTACCGGGCGCCTGGGTGTTCGTCTCCGAACACGTGCCACCGCGCCACATCGGCTACGCCTGCGGCACCCTGACCAGCGGCCTCACCGCCGGTATTTTGCTGGGCTCGCTGGTAGCTACCGCCATCAATACAGCCTATACCCCGGAGCAGGTCTCCGATTACGCCTGGCGCATCCCGTTCCTGCTCGGCGGCGTATTTGGCCTGCTGTCGGTGTACCTGCGCCGCTGGCTGCACGAAACGCCGATTTTCGCGGAGATGCAGCAACGCAAGACGTTGGCTGCCGAGTTGCCGCTGCGCGCCGTGCTGCGCGACCACCGCGGCGCCATTGTGCTGTCGATGCTGCTGACCTGGCTGCTGTCGGCCGGCGTCGTGGTTGTCATCCTCATGACCCCGACCGTGCTGCAAACCGTCTATCACTTCAGCCCCACAGTTGCGCTGCAGGCCAACAGCCTGGCCATCGTGACCCTGAGCCTGGGCTGCATCGCCTCGGGTGCCCTGGCCGACCGTTTTGGTGCCGGTCGCGTATTGGTCACCGGTTGCGCGCTGCTGCTGGCAACCTCCTGGACGCTGTATCACAGCCTCATGGCCCACCCGGACTGGCTGTTCCCGTTGTACGCATTGACCGGTCTGTTCGTGGGCACCATCGGGGTGGTGCCGTATGTAATGGTCAAGGCGTTCCCACCCGTGGTCCGTTTCAGTGGCTTGTCGTTCTCCTACAACGTGGCTTACGCCGTGTTCGGTGGGCTGACGCCGTTGGCGGTGTCGCTGCTGATGAAGGAAAGCCCGATGGGCCCGGCTTACTACGTTGCTGCCCTGTGCTTGATGGGGATTGTGGTGGGTGGGTATCTGTGGAAGCGCGGACGCTAAAACCAGCCTGATCCACTGTGGCGAGGGAGCAAGCTCCCTCGCCACAATCAAGGTGTTCATTGTTTCGCTGCGCATAAGCCTTCGCTTCCTGATAGTGGCCTTTCATCTAACTGTCACATTCCAGACATAGAGTGTTCACACGGCCTCCTGATACTTGGCCCCGATCCAACTATCCCTATCTGCTAGGAGCAAGGCATGAAACTGAAACGTTTGATGGCGGCAATGACTTTTGTCGCTGCTGGCGTTGCGACCGCCAACGCGGTGGCCGCTGGTGTTGATCCGGCAATCCCGGCTTACGTTAAGACCACTGGTGTGTCGGGCAACTTGTCCAGCGTCGGTTCCGATACCCTGGCTAACCTGATGACTCTGTGGGCTGAGGGTTACAAAAAGGAATACCCGAACGTCAACATCCAGATTCAAGCTGCCGGCTCCGCCACCGCGCCACCTGCGCTGACCGAAGGCACCTCCAACCTGGGCCCGATGAGCCGCAAGATGAAGGACACCGAACTGGCGGCCTTCGAGCAGAAGTACGGCTACAAGCCAACCGCTATCCCGGTCGCCGTGGATGCCCTGGCTGTGTTCGTGCACAAGGACAACCCGATCCAGCACCTGACCATGGAACAAGTCGACGCGATCTTCTCCTCGACGCGTCTGTGCGGTGCCAAAGCTGACGTGAAAACCTGGGGCGACCTGGGTGTGACCGGCGACCTGGCCAACAAGCCAGTGCAACTGTTCGGTCGTAACTCGGTATCCGGCACCTATGGCTACTTCAAAGAAGAAGCCCTGTGCAAAGGCGACTACAAGCCAAACGTGAACGAACAACCAGGCTCGGCTTCGGTCGTGCAGTCGATCAGCTCCTCGCTGAACGGCATTGGTTACTCGGGCATCGGCTACAAAACCGCCAGCGTGAAGACCGTGGCCCTGGCCAAGAAAGGCAGCACTGACTTCATCGAAGACAGCGAAGAAAACGCCCTGAACGGCAAATACCCGCTGTCGCGCTTCCTCTACGTTTATGTCAACAAAGCCCCGAACAAGCCGCTGGCCCCGCTGGAAGCCGAGTTCGTGAAACTGGTGCTGTCCAAACAGGGCCAGGAAGTTGTGGTGAAAGACGGCTACATCCCACTGCCAGCCAAAGTAGCCGCCAAGGCCCTGGCTGACCTGGGTCTGAAAGAAGGCAACTGATTGCCTCTGCGGGGCCGGTGTACCGGCTCCGCTTTCGAATTTTCTAGTCCGCTGCCAGCTTTGCTTCGCGGCGGATTTGTTGCGTCACTGCACTGTCATCTTTCTGTCATACAGGATCGCTAGGGTGTGCGCATGAATGATCTGGCCAATTCCACCATGACGACAACTTCCCCTCCCAAGCGCATTGATTTCAATACGCCTGAGCTGCAACGCAAGCGCCGCATTCGCGCGCTCAAGGATCGCCTGACCCGTTGGTACGTGCTGGTCGGCGGCCTCGCCGTCCTCGGCGCCATCACCCTGATCTTCTTCTTCCTCGGCTACGTAGTCGCGCCTCTGTTCCAGGGCGCCTCGTTGACCAAGGAAGATGCGCTGACGCCCGCCTGGATGCAGGACGCCGGCAAGCCGTTGATGATCTCCCTCGAAGAACAGAACCAAGTTGCCATGCGGGTTTCCGACAAGGGCCAGGCGCTGTTCTTTGACGTGGACACCGGTGCTGAGCTCAAGCGTGTCGACCTGCCGCTTCCGGCCGGTGCCAGCGTTGCTTCTATTGGTGAAGACCAGCCGGGCAGCCCGCTGGTGATCCTTGGTTTGTCCAATGGCCAGTCCCTGGTGTTCCGCCACACCTATAAAGTGTCGTACCCGGACGGCAAGAAGACCATCACCCCAGCGATTGAATACCCTTACGGCGAAACGCCGATCGTGTTGGATGAGGCCGGTCGCCCACTGGAGCATGTCGCGCTTAACGCCACTGATTCCACCCTGGTGGTGGCCGGTTCGGCAGGTTCGTACCTGAACGTGCTGTCGCTGAGCCGCGAAGAAAACATGATGACCGGTGAAGTCACCAGCGAGCAGAAGCGCATCGAGCTGCCGCAGATGACTGAACCGGTGAAAGCCATCTTCGTCGACCCGCGCCAGCAATGGCTGTACGTGATCAACGGTCGCGCCCTGGCCGATGTGTTCAGCCTGCGCGACAACAGCCTCAACGGTCGTTACAAACTCCTGGAAGACGGCGCGGCTGAAGTCACCGCCAGCACCCAGTTGGTGGGCGGTATCTCGCTGATCGTCGGCAACTCCAAGGGCGGCCTGGCCCAGTGGTTCATGGCGCGAGACCCGGATGGCGAGCAACGCCTGAAGCAGATCCGTACCTTCCAGATGGGCACTGCACCCATCGTCGAAATCACTGCTGAGGAGCGCCGCAAAGGCTTCACCGCCCTTGATGCCTCCGGCAAGTTCGGCGTATTCCACAGCACCGCCCACCGCACCCTGCTGGTGGACCCGGTGGTCGACGGCCAGGGTTTGTTCGGCATGTCGCCACGGGCCAACCGTGTGATCGTCGAGGCGGGTGGCAAGCTGCAACCGTTGCTGCTCGACAACCCGCACCCGGAAGTCTCGTGGAGCGCGCTGTGGAGCAAGGTCTGGTACGAGAACTACGACGAACCCAAATACGTCTGGCAGTCCACTGCCGCCAACACCGACTTCGAACCCAAGATGAGCCTGGCCCCGCTGACCTTCGGTACCTTGAAGGCCGCGTTCTACGCCATGCTGCTGGCGGCGCCACTGGCGGTTGCCGCCGCGATCTACACCGCGTACTTCATGGCTCCGAGCCTGCGCCGCAAGGTCAAGCCGGTGATCGAGCTGATGGAAGCCATGCCGACGGTGATCCTCGGCTTCTTCGCCGGCCTGTTCCTGGCGCCGTATGTGGAAGGGCATCTGCCGGGGATTTTCAGCCTGCTGATGCTGTTGCCGATTGGCATTCTGGTCGCCGGGTTTGTCTTCAGCCGCTTGCCTGAGTCGATTCGCCTGCGAGTGCCGGACGGCTGGGAAAGTGCGATCCTGATTCCGGTGATCCTGTTCGTGGGCTGGCTCTCGCTGTACATGAGCCCGTACCTGGAAACCTGGTTCTTCGGCGGCGACATGCGCATGTGGATCTCCCACGACCTGGGGATCACCTACGACCAGCGCAACGCCCTGGTAGTAGGTTTGGCCATGGGCTTTGCGGTGATCCCGAACATCTATTCCATCGCTGAAGACGCTGTGTTCAGCGTGCCGCGCGGCCTGACCCTGGGTTCCCTGGCCTTGGGCGCCACACCCTGGCAGACCATGACCCGCGTGGTCATCCTGACCGCCAGCCCGGGCATCTTCTCGGCGCTGATGATCGGCATGGGCCGCGCCGTGGGTGAAACCATGATCGTGCTGATGGCCACGGGTAACACCCCGGTGATGGAGATGAACCTCTTCGAGGGCCTGCGCACCCTGGCGGCCAACGTCGCGGTGGAAATGCCCGAGTCGGAAGTCGGCGGCAGTCACTACCGCGTACTGTTCCTCTCGGCGCTGGTGCTGCTGCTGTTCACCTTCATCATGAACACCCTCGCGGAGCTGATTCGTCAGCGTCTGCGCAAGAAATACTCGTCGCTTTAAGAAAGGTAGAAGTCTGTGAAACAGAACTCCCTGAATGGATGGTTCAAGAGCGGCGCTCCGGGCGTCTGGATCAGCGGTGGCGCAGTGTCCATCGCGGTCATCATGACCATTGGTTTGCTGGCTGTGATTGCGGTGCGTGGCTTGGGCCACTTCTGGCCGGCCGACCTGATCCAGGCCAACTACAACGTCCCGGGCCAGGCCAACCATATCGTCATCGGCGAAGTGGTACAGAAAGAAGAAGTGCCGCGTGAGCGCCTGAAAAGCGCGGGCCTGCCGGTGCCGGACCAAGGCCCGGAGTTCATGACCCGCGAGCTGATCAAGGTCGGTAACCGCGACCTGAACGGCAACGATTTCACCTGGATCGTCGGCGAGTGGTTGAAGGACCAGACCAAGCCGACCAACCTGATGGCCATCGAGCGTCGTGAGTGGGGCAACTTCTACGGCACCCTGGTCAACGTCAAGCAGGACGGCAAGGTCATCGCCGAAGGCGAAGCCGCGTGGCCGGAGCTGCAAGCCCGCGTGGACCGCGTGAACAAGCTGGCGGCCCAGCTCAAGACCCTGGAGAAATCCGATATCGGCGCGATCAACGCCGGCCTCGAACGTATCCGCCTGCACGGTCGCAAACTGGAACTGGAAGGCAAGCTCGACGCCGCCGCCCAGGCCGATATGGATGCCGACCGCGCCGAGCTGAACGCCCGCTACCAGGACATCGAAGCACGCCTGGCCGACCTGCACGCCCAGTTCAACCGTGACGCCTTGACTGCCCGCGACGGTAACGGCAAGGAGGTGGAAATCGGCATCGGTAAGGTGGTGCACGCCTACCAGCCGAACGCCATGGGCACCATGACCAAAATCGGCTTCTACTTCAGCAAGGTCTGGGAATTCCTCAGCGATGACCCACGGGAAGCCAACACTGAAGGCGGGATCTTCCCGGCCATCTTCGGCACCGTGATGATGACCTTGATCATGGCGATGATCGTGACCCCGTTCGGCGTACTGGCGGCGGTGTACCTGCGTGAATACGCCAAGCAGAACACCCTGACCCGGGTGATCCGCATCGCCGTGAACAACCTGGCCGGCGTACCGGCCATCGTCTACGGCGTGTTCGGCCTGGGCTTCTTTGTGTATGTACTGGGTGGTTCGGTTGACCGCCTGTTCTTCGCCGAAGCCCTGCCGGCGCCGACCTTCGGCACCCCGGGCCTGCTGTGGGCCTCGCTGACCCTGGCACTGCTGGCGGTGCCGGTGGTGATCGTGGCCACCGAAGAAGGCCTGGCGCGGATTCCTCGTACCGTGCGTGAAGGCTCCCTGGCACTGGGCGCGACCAAGGCGGAAACGCTGTGGAAGATCGTGTTGCCGATGGCCAGCCCGGCGATGATGACCGGCATGATCCTCGCCGTGGCCCGCGCCGCCGGTGAAGTGGCGCCCCTGATGCTGGTCGGTGTGGTGAAACTGGCGCCGTCGCTGCCGCTGGACGGCAATTACCCCTACTTGCACCTGGACCAGAAGATCATGCACCTGGGCTTCCATATCTATGACGTCGGCTTCCAGAGCCCCAACGTCGAAGCCGCACGGCCGCTGGTGTACGCCACCGCCTTGCTGCTGGTACTGGTGATCGCCACGCTCAACCTGTCGGCGGTGTGGATCCGTAACCACCTGCGCGAAAAATACAAAGCGCTCGACAGCTAATTCAACGCAGATCAAATGTGGGAGGGGGCTTGCCCCCGATAGCGGTGTATCAGAAACAAGTGTGCAAGCTGACACACCGCCATCGGGAGCAAGCCCCCTCCCACACAACAAATCGGTAGCACAGGGAGCATCCCATGCAACACGAAAACCATTCCCACGGCATCAACATGTCTGCCCTGGGTCGCGACAAACAGAGCCTGAGCCTGGCCCAGGAAACCGTGGCCATCGAAGTTCCGGGCCTGAGCCTGTACTACGGCGACAAGCAGGCGCTGTTCGACGTCAGCATGAACATCCCCAAGCAGCGTGTGACGGCCTTTATCGGTCCGTCCGGCTGCGGCAAGTCGACATTGCTGCGCACCTTCAACCGCATGAACGACTTGGTCGACGGTTGCCGTGTAGAAGGCGCGATCAACCTCTACGGCACCAACATCTATCGCAAGGGCGAAGACGTGGCCGAGTTGCGTCGCCGCGTAGGCATGGTGTTCCAGAAGCCCAACCCGTTTCCCAAGACTATCTACGAAAACGTGGTCTACGGCCTGCGCATCCAGGGTATCAACAAGAAGCGCATCCTCGACGAAGCGGTTGAATGGGCCCTCAAGGGCGCGGCACTGTGGGACGAGGTCAAGGACCGCCTGCACGAATCGGCACTCGGTTTGTCCGGCGGCCAGCAGCAGCGTCTGGTGATCGCCCGCACCATCGCCGTGGAACCGGAAGTGCTGCTGCTCGACGAACCTTGCTCGGCCCTCGACCCGATCTCGACGTTGAAAGTCGAAGAGCTGATCTACGAGCTCAAGTCCAAGTTCACCATCGTTATCGTGACCCACAACATGCAACAGGCGGCGCGGGTTTCCGACTACACCGCGTTCATGTACATGGGCAAGCTGGTGGAGTTCGGCGATACCGACACCCTGTTCACCAATCCGGCGAAGAAGCAGACCGAAGACTACATTACGGGGCGCTACGGCTAGCCCCAGCTGCAAGCCGCAAGTTTCAAGCGGCAAGTAAAAGCATTTTGATCACGACACACATCAGCTTGCAGCTTGTAGCTTGCGGCTTACAGCTTTTGCGGAGCAAAACTATGATTTCGAAGGAAGGCTTAACCCACCACATCTCCGCGCAGTTCAACGCCGAGCTTGAGGAAGTGCGCAGCCACCTCCTGGCGATGGGCGGGCTGGTGGAGAAGCAAGTCAACGATGCGGTCACCGCGCTGATCGAGGCCGACTCGGGCCTGGCCCAGCAGGTGCGCGAGATCGATGACCAGATCAACCAGATGGAACGCAATATCGACGAAGAATGCCTGCGCATTCTTGCCCGTCGCCAGCCGGCGGCCTCCGACCTGCGTTTGATCATCAGCATCTCCAAGTCGGTGATCGACCTGGAGCGTATCGGCGACGAAGCCACCAAGATCGCCCGCCGCGCCATCCAGCTGTGCGAAGAAGGCGAAGCGCCCCGCGGCTACGTGGAAGTGCGCCATATCGGCGACCAGGTGCGCAACATGGTGCGTGACGCCCTCGACGCCTTCGCCCGCTTTGACGCCGATCTGGCGTTGTCGGTGGCCCAGTACGACAAGACCATCGACCGCGAGTACAAGACCGCGCTGCGCGAGTTGGCTACCTACATGATGGAAGACCCGCGCTCTATCTCGCGGGTGCTGAACATCATCTGGGTGCTGCGCTCCCTGGAGCGTATCGGCGATCACGCGCGCAATATCTCGGAATTGGTGATTTACCTGGTGCGCGGCACCGATGTTCGGCACATGGGCCTCAAGCGCATGAAGGCCGAAGTTGAAGGCACTGCTGATCTAATCCCTAATGTTCCGGGCGAATCTGACGATAAGTAAGGTTGCCCGAGAAATTAACGCCCGGCCTCTGGCCGGGCGTTTTCGTTTGCGGCATCTGAATTTTTTACACAGCAGGCGCCATAAGTCCTACTGTGACTAGCGGGTTTTGGCAAAATGCCATCAGTCAGGCGTTTTGCATGCCGAGTTTTTATAGGATGAAGGGTCGATGAGTAAAGTCAGTGTATTGGTGGTGGATGACGCCTCGTTTATTCGCGACCTGGTGAAGAAGTGCCTGCGCAATTACTTCCCCGGGATCAAGATCGAAGACGCGGTGAACGGCAAAAAGGCGCAATCCATCCTGATGCGCGAAACCTTCGACCTGGTGCTGTGTGACTGGGAAATGCCGGAGATGTCTGGCCTCGAACTGTTGACCTGGTGCCGCGAGCAAGCCCACCTGAAGGCTATGCCGTTCGTGATGGTGACCAGCCGTGGCGACAAGGAAAACGTGGTGCAGGCGATCCAGGCCGGTGTTTCCGGCTACGTCAGCAAGCCGTTTACCAACGAGCAGTTGCTGAACAAGGTCAAGCAGGCCCTGCACAAGATCGGTCGTCTCGATGCACTGATCGCCAGCGCGCCGACCAAGATGAACTCGGCCTTTGGTAACGACTCCCTGAGCGCCCTGACCGGCGGCAAGCCCGAAGCGGTCAAGCCGGCCCCCGTGGCGGCCGCGCCAAGCAAGGGCCTGCTCAATAGTCCACCTGTAGCGGCACCTGCGGCCACGCCTGCGGGCGGTCGCGGCCAGGGCCAGTTGCGCCTCTCCAGTGGCACCCAGCAATGCGTCATCAAGGCCCTGAGCATCAAGGAAGCGCTGCTGGTGGTGCGGCGCGGCGAAGTCCTGCCCCAAGTACTCGAAAGCGCCGTGCTCGACCTTGAGCAGGGCGACAACGCCGAAGTCGCGCGCCTCAACGGCTACCTGCACGCCATCGTTGCCTACGAGCCCAAGCCCGACAGCGACTGGCTGCAACTGACCTTCCGCTTTATCGACCAGGATGCACAGAAGCTGGACTACATCTCGCGGCTGATTGCGCGCGGTACGGCGCAGAAGCATTTTGTGCCGGGTGCTTGATCGCCTGAATAGCGGAAATTGACCGAGCATCTGATTCCCGTCAGATGGCTTGATTTATATCTGTTTCGATATAGTCTCTCGATAAGGCTTCAGTGGTCTCGAGTCGTTGCTATGCCTTGAAACAAACCTGCACTGCTTTCGGCTGAATCGTCGATTACGCTTTTTCTTTCCAGGAAAGGAGAAGCCAATGCCAAGGCACAAGGATGTGGTGTTTCTAGGAAGCTCGCTCAAGGATCTCAAGGATTTTCCTCTCGACGCCCGAAGGGCAGCCGGTTTTCAGTTGGATCTCTTGCAACGGGGTGAACAGCCCTTTGATTGCAAGCCGATGAAAACAATCGGGAGGGGCGTCAAGGAGATCCGGATCACTGAGGAATCGGGAGCGTTTCGAGTGTTCTATGTGGTCAATCGGCCGGAAGCTGTCTACGTGCTGCACGCGTTGCGCAAGACCACACAGAAAACCGAAGGGCGGGATATCGAACTGGCTCGCGCCAGATTGCAGGAATTAGGTTAAGCCCATGACAAATCAAAAGTTACATTCCGAGCGTTTCAACTGTGTGTGGGATGCTCTGGAGGACACGCCTGCGCAAGCCGCCAATATGCGCCTTCGCTCAAAGTTGCTGTTGGAGTTGTGCAACACCATTCGCGGTTGGGAGCTTTCCCAGAAGGATGCGGCGCAAAGGCTGGGTATCAGTCAGCCTCGCCTGAACGATGTGCTCAACGGCAAGATCGATAAGTGTTCTCTTGATGCATTGGTCAATCTTTCGGCTGCCGCCCAGATGAATGTGGATATCTGTTTTAACGCCCTGCCTGCATAGGGCTGTCATGATCTGCTGCTAGCCTGCCGTTCAGTCACCCCGGCAGGTTCGCACCATGCTCCTTCGCCTATTGCTGTCCTGCGTGCTGGTCTCGGTCGCCACCTTGACCCAGGCCATGACCCTCTACAAATCCACCGATGCCAATGGCGTGGTGTTTTTCAGCGACCGGCAAACCCCGGGCGCCCAGGCGTTTGTGATCCAGGAGCGCAGGGTCGAGCGGGTGAGGCGGCCGGTGCTGGATGTGCCCACTACGAAGCAAGCCTATCGCTACCCGTTGCCTTGGCGAGGCGGCCCGTTCCGCCTGACCCAAGGCCCCAACGGCAGTTTCAGCCATACCGATGCCAAGAGCCGCTACGCCATGGATATCGCCATGCCTGAAGGTACGCCAGTCATTGCCGCGCGGGCCGGGGTGGTAGTGAAGATCGGCAATGACCAACTGGGACGTGGCCCTGATCCGTCGGGGAATTTTGTGCGGGTACAGCACGATGACGGCACCCAGGGTGTGTACCTGCACCTCAAGCAAGGTTCGGTCAGCGTCCGGGCAGGGCAGCGTGTAGCGGTGGGAAGCCCGCTGGCGCTGTCGGGCAATACCGGCAACAGCAGCGGGCCACACCTGCACTTCGTGGTGCAGCGCGCCACCGAGGCGGGGCTGGTGTCGATCCCTTACGAGTTCAACCTGCCGGTCGGGACATTGCCCAATTTTGCATTGGGCAAGTGAGGGTCAGTCCAGCAGCAAGACCTTGGCCAACACGATCTTCGGCCCTTTCATCTTCTTGATGATGATCCGCAGGCCTTCAACCTCCAGCACTTCTTCCTCCTCCGGCACGCGCTTGAGGGTGTCGTAGATCAGGCCGGCCAGGGTTTCGGCTTCGATGTGGTCCAGGTCGACGCCCAACAGGCGTTCGACCTTGAACAACGGCGTGTCGCCACGCACCAGCAATTTGCCGGGCTGGTAGGCGAGGATGCCGCGTTCGGCCTTGCGATGTTCGTCCTGGATATCGCCCACCAGCACTTCCAGCACGTCTTCCATGGTCAGGTAGCCGATGATCTTGCCGTCGGCTTCCTCCACCAGAGCGAAGTGTGCGCCGCCTTTGCGGAACTGCTCCAGCAACTGCGACAACGGCATATGCCGCGAAACGCGCTCCAGCGGGCGGGTCAGTTCAGCCAGGTTGAACGATTCGGGGATATGGTCCAGGGCAGCCAGTTCCAGCAGTAGATCCTTGATGTGCAGCAGGCCGACAAACTCATTGCGTACCGCGTCATACACCGGGTAACGGCTGAATTTGTGGCGACGGAACAGTGCGAGGATTTCCTTGAGTGGGGCATTGAAGTCCAGAGTCACCAGGTCTTCCCGGGAGTTGGCCCAGTCGACCACTTCCAGCTCGCCCATTTCCACCGCCGAAGCCAGTACACGCATGCCTTGGTCGCTTGGGTCCTGGCCACGGCTGGAGTGCAGGATCAGCTTGAGTTCTTCGCGGCTGTAATGGTGCTCATGGTGCGGGCCAGGTTCGCCCTGGCCGGCGATGCGCAGGATAGCGTTGGCACTGGCGTTGAGCAGGTAGATGGCCGGGTACATCGCCCAGTAGAACAGATACAGCGGCACCGCCGTCCACAGCGACAGCAGTTCAGGCTTGCGAATCGCCCAGGACTTGGGCGCCAGCTCACCGACCACGATGTGCAGGTAGGAAATCACGAAGAAGGCGGCAAAGAACGACACGCCCTTGATCACTTCCGGCGACTGCACGCCGATGGCGCCCAGCATGGGTTCGAGGATGTGCGCAAAGGCCGGCTCACCGACCCAGCCCAGGCCCAGGGAAGCCAGGGTGATACCCAGCTGGCAGGCCGACAGGTAAGCGTCGAGCTGGCTGTGCACGGTGCGCAGGATCTGCCCGCGCCAGCCGTTCTTGTGGGCGATGGCCTCGACCCGGGTGGCGCGCAGTTTGACCATGGCGAATTCCGCCGCAACGAAGAAACCGTTGAGCAGTACCAGGATCAGTGCAAAAAGAATCATGCCGAAATCGGCGAAGAGTGTGGCGACGGTGATGCCAGGGGAAGGGTCCATGATGGGGTTTTGCGGGTTCCGTGTGTTCAAAAAGGGGTGACAGGTGGGCCTGAAAGGCAGGCGCAAGTCGGGCAATGTAGCGGCTGATGGGGCGCTTGCCTAGTGCCCGCTGCCGGGCGGGGCAAGGAATACGTTCTTGGAAACGCTGCAAGTCCAATGTGGGAGCGGGCTTGCTCGCGAATTCGGTGGGTCAGTCAACACATTCATAGCTGGCCCACAGCCTTCGCGAGCAAGCCCGCTCCCACCCTTAGCTCAGCGTCGTTTTCAAGTTATTCATCTGTGCCGATCACCCGCGAACGAGTTACCTGCGTTGTCGGGAAATGGCAGGTAAACGTACTGCCATGCCCTAGCACGCTGCTGATTTCCAGGCGTGCCCGATGGCGCAACAGCACATGCTTGACGATGGCCAGGCCGAGCCCGGTGCCGCCGGTGTTGGAGTTGCGGCTGGAGTCGACGCGGTAGAAGCGTTCGGTCAGGCGCGGCAAGTGCTTGGTGTCGATGCCGATGCCAGAGTCCTGCACGCTCAAGTGCGCGCCGTGCTCGTCGGCCCACCAGCGGATACGGATATTGCCCTTGTCCTGGGTGTACTTCACCGCGTTGAACACCAGGTTGGAAAACGCACTGCGCAACTCGCCCTCGCTGCCCTTGAGCAGCACCTGTGTGTCGGCTTCCAGGGTGATCTGCTGGCCGCGCTCACCGGAGAGGGCCTGGGCGTCGTTCTTAATGGTCTGCAGCAGGCTTTGCACCGCCACCGGGTGGTTGTCCGAGGGGTAATCGGTGGCCTCAAGCTTGGCCAGCAACAGCAGGTCGTTGAGCAGGGTCTGCATGCGTGAGCCTTGCTGTTGCATCTGCTGCAGGGCACGGCTCCAGCGCGGGTTGATCTCGTCGACGTTGTCCAGCAGCGTCTCCAGGTAGCCGCAAATCACCGTCAACGGCGTGCGCAGCTCGTGGGAGACGTTGGCGACGAAGTCTTTGCGCATCTGTTCTAACTGATGGATGCGGGTCACGTCGCGCACCAGCATCAAGTGCTCGTTGTTGCCGTAGCGCGTCAGGTACAGCTGGATGCGCACGCGGTCATTGGTGGGCGAGGGGATTTCCAGGGCTTCTTCGTAGTTTTCCTGCTCGAAGTATTCCTTGAAGCGCGGATGGCGCACCAGGTTGGTCACCGGTTGGCCGCTGTCCTGGGGGGTCTTGAGGCCCAGCAGGGTCTCGGCGGCGCGGTTCCACCACTCGAGGTTGCCGTCGCTGTCGAGCATGATCACTGCGTCTTTAAGCGCGGCGGTGGATTCCTGCACCCGGTCGATCACCGCTTGCAGGCGCCCGCGTACCCGTTGGTCGCGGCGCTGCAGGTGGTAGATGCTGTCGAACACCTCGCCCCACAGGCCGTAGCCATCGGGCGGTGCTTCGTCGGGTTTGTGCTGGCGCAGCCAGTCATGCAGGCGCAGTAATTGCTTGAGGGTCCAGCCCAGGTACAGGGCAATGCCGACGGCCAGGCTCCAGCCGTAATAGCCGCTGACCAGGCCTACCAGCAGGCAGCCGGTGATCAGCAGGAGCATGTGGCGGATCAGGGTGCCATGCCAGTTCTGGTTCACTTAAACATGCGTCCTTGTCAGCTGTTAAGGGAGGAATGGGACTGGCTCAACCTTTGGTGGAAAACCGATAGCCGGTGCCGCGCACGGTTTGTACCAGATTCTCGTACGCATCGCCCAAGGCTTTGCGCAGGCGGCGGATATGCACGTCGACGGTACGCTCTTCCACATAAACATTACCGCCCCACACCTGGTCCAGGAGTTGGCCACGGGTGTAGGCGCGTTCCTGGTGGGTCATGAAAAATTGCAGCAGGCGGTATTCGGTCGGGCCCATCTCGGCGGGCTTGCCGTCGATGGTCACACGGTGGCTGATCGGGTCCAGCAGCAGGCCGCCGACCTCGATAGGCGCCTCGCCATCGGTCGGGCCGGCACGGCGCAACACGGCTTTCAGACGTGCGACCAGTTCCCGTGGGGAAAACGGCTTGGTGATGTAGTCATCGGCGCCGACCTCCAGGCCCTGGATCTTGTTGTCCTCTTCGCCCTTGGCGGTGAGCATGATGATCGGGATATCCCCGGTCAGCTCGTCACGCTTGAGGCGGCGGGCCAGCTCGATGCCCGAGGTGCCGGGCAGCATCCAGTCGAGCAGGATCAGGTCCGGCTTGCGGTCGACGATAATGGCGTGGGCCTGCTGGGAGTTCTCCGCCTCCAGGCAGTCATAGCCGGCCATTTCCAACGCAACGGCGATCATCTCGCGAATGGGCGCTTCGTCGTCAACGATCAGAATGCTCCTGCCAACCATGCTCAATCCTCTTGTCATTTAACTGTCTTGCGCCGCATTAGATAACGGAATTATTGCAGTCGTGTGACAGTAATTTAGTCGCTTGGGCAATTCGCGGCACTCTGGACTACCCTTTGGGTCCGAATCCTGACAACCACAAAAGGAAGGTTCCGATGACTCAAAGTACTTTTTCCTGGAAAGCCCTGCTGGTTACGGCGGCGTTGACGCTGCCGACCCTGGCGTTTGCGGCAGAGCCGGCGATGACCAAAGACGGGATTTTGGTGGACCACAAGGGCATGACGCTCTACACCTTTGATAAGGATGCCGATGGCGAGTCAGTGTGCAAGGAACAATGTGCGACCAATTGGCCGCCGTTGAAGGCCGAGTCCACCGACATTGCGACGGGCGACTGGAAGGTCATCACCCGTGACGACCAGACCAGCCAATGGGCTTACAAAGGCAAGCCGGTCTACACCTACAAGGACGACAAGAAGACCGGTGACAAGACCGGGGATGGCAAGGGTGGCGCCTGGCATGTGATCAAGCCGTGACTGTGCGGCGCTGCTGAAAATCATCGGGAGCAAGCCCCCTCCCACATTTTGATGTGTGAATACATTCAAGTGTGGGAGGGGGCTTGCTCCCGAAGGCGCCAGGTCAATCACCACAAAAAACGGCCTTCAGCGAACCGCGTAATCCACCACAATCCCGATAAAAATCGCCAACCCGGCCCAATGGTTGTGCAAAAACGCCTTGAAGCACTTCAGGCGGTCCCTGTCCCGGGTATACCAGAATTCCCAGGCAAAGCAGCCCGCCGCCGCCAGCAGCCCCAGTTGGAACCAACCGCCCAGCTCAAACCGCGCACCCGCCAGCAACAGGCACACCAGTGACAGCCCTTGCAGCGTGAGGATGATCACGCGATCAGCATCGCCAAATAGAATGGCGGTGGACTTCACCCCGATCTTCAAGTCGTCATCACGGTCCGTCATCGCGTAATAAGTGTCGTAGCCCACGGTCCATAACAGATTGGCGATATACAGCAGCCACGCCGTGGCAGGTAAATGGCCGGTCTCAGCGGTAAACGCCATCGGCATGCCCCAGGAAAACGCCGCTCCCAATACCACCTGCGGGTAATAGGTATAGCGCTTCATGAACGGGTAGCTGGCCGCCAGCGCCAGGCCGCCCAGGGACAGCAAGATAGTGGTGGCGTTGGTCAGCAGCACCAGCAGGAAACTGATACCCATCAGCACGGCAAAAAACACCAATGCTTCTTTCGAGCTGATCTTGCCGCTCACCAGTGGGCGTTGCTCGGTGCGCTTCACATGGCCATCCACCTTGCGGTCGGCCCAATCATTGATCACACAGCCACCGGCCCGGGTCAGCACCACGCCGAGTACGAAAATCACAATATTAAGCAGGGACGGCGAACCCTTGCCGGCGATCCACAGTGCCCACAGCGTCGGCCACAGCAGCAGGTAGATGCCGATGGGCTTGTCCATGCGCGTCAACTGAATGAAATCCCAGGCCCTGGGGTTCACGCGGTTCAAGGACTTGAGCAGACGTTGGTACATCAGCAGTTCTCCGGATGGTCATGCAGCGCGTGCCAGAAACTCGGCAGGAAGACTTCCGCTACCAGTACGCTCAGCGACCCGCGGTCGAAGCGTGAGCGGCGCGCCCACAAATTATCGGTTTGGTCGGCTGTCGGCAGCCATGGGCGAGGGTAGTGACACACCTCGATAGCCTGGCGGGTAAAGGCGCGGTCGCAGAACAGCAACTCGCCCAACGAACGGCTGCCGAGCTCGTCCATGTGCAGCCCGTCGCCCTGCAACGCACTGCGGGCCGCCACGCTGCGGGCGAACACCCACGGCTGGCCATGCCCGCGCAAATACACTTCGCGCACCCAGCCGATACTGGCGGGGGCCAGCTCCAAGGCGGCGCATTCATCGTCGCGCAGCGGCTGCCAGCCTTCGAATAGCGGCGTCACGCTGAAACCGTCGTTGGACAGCCACGTCAGCCGTCGTGTCAGCGAACCTTCGTCAAACAGCCAATTGACGGTCAAGGGTGTGGGCGCAGGAATCAGAAGGCTCTGGGTCAGCCATTGGCAAGCATCAGGACGGGCGATTGAATGCGGCACGGTGAGTCAGTATTGGCAGCAAAAGAGGCGGCGAGCTTACCATGACCCCTGATCTTTTGCCGCGCCAAACCGGCCGTTTGCGTCGATCGTGCTTGCATCTGCCGGCCCCGATCAGTACAAAACGCCCTGAGCCGTGCGGCAACGCTGGATCCATCGACCGCCGGCCAAGACGCCTGGACCCTGAGGAAGCAAGTAATGAAGAAGTGGCAATGTGTAGTCTGCGGCCTGATCTATGACGAAAAAGACGGTTGGCCGGATGACGGAATCGCGCCGGGCACCCTGTGGCAAGACGTCCCTGAAGACTGGCTATGCCCGGACTGCGGTGTAGGCAAAATGGATTTCGAAATGATCGAAATCGGTTAATTCTTAGTTTAAGACACGTACTACAAGGAGAAAGGAATGAACGCACCTGTCGTGATCATCGGCACAGGATTGGCCGGTTACAACGTGGCCCGGGAGTTTCGCAAGCTCGACAGCGAGACCCCATTGCTACTGATCACCGCGGATGACGGGCGCTCCTACTCCAAGCCCATGCTCTCCACCGGCTTTGGCAAGAACAAGGAAGCCGATGGCCTGAGCATGGCTGAACCCGGCGCCATGGCCGAGCAACTCAAGGCCGAGGTGCGCACCCACACGCGCATCAGCGGCATCGACCCGGGCCACAAGCGCCTGTGGATCGGCGAGGAAGCGGTGGCCTACCGCGACCTGGTCCTGGCCTGGGGCGCAGAAACCGTGCGTGTACCGGTCGAAGGCGATGCCGCGGAACTGATTTTCCCGATCAATGACCTCGAAGACTACGCGCGCTTCCGTGCCGCTGCTGCCGGCAAGCGACGCGTGCTGCTGCTCGGCGCTGGCTTGATCGGCTGCGAATTTGCCAACGACCTGATCCTCGGCGGCTATGAAATCGACCTGGTCGCGCCGTGCGAACAAGTCATGCCGACCCTGCTGCACCCGGCGGCGGCCGCAGCGGTGCAAGCCGGGCTGGAAGGCATCGGCGCGCGTTTCCACTTGGGCCCGGTGCTCAATCGCCTGCAACGCACGGCTGACGGCCTGGAAGCCCACCTGTCGGACGGTGAAGTGATCCACTGCGACCTGGTGGTCTCCGCCATCGGCCTGCGCCCTCGCGTAGACCTGGCCGCGGCGGCCGGCCTGCAAATCAATCGCGGGATCATGGTGGATCGCCACCTCAAGACCTCCCACGCCAATATCTACGCCTTGGGCGACTGCGCCGAAGTCGATGGCCTGAACCTGCTGTACGTGATGCCGCTGATGAGTTGCGCCCGCGCCCTCGCCCAAACCCTGGCCGGCAATGCTACGGCGGTGAGCTATGGGCCGATGCCGATCACGGTGAAAACCCCGATCTGCCCGCTGGTGGTATCACCTGCCCCACGGGGCACTGAAGGCGTATGGAGCGTCGAAGGGCAGGGCGCCGACATCAAGGCCCTGTGCCGTGACGCCAGCGGCCACCTGCTGGGCTACGCGCTGACCGGCAGCGCTGTCATGGAAAAACTGGCCTTGAACAAAGAACTTCCACCTTTGCTGGCGTAAATACCGGTCGTTCTGTCGGAATCAGCATGTTCTTACCTCGAGAAAGGTCGCCGCGAGACTGGCGCGGCGTCTGAGGGCGTGCCATCCTCACTCCCGTCTGCCGCAGAGTAGAGCCTGCGGCGCCTTGGGCGCTGCTCCACCAGAGAGCAGCACGGACATAACAACAAAAAACCGTCAAAGAGGCTTTATATGCGTAAACCAGATCTCGCAGCCGCCATCGCTGAAAAAGCAGACCTCACCAAAGAACAGGCTAACCGCGTCCTCAACGCCGTTCTCGAAGAAATCACCGGCGCCCTGCATCGCAAGGACAGCGTCACCCTGGTGGGCTTCGGCACCTTCCTGCAACGCCACCGCGGCGCCCGTACCGGCAAGAACCCGCAAACCGGTGAGCCGGTGAAAATCAAGGCCAGCAACACCGTAGCATTCAAGCCGGGCAAGTCGCTCAAAGACAGCGTCAACCCGTAAGTAAGCGAGGCCGTCTCGAAGGAAGGCGGGCGGTAAAAGAATGGGCATGCCGACTAGGTCGGGTGCCCATTTTTGTTGGGTGCGAAAAAGATTGCTCGCGGAATAAAAGTAGTTGCCTATTGCATTGTTGTGAACAGTCACTGTAGGGGCTGTATCAAGTCGAAAGTAGGTTGGGTTATGTAAATTGTTCATTCGATTTGGAACCATATCTAAGCAATTGTCACCTATAGCGCGAGACAGCAGGGAACGCTCTCTAAACTCATTTTTAGAGGTGTATATATGAAAGTTGATCAGCCTATTACTCCCTATTCCAACCCGTTACCCCAGGAAAAAAAGACGCAAGCAGTTGCTTCATCGGCTCCAGGGGATGCTGGAGCAGCGGCAGACAGTTCGAGCGTTGCACCTGAAGCCAGTTTGGCTAACGAGAAGGTATTCAAATACCCTGCAGCAACGCCTGAGGAGATCAATGCAAAAAACAAGCGAGCAGATGATGCTGTTGTTGATAGGCTGGGCCCGGGAGAGCCCGAGCAACTAAAAGCCAGAGGGGGGAGTGGCGGCGGCAAATTTAACTTTTTTGGCTCATCCAGGACGTCGGGTGGGTCCAGGACGTCTGGCGGGTCCAGGACATCTGGCGGGTCAAAGACATCTGGCGGGTCCACGACGTCTAGCACTTCTAAGGCGTCTAGCACGTCTAAGGCGTCTAGCAAGACTAAGTCGCCTACAACTAATGCGCCTGGCACATCCAAGGCGCCTAGCGCACCTGCACCTAAGCCAACGGCTGCGCCGAACAGTCCGAGCAGTAGCGTGAATGCCGCGCAAAATATTGTCAGCCAGCCACAGAGCTTACCAGCAGCACCTCCATCAGTAGTCGATACTATACGTAATGCTTTTATAACCGCCGGGGCAAACAACATGGTCGCCAGCCCCTTCACTGTGGGAAATCAATTCGCGTCCAGTTACTTCCAGAGCAAACTTACAGCACACTCTGAAATGCCTGGAGCGCCAGTAGTGAACGCAGATGGCACGATAGGAACCGTGGATCCTAACGCGACAGAAGCGCAAAAAATGGATGCTCGGCTTAAAGGCGCTGAAATAAAAAATGAGGCAACGTCCAACCTGTTTATTTTTCTCGGTTTAGGGGCCGACGCGAAGGCGGTGAAGCCGAGCGATGATGCGCCTACTGATACAGAAGGGCGCTTGACCAATCTTGAGAAGACGCTGAATGAAATAGAAAAGCAAATGCCAGAACTCGCTGAGCGTTTCGGAATTGTCTACAAACCGTATGTTGCTCCTGAATCATCAGAAGCACCAACTGAGCAATCTCGGATGGATAATATTGAAAAGCGCCAGGCTTATATCGATAAAAAGGTAGAATTGCTGAAAATTATTCAGAATCAAAAGGCAGGATAAAAGTAAAACTTTAAGCAAGGGGTAGATCTATTTTAGTTAGATAAATCTGCCCCCCCCCTTGCCCTTCCTTTCCGTTCTTGAAAAGCATCCAGTGAATTTGTTCCCATATGCGGCGTTGCTTCGTAACTTATCGGATTAAATAAATTCGTCCCCTTCCCACAAAATCTTATTTAGGGCGGAGGTGGGGTCTAGCGCTTCCTTTCTGAGTTCCGAGCGAAGGTAAAGGTGGCAGATTTATTTTATATTTCTGAGGACCATAAATCTACATGACGTTGTTCCATTTTACTCTGCTGCGTACATATAAAGCGCATCTTTTGTACAGTAAAAAACTTTGCTATTGGGATACGCTTTAACGGGAGAGATTAATAGTTCTCTTCAGTCTTTATGTTTTATAGATTCGCCAAGAAAGTCGAGAAGGTCATTTAGTGTTGCTTTATATAGCTCCCCTTTAAATATAATTTTTTCCTTTGCGTACAACGAGGTTGTGTGCAATGTAGTAGAGATCTGAGCTCAGATGAGCTCTCAGATCTGCAAGTGAGTCGAAGGTTTCGATTATCTCTCCCGATAATGTAGCTTTTAGCATAAGTGAGTGTATGTGTTCCTTGTTTTTATCCGGGCTCAATTCAATTTTATTGAGTTTATTAAAGGTGTAACTATTTTTCATGTTGGTTTGGGGCGTCATAAAAATATGACCGTCCCCTCCATTGTTGTACCACTTGATATGAGGCGTGTCCCCAAAGCCGCCCTCTGGGGCTATATGTTGTTCGTAGCCTTTCGGGTATTTTGCAACGCCGTCGGCACGAGCACTTTGAGTATGAGCTATATAACGGTTCATGTTGCCTTGTGACTCTTTCAAAAAACCTTCGCGTCTGAGCTTGATTTAACTTTTACCTGAAATTTTTCTCCATTTGCCATCGCCATTCTGTTATCCGCGACAGCTTGTTTTCACTCTTTTGAACCTTTAGCTAATGCGTGCATCTTTGATGATTTTTAATAGGTGCGCTGATTCGGTGTATGCCCATTTTTGAATGAGGCTTTAGCGCCCAAGCAGTAACAGGATAGACGCGGGCGTTTCTTTGAATGCGCATTTGTAGTTTACGAATTCAACAATAAATATCAGCGTATCTCTCAGGTTCTGCTGGGCGCCGCTAATGTTTTTTGTCTGGATTATTATTTTTTCATTCGTATCAATGCTTAACTTTGTCATGCCTTCTTCGGGGTAGCGTAAACCAAAAAGACAATCAATGATTGCATCGACGTTTTTGCCGTAGCCGGTAGGGAATCCGAACTTTTCTGCAAGAGTCTGATAAAGCTCATCGACTTCTTTTATTGTGGAAAAATCCAGCTCAACGGTTGTTTTAATGTTCATTACTTCCAGCCTCCAAGATCGATTTCCATGAATGAGTCGTAGTGATCGTGGGAGTAATAGGCTTGTCCGGTTTTCTTATCCACTACAATGCGCCTAGCACCATTGTTTCCAACGGTCGGTGTTTTTACCGTCCACTCTTGGTAGGGCCCACTTCCTGTATTTAATCGTTGGCTGTTGGGATTACCAATGGTATGTGAGTTACTGAAAGGTGTGCCGTCGTTAGAATAACGAGGCTGCCTTAGCTTGATCCTATTGATAGTATTCTGCAGCTCTTTCATCTCCTGTTTTGACATCGTATGTCCCCATTTGCTTTTAATCTGGGCGTGGGCTTGCTTAGGATTCTTAGCAAAACTGGAGCATTTTAAACCCAGCGGGTCTATATAGCCTTGTGGGTTGGACGCATAAGCGTAAGCGTTGAGGCCCCCCGCCAAGCTGATCGGATCCGGCGTCGTGAACCGCCCTACATCTGGATCATAGAACCTCAACGTATTGAAATGCAGCCCCGTCTCCCGGTCCAGATACTGCCCCTGAAAACGCAGGTTCTGCTCTTCAAGAAAATACGCTTCGCGCACTTCCTCTTGCGTATTACCCCACACCTGATAAGTCGCATGCCAAACATCATGACCATCAGCCTCGGTGAGCTGCTCCGGCAAGCCGTTGAGGTCGTTATGGTAGTAGCGGATTTTCTGCAATGGCCCAGTCCCGTCAACGCGGGCAAGGGGTTCGTAGCCATAGTCTTGGTAAATGTAGAGGCTAGTCTGGCTATGTTTATGTTCCTGCAACAGGCGTAAGCCATCCCAGGTGAATCGAGTCACGCCGAGTGGGTGACCATCGGCGGCATGCTCGGTTTTTGCGATGCGTCGCCCCAGTGGGTCATAGGTCATCCTGACCACGCTGCCGTTTTCATTGCGCACTTCCACAAGCCGACTTTCGGCGTCGTAAACAAAACGCTGCAAACCACGAACGGCACTGCGCTTTTCAATCATTCGCCCAAGGGCGTCGTACTTGTAACGTTTGTCCTGATACGTGAGCAGCCGGTTATGCCGCACCAAGCCCCCTTGGACTGGGTTGTCGAGCAAATTGGCTGCAGCATCGTAAGCGTAGGTTTCGCTGTGCCCCACCTGATGGCTCGCAAGAATACGGCCCGTACTGTCGTAGCCCAGGTGCTCTTGACGGTCAGTTCGACGACGGCCGATCAGATTGTCGCTGGGGTCGTAGCTGTAATCGGTCTCGACCAAAGGCGGCAACTGCCACGGCTGGTCGATGCTGCGGCGCTGACGCGCGCGGACCCTCCCACTTCGATCATAGGCAGTACTCGTCTTGAGTTGGCCCTGAGTACGTTGTACTTCACGATGCAAGCGGTCGCGTTCGAAGTCGCTGATGACCTTTCCATCGAGATTCAACTGATGCAGATGGCCGCTGCCGTAGTACAGGCGGTTCAGCCATCGACCGTCGGGCAAACCGGTTTGAATCAGGTTCCCCAGTTCGTCGTACCGATGCTGCACAGTTCCTGCCGAGCTTTGTTCCTCAAGGAGCTGGCCGAGGGCGTCATAGCTGAAACCGAGTGATTGCTCACTACCATCACGCGCCGTGAGCGTGACACCGACCAGCTGGTCGTTCATATCGTGCTCGTAGACGGTGGTGCCGTCCTCGGTGACTTTGCTGACCAGGCGTCCAACTGGATCTCGCTGGAACTGGTGTGACAACGGGGCTACCGGTTCGCCTTCCGTTCCCGGCAGATGGTCCACGGCTACCACATCATCCAGCGGATCATAGGTGTAACAGCGCCGGCTTTGATCCAGATCCTGCTGCTGCACCATGCGGTCGGCTGCGTCCCATTCGAAGCGATAGCTTTCACCGTTCTCGTTGGTCAACTTGCGCAGTCGCCCGTAGGCATCGTGATCGAACAAGACCGTGCGGTTATGTGCATCCCAGCGTTGTTTGACCAGGCCGCGTACGTCATAGGCATAGCGCGTGGTGCTACCAGCAGGGTCGATATAGGCCGTCAGATAACCGCTGGTGCTACGTTGAAACTGTTCCACGCGACCATCTGGTAGCTGGCACTCCAAGAGCAGCCCCTGAGGGCCGTACCGGTAGCGCACCGATTCGCCTTCGGCATTGGTCTGCACCACCAGATTGCCAAACGCGTCGTACTGATAACGTGTCGGATAACCTGAGCAATCCACTTCTTCGACCAGCTGGCTCCATTCGTTCCAATGCAGCGTTCTGGTTTTTTCTGTGGCATCGATGATTTGCACCGGCTGACCGAAACCGTCATAGACGTAACGGGTACGGTTGCCCAGTGGGTCGACTTCCTCGATGCAGTTGCCACGCTGGTCGTAGCGATAGCGCCAACTGTTGCCCGCAGGATCGGTTTCCACCTGAGGCAATGCCCAGTGCTCCAGCCACTGCGTGCCGCGAGCCCTGCCCAGTGGGTCGATCACGGCACTCAGGTTTCCCGGCTCGTCATAGTTGAAGTGCCACTGGCCGTTTTTCGGGTCGATCGCGCCCACCAATTGACGGTTTTCGTTCCAATCGAATTGCCATGCATGGCCCAGGTTATCGACGTAGCGAGTGATCTGGAACTGCGGGTTCCAATGCCGCGTGCTGACCCGCATCAAGCCATCGGTCACCCGGGTAATGCCGGCGTCCAGATCGTAATCGAAGCTGTATTCATCGCCCGCGTCGGTCCAGTACCGACTGACGCGCCATTCCGGGCCGTCTGGCCCAGGTACTTCAGCCCATTGGTAAAAGCAGCGCAAACCACTCGGCAATTGGTGCTCGGCCATGCGCCTGCCGCTGTCGTAGGCAAAGCGTCGAAGGATTGTGCCTTGTGCGTCCAAGACCTCGGCAAGATCGCCATTGCTGTCATAGCGATAACTGACGAGCACGTCGCTACGCGCATCGAAATGGTCCTGGCGCAGGTAACGCCGTTCGATGTGGCTCACGCGCCTTGGGTGTTCAGCCGAGTAGTTCAGTTCAACATGCATCAAGTCATGGGTGTCGCGCAGGCGATACAGTCGCCCCTGACTGTCATAGTCAAGGAAGATCCGCCCTTCGTTACGATCACCCAACAGTTGCAAACGCATCCGCGAGCTGTTCAGCGGGTCGGTTTCGAAGAGCCGATACAGGCCGTCGATACTCTCGATCAATACCGCGCCGTCGCCACTGCGCCTGACCGCAAGGCCTTCGCCCGGATCGAATGCTCCGCCGGACAAGGGGATGTAACCTATCTCCAGACGGCGCCCTTGCTCATCGATATAAGTCAGGTTTTCATCGGCATCAGTCTCTACCGCCACTTCATAGCCGACACTCCATCCCGCACCAAAAAGCCCATGCTGGCGAGCATCGAGGCTGCTGTAAAAGCGCTGCCATACGATGTTGAGCAGCCCGGGCAGGATGAAGTCCAGCTCCTCCTCTTCGCCCAGGACCTTGGCCCCCGTCGCGCTGTGCACCGGATTGGGCGAACCATTCATGGCGCTCTTGAGTGCCGAGGTAACCTTGGCAGTCCCATAAGAGATCGCCCCTCCCACCAGCGCACTGCCGATCATGCACGGCAGCTTGGTCCAGAAACATTTCAGGTTGCCCCGCAACGCCATCACCACGGCAATCGCCAGACCCACCCCGGGCGTTTTCCCGCTGCGAATCTCCTGAACGACAATGGTCTCGCCGCCGATGCGAACATCCGGCGAAATCAGCCCTTCGGCCGTACCAATCTTCGCGTCACAGGTACTGCGATCACCGCTGCGCGCTGCAGGCTGCCCATTGATAAACACCGAGCTGGAACCCTCGGCAATGAACTGCAGCGGCATCGGTGGGTGCTTGGTGCATGCCACGGTGTCCAGTGGGCAAGGCTCTGTGCCGGGAGCGGGGGAGGCGACGGTCGGGCGCCACATCTGTGAGAAAAACTCGCCTGCCATGTCCAGGAAGCTGGGTGCCGGCGGCTCGCTGGGCGCGACGGGTACAGCCGTCATCTTGCCAGCGGCGCGGGCGGCTTTTTTGCCATTGATGAAGACGTTGTCCGAACCGCTGGTGATGAAGGCGTCGATCACCGGCGGGAACACCCAGTTGGCGGCGGACTCGCACCAACTGGATATTTTCAGGTCGGCCCCTGTAAGCCCTGCGGTGATCCCGACGACCGCCCCCACGACCAACACCAGCGCGACGCCGCCTGTGGCGATGGTTGCACCGGTCGCAAGGAAAACCGCCCCGGCAACGGCCAGGCAGCCCACGGTAGTGAGCGCCGCATAGGCAGCCACTTCCAGTACACCGCCGAGAATATCGGCCATTACCGAGGTGTGTAGCAGCGCGTCGCCTTCGCGGGCCGCCCAGAGGTCTTCACTCATTGTTCAGGCTCGACTCAGGGCGTAGCAGAAAAATTGAGCGTGTTTTTGAGCGTTGTCCAATGAGCCGCCTCCGCAGGGCCCAAGGGCTGGGTCTTGACGTAGCTCAGGGCAATCAAGCGGCGGGTGCCGGGTATCTGCATTGCCAGTTGATACTGGTAGATGTTGTCGGTGCCTTTGTTGAAGCGGTTCTGCACTTCAAAGGCGTCGATGTCTTGCGCCGGCCCGACCTTGACGGCCTGGGCCGGGGAATAGCGAAGGTCCTTGACCTGTTGCTCGAGTTTTTTCAGTTGGCCTTCGAAATTGCTTTGCAGGCTTTCGCCATCCGCCAGCGGGCTGCGGCTCACGACCAGCGTGGTGCCCAGCTTGGCGAACTTGAGGATATTGATCGAGGTGTCTTGTACCTCAGCGTCGGGCAGGGTGAATTGAGCTTCGTTAATCAGGTAATTCATGGTGAAGAAATCTCGTTATTGACCAGCGCCGGGCGTGCCGGGAAATTTTGATTCGACGGCGGACTTGATCGTGCCTTGCACACCTTGGGCGCCGGGGGAGGTGCCCTTGTCACTGCCCAGGTTGATATCCAGTTTGCCCTTCGTCTGGATCTTGCTGCTGCCGGTGGAAAACAGGTTGAACGAGCCACAGGTCAGGTTGATGTCCCCGCCTGCCTTGAGCTCGATCACACTGTCGCCGCACACCAGGCGAATGCTCTCGCCGGCTTCGATGGTGTAGTGCGTGGCGGCGCTATCGGACTTGGCGCCACCGACGATCACGGTGTCGTTGTTGCGCACCACCCGCAGCCGGTTATTCCCAATCGTCACCGTCTCGTTATGCCCAATGCTCTTGTTGCGGTCACGCCCCACCGAGTGGCTTTCATCCACCTCCACCACGATGTCCTGATTGCGTTCGGCATGGATATACAGCTGCTCCAGCCCCTTCTTGTCCTCCATGCGGATTTCATTGAAGTTGGCCGGCGTGCCGCCCTTGCTCGAACGGCTTTTCATGCCGCTCTGGGTCGCGTTTTCCGGCAAATCGTAGGGCACGGTCTGCTCGGCGTTGTACACGCGGCCGGTGATGATCGGACGGTCGGGGTCGCCTTCGAGGAAGCTGACGATCACTTCCTGGCCGATCCGTGGGATCTGCATCGAGCCCCAGTTCTTGCCGGCCCAGGACTGCGACACGCGAATCCAGCACGAGCTGTTCTCATTGGATTGGTCGTGACGGTCCCAATAGAAATGCACCTTCACGCGGCCGTATTGGTCGGTCCAGATTTCCTCGCCTTTGGGGCCGACCACCAAGGCAGTCTGCGGGCCTTTGACGATGGGCCGGTGGGTGTTGGCCAGCGGGCGGAAACTCTGTTGGGCGTCGATGCAGGTCAGGCTGCTTTCGAACTGCGCCGAACCGGAGCCACCGCCGCTTTCCAGGCTTTCCTGAACGATGTAGTAGCGGCAGCCGACGATCAGGTATTCGCGGTTCTGGTCCTGGCGGCTGAAGCCGGTGAGGCTGAACAGATGGCCTGAGCCCAGGCCCCGCGCATTGCCGGCAAACTCGATCTGCTCATGCAGGGTTTGCAGCGCTTCGATGCGCGTGCGCGCGTAGTGTTCGCCGTCGGCGCTTTGCACGTAGGTGCCAGGGTAGTCGTACAGCGGGTAGTCGCCGGCGGTGTGCGGGCGCGGCATGGCCGAGCGTACGTCGATGCTGGCGCTGGGGCGCTGGAAGTCGTAGTCGTTGAGCTCCAGCGAACCCGGCTGCACCTCCTGCGCCAGGTGCCAGTTGTGCATATGGTCGCGTTCGCGCTGTTGCTCGTCCTTGGGGTAGTAGGGGATCGACGCGTAGCCTGGCACCGTGGTGTGGGCGCCATAGGCGTCGGCCAGCACCAGCACATGGCGGTCCTGTTCATGGCGGAAGAAGTAGTAGATGCCTTCCTGTTCCATCAGGCGGCTGACGAAATCAAAACTCGTCTCGCGGTACTGCACGCAGTATTCCCACTCGCGGTACGGCCGGCTCAGGGCGTCTTCGAAGTCGGAAAACCCCAGGTCGCGGAACACCTGCTTGATGATCTGCGGGATGCTCAGGTTCTGGAAAATCCGGCAGTCGGACGTGCGGCTGAGCAGCCACAGCCACGGGCGCAGCGTCACCTGGTAACTGGCGAACTGCCCTTGGTCGATGTTCTGGCTGCAACGGGCGACGATGCCGTGGAAGTGCCGCTCGCTGCCGTCCGCCAGTTGCAGGCCCACGCTCATCGGCTTGCCGAGCAACTGGTTGAGATCGATGTTGGCGTCCAGGGACGTCAGTTGCAGCTCGTAGTTGAACAGCCGGCCCAGTTCTTCACCGCCGCCCATTTCATTGAGCAACAGCACATCCGGCCCGAGGGGGCTGGTGATCTTGGCCAGGCGTGAGGCTTGGTTGAATAGCATCGGTTAACCCGTAAATTGCTTAATAACTGACGAAACCGAATTCAAATGTGGGAGGGGGCTTGCCCCCGATAGCAGTGTGTCAGTTGACATATTAGGTGGCTGGTGCACCGCTATCGGGAGCAAGCCCCCTCCCACATTTGAGCTGTGTTCCTTCAGGTTAATCGCTGAAGTCGTAGTGCAATTCGTTATCCCGACTGCTGATCCGCACGCCCGCCAGCGCCTTGCCTTCGAGCATGCGCGTGAGGAATTCACGGCTCATGTCCGGCAGCAGGCTGTTGGTGAGGATGGTGTCGATCATGCGTCCGCCGCTTTCGGTCTCGGTGCAGCGCGAGACGATCAGGTCGACCACCGCGTCGTCGTAGTCGAAGGCCACTTTGTGGGTGCTCTCCACGCGCTTCTTGATGCGGTTCAATTGCAGGCGCGTGATCGCCTTGAGCATGTCGTCGCTGAGCGGGTAGTAAGGAATCGTCACCAGGCGCCCCAGTAACGCTGGCGGGAAAATCTCCAGCAGCGGCTGGCGCAGGGCCTTGGCGATTTCTTCCGGCTCGGGGATGTTTGCCGGGTCTTTGCACACCTGGGAAATCAGCTCGGTACCCGCGTTGGTGGTCAGCAGGATCAAGGTGTTCTTGAAGTCGATCACGCGACCTTCGCCGTCCTCCATCACGCCCTTGTCGAACACTTGGAAGAAGATCTCATGCACGTCCGGGTGGGCTTTTTCCACCTCGTCCAACAACACCACACTGTAGGGTTTGCGCCGCACGGCTTCGGTCAGTACGCCGCCTTCGCCGTAGCCGATATAGCCCGGTGGCGCACCCTTGAGGGTCGACACGGTATGGGCTTCCTGGAATTCGCTCATGTTGATGGTGATCACGTTCTGCTCGCCGCCATACATGGCTTCGGCCAGGGCCAGGGCGGTTTCGGTCTTGCCCACACCCGAGGTGCCGGCGAGCATGAACACGCCAATCGGCTTGCTCGGGTTGTCGAGGCCGGCGCGGGAAGTCTGGATACGCTTGGCGATCATCTGCAGGGCGTGGTCTTGGCCGATGATGCGTTTCTTCAGGTGCTGGTCGAGGTTGAGCACGGTCTCCAGTTCGTTGCGCGCCATGCGACCCACCGGGATGCCAGTCCAATCGGCGACCACCGAGGCCACGGCCTGGTAATCCACGGTCGGCAGGATCAGCGGGGTTTCGCCTTGCAGGGCGGTGAGGCGCTGTTGCAGGTCGACCAGTTGGGCGCGCAGCTCGTTGCTCTCGTTGTTATCGGTGGAGCTGTCTACCACGCCGGCTTGTTCACGCAAGGTCGCACGTGTGGCGAGCAGTTCGTCCACCAGCATTTTCTCTTCGGCCCAGCGGCTTTCCAGCGTTGCAAGACGCTCACGCTCAGCGCTCAAAAGCGCTTCGCTATTGGTTTGGCGTGCACCAATCGAAATGCCGATGGCATGTTCGCGGGCGATGATTTGCAGCTCGGTTTCCAGGGCCTCGATGCGACGGCGGCTGTCGTCCACTTCGGCCGGCACCGCGTGCAGGCTGATGGCGACGCGGGCGCAGGCGGTGTCGAGCAGGCTTACGGATTTGTCCGGCAACTGGCGTGCCGGGATGTAGCGGTGGGACAGCTTCACCGAGGCTTCCAGCGCTTCATCGAGGATCTGCACCTGGTGGTGTTTTTCCATGGTCGAGGCCACGCCGCGCATCATCAGCAGCGCCTTGTCTTCCGAGGGTTCGGCAACCTGCACCACCTGGAAGCGACGGGTCAGGGCCGGGTCTTTCTCGATGTGTTTTTTGTATTCGGCCCAAGTGGTAGCCGCCACGGTACGCAAGGTGCCACGGGCAAGAGCAGGCTTGAGCAGGTTGGCCGCGTCACCCGTGCCGGCAGCACCACCGGCACCCACCAGGGTATGGGCTTCGTCGATAAACAGGATGATCGGCTTGGGCGAGGCCTGCACGTCTTCGATGACCTGGCGCAGGCGCTGTTCGAACTCACCTTTCATGCTCGCGCCGGCTTGCAGCAGGCCCACGTCGAGGCTGCGCAGTTCCACATCTTTCAAGGCTGGCGGCACGTCACCGGCGACGATGCGCAGGGCGAAACCCTCGACCACGGCAGTCTTGCCCACCCCGGCTTCA
Organism: Pseudomonas sp. MF6755; assembly: GCF_016405635.1. Taxonomy (NCBI): domain Bacteria; kingdom Pseudomonadati; phylum Pseudomonadota; class Gammaproteobacteria; order Pseudomonadales; family Pseudomonadaceae; genus Pseudomonas; species Pseudomonas sp. MF6755. Next base: position 127,911 of record NZ_JAEKDA010000011.1, read on the forward strand.
CCGGTGAGGATCGGGTTGTTCTGGCGCCGACGCATCAGGATATCCACCAGTTGGCGGATCTCTTCGTCACGGCCGACGATGGGGTCGAGCTTGCCGCTGCGCGCCTGTTCGGTCAGGTCGACGGTGAAGCGCTTGAGGGCCTCCTGCTTGCCCATCGCGCTCGGCGCCATCGCACCGCTGGCTTCGCCCGGCACGGCGCCGGCATTGAAACCGTCGCTGGCCGTCAGTGCGTTTTCCGGCGAGTCACCGACGTATTCGTCAAAGCGCTCGCTCAAGGCTTCGGCCTTGATCTTGTCGAACTCGGCCGACAACCCCAGCAGCGCATGGCGCAGGCTTGGCGTCTTGAGAATGCCCAGCACCAGGTAGCCGGTGCGCACCTGGCTTTCGCCGAACATCAGGCTGCCGTAGACCCAGCCGCGCTCTACCGCTTCCTCCACATGGGAGGACAGGTCGGTGATTGAGGTGGAGCCACGCGGCAGGCGGTCCAGGGCTTCTGTGAGGTCACGGGCCAGGCGCGCCGGCTCGACGTTGAAATGGCGGATGATGCGGTGCAGGTCCGAGTCCTGCAGTTGCAGCAACTGGTGAAACCAGTGGGCCAGTTCTACGTACGGGTTGCCCCGCAACTTGCAGAACACGGTGGCGGCTTCGATGGCTTTGTAGGCCACGCTGTTGAGTTTGCCGAACAGTGCGGCGCGACTGATTTCACCCATGCTCTGGATTCCTTGAGGTGGTGGCGTGGTCGGCGTAATGCCGGGCCAGGATTAGGTCGTTGGCGTCATGCCCAGGTTGGCCGAGCCAGGTGTTGAAGCCCAGGCGGAACTGGCCATTGAGTTGCAGCGCCGGTACTTCGGGTTGTTGCAAAACCAGGTTCAGGTCCCAGTCCAATTCATGGCCCAGGTACTCGGCCACCCACGCCACCAGCTCGTTGAAAGGCTGCTGGCCGGGCAACATGCTCATGTAGTCGTCCAGCGTGAGCGGCCCCAGGCAGATACGGAATTTATGCTGGCGGTCCCACACATGGCTGCCCAGGCAAAAGTCCACGCCCAGCTGGTTGGCGCTGATACCCACGCGGCTGCGCTCGGGAAGTTCCAGCCATTGGCCGACATACTCCTCGATGGCTACCGGCAGGCCGAAATATTCGCCGAGGATCGCCTTCAAGCCATCCGGATAGCGGGTTTGCGCCGACAGATGGCCGCTGTAATGCAGCTTTGCGGTATCCGGGATGAGCCCCTGATTCTGCAGGCTTGGCATGCCGCGACCACTCAAGGCGGCGAGGCGTGCCGACCAGTAGTCATCGTCCGGGCGGTCGTGGCTGACCGTCGGCCGCGCCTCGGCCCAGGCCCGGTAGAACAGGCTCAGCAGGCGGTGGTGGAACACGTCCAGGAATTGCTTGCTGGTGCTGTCGGCGTTGTTGCGCTGACGCTCGCGTACGTATTCGGTGATATGCAACGGCAGCGGGCCATTGGGGCCGCCCAGGCCGAAGAAGAATTGTTCGAGCCGTGCCGGCTTGCCGTCGCCACCGGGATCGACGGCAGCCAAGGTGGCCGGGGCGAAGGTGCAGTCGGCCTGTTGCCCGAGGCGCAACGGGTCATCCGCCAGACGCAGGGAATGGCCCAGGCGCGGCAACTGCGGCGATTCGCACTCGATACGCCGCAGCGCCTGGAAAAAGTCATATTCCCAGGGCTCCTGATGCATCGCATCCAGGGTACTCACAGGGTCGGACGTCGTCCGGGCTTGGCTTTCCATCGCATGATCTCGCCGCGTTCGGTGGTACGGATCACCGTCTCGGTAAAACTGTTGATCGACACGTAGCGTGCCAGGAAGCGCTCCAGCACCGCACCGAGCAGGAACACACCGGTACCGCGAAACGCGTTTTCATCGAACTCCAGCGTGATTTCCAAACCACGGCCAAACACAATCGGGCCGGGCATCGGCAAGCGCCGAGTCACGGCCTTGCTGCTGACTTCGCGCAGGCCCTCGATCTGTAATTGCAGGGCGGCGTCGTTGCTGTCGCCGTACAGGCGCAGCAGTTCACGCAGGGCGCCGGCACCCTGGCCCTGTTCGCTCAAGGATAGGTAGTTAAGCGACAACTGGCTGATCAGGCGCCAGGCCTTGGCGTCATGGGCGTGGCTGGCACGCGGGCGGCTCGGGCCGGCGACGCAGCGCACGGACAATACCGGGGCGCTGTCGGCCAGGGTGAAGTCGGTCTTGCCATTGCCCACGCTCATGAACAGCGGCAAGTCGCGGTTGGTGCACAGTGCCGTGACGCCCAACTGGCGCAAGTCGTGGCCGTAGGGCGCCTGGCGGCTGTCCACCAGGCTGACGAAGGTTTCGCTGCCCACATAGGTGGAGCGTGGGCCGTTGCGGCGCTGGTCGCTGGACAATACCCGTGGTTCGCGGCGCAGGGTGTAGTAAGCCTGGTCGCGGCCATAGCGCGACGGATCACGCACTGCATAGAACGGCAAAAACGGCTGCTCCGGCCCGGTGCCGTGGCCGGTGATACCGCTCAATGAGTGAATCTCGAAATCCATCGGGCGCGTGCGGTCGGCGATCACATGGTGTTCGTTGACGCGGTCTGACAAGTGAATGCGGTCCACGCGCTTGGGGAACAGGTTGATCGCCGGCGTGCAGAACGGCAGGAACTGCGCCGCGCCGACGCTGCCCTCCAGGCTCGGTTCATGACGGTCGAACAGCACGATCAGCTCCAGCTCCTGGCCGTCGCAGCGCTTGACCGCCCGGCCCAGCCCGGCGAACTCGACGAACAGGAAACGATGGGGCAGGGCGAAGTATTCCTGCAACAAGCGATAGCCCTGGAACGCCCGCGCCACCACCGGCATGGCTGCGTCGGCATCGTCGAAACCCCGCGAGCGCAACGCGTCCTGGGGCAGGCGCTCGACCCAATCGCCACCGGGTTTGCGCGCAAACACCGCGCAGGCGTTGCCCAGCAGTTGTTCGTAGAGGCGGAACGGTTGCTCATCGGCGCCGCTCAAGTACAGCGGCAGGGTATCCAGGTCGAGGCTGTTGAATTTCAATTCGGCGCCGGTACGCAGGGTCAGGCGCAGACCGGCCTTGGCTTTCGGCTCACTGGCGGCCAGACGCCCGAGCACGGCGGCGGGGTTGCCGAAGTACTCGGCATTACTGACCTGCAACGGCCACAACGTCACCGGGTGCGCGGTGCGATACTCGCAGCAGGTCTGGGTTTCGCGGCCCAGGGCAGCACGCAAGACCGTGTCGCGAGGCAGCGGGAAACCGCCGGCCAGGGAGCCCTCGTCAGGGTCGGTCTGCAATTGCACCACGGTCATCGACGGCGTCGGTGCCAGGTAGTGCGGGTAGGCGATTTCCAGCAGGTTGTGGGTGAAGGTCGGGTACTCGGCGTCGAGTTTGAGCTGTACGCGGGCGGTGAGGTAGGCAAAGCCTTCAAGCAAGCGTTCGACGTACGGGTCGGCGCAGTCCATACCGGACAGGGTCAGCCGACTGGCGATCTTCGGATATTCCTTGGCGAACTCGGCGGCGCTTTCGCGCACATGGTGCAGTTCCTGGTTGTACAGCTCCAGCAGGCGCGGGTTCATGGGCGCCTCCGCTGGTCGGCGTTGACCACACGCACATGGCCGGATTCCAGGTCGAGGTCGGTCTGCAGCAACAGGCGCAATGGCACCGGCTGCGCCCACAGGTCGCCTTCGATCTCGAAACTCAGGGCGTTGTGATTCATCTCACCATGGCCGACGCGGGCTTTGACCCGCAGGGTGTGACGCAGGATGCGCGGTTCGAAGGTGGCGATGGCCTGGTAGATCAGGGCTTCCAGGGCCTTGATGTCGACGCTGGAAACGCTGTTGCCCGCCAGCGCCGGCAGGCCGTAATTGACCACCGAGGTGCCGGCCGGGGTGTGCAGCGTGGCATCGGCATCCAGCAACGACGTGGTGTTGAGCAGCCACGCCAGGTCACGTAGCACCGAGGCTTTCAATTGGGTCAGGGACAGCACGCGTTTGTCGGCGCTTTCCTTGGGGTTGGTCGGGTCGTCGTCGGTCAACCGGTCCAGCAGGGACGGTTGCAGACGGTCGCGGGTGGCGATTTCGGTTACCACGTAAAGAGTGCCACGAAATTTTTCTGGTCCATAGCGCCAAGCAAACAACGACCGCCGTGGGCAACCATAGACGCCTCCAAGCGACCCTCAATATGTCTGATGGCTTGATACTGAGAGCGACACTCCTGGCTCGGTGCAGGTTCTGGTGCAAAGTGCTGCACAATGATGATCTGTGCATTGTTAAAGTTCTCGACCCTTGGCTGGCCCTTGCGGTCGATGCTCAAATGGCAAGGCCAAGGCATATCCAGAGTCAACAGGCTCTGGTCGGGCTTACGCAATGCACAGCGTTGTGCATGATTTTCCAAGGTCAGTCGTTGACCTCCAACCACCACCTCGGGGTTTGATTGGGTGGCGTCGATTTGTTCAGCTTGCTCCGCACAGGCATTCAGGCTCAACAGCATGCTCACGGACAGTATGCATTGCAGGGTGGGTTTGATCATTTCAACTCCCAGAACCAGACCTGCCGGGATCGGTGCGCCTGGTCGGCAAAATCACCCGTCACTGAGCCTCGATTCCATAGATCAATATGGTCGCCGGTACGTGCTTCCAGAGATTGGCCCATCCGGGCGAAACAATCTTTGAAGAAAATAATTCCAGTCTTTTGGTAAAGCGTACGGCGGTCCTCGGCGCTGCCCGTAAGAATGGTTGGGCGACCGAGATGATGACGCCACAGCCAGTTAGCCAATGACTCCGCGCCTCGGGCGTGGTCATGCGCGCACTTGGGTTCGCTATAGGTCGATTTGTTTACCTTGATGGTTTTTTCGGCGTTAAGCGTGATGCTCATACGGATGGCGCATTGATTGTCCCAAGGACCATCACAGGGTGTTGATGTTGTGGGGTAGTTTGCCCACAAATTAATAAACGAAGGTTTGGCCATGACTCAGATACCGAAAAGGAGAAGGTCGAAACTCGAGCAAGCACCAAAAAACCCCGGCGCGTGGCGCCAGGGGTCTTCGTATCAACGCTTGGTGTTGGAACGGATATTCCAGCCGAACTTGATTGGGCCGCCGTCTTTGGTGCCGTCGGCTTTCTGCGGCTGGTAGTCGACCATCACTTGGGCAAAGTTCAGGGTGACGTTTTCGGTCAGGCGATCATCGGTGCCCGAGCCGCCGGTGCTCAGGGACGTGACCAGCACTTCTTCCAGGTTGATCACCATGTACTCGACCTGGCTTTCGCCACCGGCCTTGCGCACGGTCAGCTTGACCTTGTCGATGTGCTTGCCGCTGGCGCAGTGCATCATCAGGTTGGGCGAAGCCTTGTCGACGTACTTGGTCAGCGACAGGTCCTGGATATTCACCTTGCCCGCGCCGCCGCCACCGCCGACGTGCATGTTGCCGGACTGGGCCATGCCCCAGCTCCAGTTCAACACGTCGATTTCGTCCTTGTGGGCCTTGTCCATGGACTCGCCCTTGATGTCGCCGATCTTGATGAAAATATCAACAGCCATGTTTTCTCCCTGTGTGGTCTGAGCCACTGTATTTGTTAACGCCGCCGACCCCTGTAGGAGCGAGCTTGCTCGCGAAGGTCGTCAACGGTGACGCGGGCATCCTGGATGAACGCAGCGCCTTCAAGTTTTTCGCGAGCAAGCTCGCTCCTACAGGGAGCGAGCCAGTCCGGTTATTTAGGCGCTTTTTGCTGAAGGCAGCTTCGATACCAGTCGCAACGACACCGTCAGCCCTTCGAGCTGGTAGTGCGGGCGCAGGTAGAACTTGGAGTTGTAATACCCCGGGTTGCCTTCGACTTCCTCCACGATCACTTCGGCAGCCGCCAACGGGTGCTGGGCCTTGGTGGTTTCAGTGGAGTGCGCCGGGTCGCCGTCGACGTAGTTGAGGATCCAGTCCTGCAACCAGCGCTGCATCTCGTCCTTCTCTTTGAAGGAACCGATCTTGTCGCGCACGATGCACTTCAAGTAGTGGGCGAAACGGCAGGTGGCGAACAGGTACGGCAGGCGCGCCGCCAGGTTGGCGTTGGCGGTGGCGTCCGGGTCGTCGTATTCGGCCGGTTTCTGCAACGACTGCGCGCCGATGAACGCGGCGAAGTCGGTGTTTTTCTTGTGCAGCAGCGGCATGAAACCGTTCTTCGCCAGTTCCGCTTCACGGCGGTCGCTGATGGCGATTTCGGTCGGGCACTTCATGTCCACACCACCGTCGTCGGTAGGGAATGTGTGGGCCGGCAGGTTTTCCACTTCACCGCCGGACTCGATACCACGGATGCGCGAGCACCAGCCGTAGTGCTTGAACGAACGGTTGATGTTCACCGCCATTGCGTACGCGGCGTTGGCCCAGGTGTACTTGGAGCTGTCGGCGCCGTCGGTGTTTTCTTCGAAGGCGAAGGCTTCCACCGGGTCGGTCTTGGCGCCATACGGCAGGCGCGCCAGGAAGCGCGGCATGGTCAGGCCGATATAGCGCGAGTCTTCCGATTCACGCAGCGAGCGCCAGCCGGCGTATTCCGGGGTGGTGAAGATCTTGGTCAGGTCGCGCGGGTTCGACAGTTCCTGCCAGGAGCCCATGCCCATCACGGTCGGCGAAGCCGCAGCGATGAAGGGCGAGTGCATGGCGGCGCAGACTTTCGACAGCTCGCCCAATAGTTCTACGTCGGGTGGCGACTGGTCGAAGTAGTAATCGCCCACCAGGCAGCCGTAGGGTTCGCCGCCGAACTGACCGTATTCTTCTTCGTACATCTTCTTGAAGATCGGGCTCTGGTCCCACGCGGTGCCCTTGAATTTCTTCAGGGTCTTGTGCAGCTCCGGCTTGGAAATGTTGAGCACGCGAATCTTCAGTTGCTCATCGCTCTCGGTGTTGTTGACCAGGTAGTGCAGGCCACGCCAGGCGCTTTCCAGCTGCTGGAAATCCTGGTGGTGGATGATCTGGTTGACCTGGGCGGTGAGCTTGGCGTCGATGGCGGCGATGATCGATTCGATCGACTTGATCGCGTCGTTGGACACCAGGTCGGTTTGCGCCAGGGCTTGTTCAGCCAGGGTGCGCACTGCGGTTTCCACCGCTTCGCGGGCACGCTCGGTCTTGGGCTTGAATTCTTGCAGCAGCAGGTTCGCGAACTCGCTGGTTTCTTCGGTGGCGCCCAGGTTCTGGGCGCCTTCGCGCACGGTATTGTCAGTCATGATTACTGGTCCCCTGCAGGCTTAGGCGCGCTGGCAAGTGCCTGAAGCAGTGCCGGGTCCTTGATTGCCTTCATGATGATTTCTTCAGCGCCGGTCTTGCCGTCCATGTAGGTCAGCAGGTTGGCCAACTGAGTGCGTGCTTCGAGCAGCTTGTTCAAGGAGTCGACTTTGCGCGCCACGGCGGCCGGGCTGAAGTCGTCCATGCTTTCGAAGGTGATGTCCAGGCTCAGGTTGCCTTCGCCTGTCAGCTCATTAGGTACGTGGAACGCCACGCGCGGCTGCATGGCCTTGAGGCGCGAGTCGAAGTTGTCGACGTCCACTTCAAGGAACTTGCGGTCGGCCACGGGTGCCAGAGGCTCGGCGGGCTTGCCGGCGAGGTCGGCCATCACACCCATCACGAAGGGCAGCTGGACCTTTTTCTCGGCGCCGTAGAGCTCGACGTCGTACTCGATCTGCACTCGAGGCGCGCGGTTGCGCGCGATGAATTTCTGAGAACTTTGCTTCGCCACGTTGCTGCTCCTGGTCGCTTGAGCGACGGTGTTGTTACTGCACGGTCCGGCGGCTTACTCGCTGTCCGGGCCGCGCAGGTTTTCAAATTGGGACATGCCGTCGGGAATCAGATTGCGCACGATGGCCGCGAAGTCGGCGTGCACCAGATTCTTCGCTCGGTTCAACAACACCGGCAGCGGGCTCGAAGGCTCGTGCCGGGTGTAGTACGCAAGGATCTTGTCGAGGCTGCGCAGCACGTCATCGCGCGTGGCGATGTCGCCCGTCGGGCGCGGGGCTGCGGGTGCGGCGGCGTAATCGACCGAGGGGGCATTGTCTTCACTGACGGCCTCGGGATCGCTGCTGCTGTCGGTGCCTGGCACCGCTTGATTGAGTATTTGCAGGGCCTGCTTGAGCGGCTGCTTCAAGGCGCTGAGGTCCACGCCCTGGGCGGAACCGACCTGGTCATTGACCTGTTGTTCGATGGCTTCGCAGGCTGTACGCGCCGCAATCAGGGCGTCGCGGGTGACTTGCAGGTGTTCGGGGTCGCTGTCGAGGAACGCGGCATTGAGTTGCTGGTTGCCCAGTTGCTCATCGGCGAAACTCTGCAAGCCGCTGGCGTTGAGCGCAGCGCGCAGGCTCACGGGGCCGAAGGTGCGCGAGCGCGTGAGAATGCTTTCGCGCAGCAGACGAATGTTCGTGTCGCAGGTCAAGCCGGTGAGGGCGTTGATGCGCACGGTAGGGTCGTTATCGTCGTCGGCATCCAGGCGTGGGTGCAGGTCAGCCCAGTATTCGCGCAGCAGGGCGTTGATCAGCGTAAGGACTTCGGCCAGCCCGGCCACACCCTGGAGGGCGAGGGAGCTTTGCAGCAGAAAATGGGTGATGCGCAGGTCTTTGCTACGCTGCAACAAGTCGAGGCTTTGCTGCTGGATGCTGCGCCATTCCGGCGGTTCAGCGGGCAGGATCGAATCGCCCATGCTGCGCTCGGGTTGGCCCTTGGCGTCACGTTCCAATTGCAGAAATTGCGCGTCATATTCCATGTCTTCGCCACAGGGCGAAGTCGCGGAAACGGCGGTGAGCAGCAACGGCACATCCACTGTATTTGATCTCCTTATCAGCCCGCTGGAGGGCGGGCAATGCATGCATTAGTTGCGCGAACAACTTTGCATGTTTTCTTGAGCATATAGGCAGAGTGCCACTACCGTGCCATCAATGATGTTCAAGAAGTTGTGCATTTTTGGTGTAGTAGTTATGCGTTGTCAAGGTAAGCTATTCGCCCTCTGTGACAGATGTGTGGTGTTTAACAACCTGCGCGACTGATGGGTCGAACAGCGTCCCAACAAAGGATTTTTGTCATGGAAGCCAGTTAAGATCAGCGATCATGCTGGTAAAAACAGATTTTGATGGTCGTTCGCACGACCTTGCGGGGATATCCAGGGACGCGTTGCCTTTGGATCCACCGCGCGCGATGTATCAGCAAGGAGGCAAGATGTCGCTGTGTTTGACTATCACTAGTTATCACAAGATTACCCCTGGGCAATGCCCCGAAAAGTCCATGGATCAGGGCGTGATGGCTATTGGCCGCAGTTCGGACAATGACTGGGTATTGCCTGACCCTGAGCGTCTCGTCTCCTCCCAACATTGCGTTATTCAATACAAAGATGGCCGTTATTACTTAACCGATAACAGTACAAACGGGGTGGAGCTGGTTAATGCCGGTATCCGTTTGCGCAGGGGTAACAGCGAGCCGTTGCAAGATGGCGAGTTGATCCGCATCGGCGATTATGAAATCCAGGCACGTATCGACTTCAACGTGCAGGCCGTCGACAGCCAGCCGTTTGCCGGTGATTCGCCGAACAGTTTTGAAGCGCTGATGGGCGCCGTGGCGAGCACGCCCGCGCCAACGCCGATGATCGCGCCGCAGTTCCATGGGGCCTCGTCGATGGAGACTCTGCCGGACCTGTTCGACTTCCTCAGCCCCACCGCCGTGCCGCCGCCTACCGTGGCGGACCATGTGCCGAGCGAACAACACGATTTCCGCCCGCCGGCCCCGGTTACTGTACCTGTACCCGCGCCTGAAAAACCGCAGGTGCAAGGTTCGGTTATTCCCGAAGACTGGGACCCGTTTGGCGACGCACCCGCGCCGGTCGCCAATCATGCTGTTCCCGCGCCCGCACCGATTATCCCGTCACCACCAGTGGTCGAGCCTGTTGCGCTCCCCGTGGCCGACGCCGAGCCACAACCCGATCTCTTGCAAGCCTTCCTGCGTGGCGCCGGCCTCGATCAGCTACGCCTGGACAAGGCAGACGCCTGCGCCCAGATGGAAAGCATCGGCCGCAGCTACCGATTGATGGTCGAGGGCCTGATCGACGTATTACGTGCCCGGGCCAGCCTCAAGGGCGAGTTCCGCATGCAGCAGACGATGATCCGACCCGCCGAAAACAATCCGTTGAAATTTGCCCCGAATGCCGACGAAGCGTTACTGCTGTTGCTTCGCCATGGCAACCAGGCGTTTATGGCGCCGGACATCGCCGTGCGTGACAGTTTCGATGACCTGCGCGCCCACCAGTTGGCGGTCATGGCCGGCGTGGAAGCGGCGATCAAGCACTTGCTCATGCGCTTTGAGCCGGCGCAGTTGGAAGAGCGCATGGGCAAGCCCGGTGGTCTCTCAAGTATTTTCAACGGCTCGCGCCAGGCCCAGTACTGGCAGCAGTTCACCGAGCTTTACAGCAATATTTCCCGCGAGGCCCAGGAGGATTTCCAGGACCTGTTCGGCCGCGAATTCAGCCGGGCCTACGAAGAACACAGCGCACGACAGCGACGCTAAACACGCGTTGCACTAATGGATAAAACGGATAGCTAAGTACGTCATTGAGGACGCAGGATGATTCCCAGGTTTTTACTCGCAGCCGCTACCGCGCTGCTGCTGACGGCGTGTGCCAACGACGCCGTCAAACCCCAAGCGGCGGCTGAAGCCGAGGCCAGCACCAACACCGCTGTCGTCGAGTTGCACTTTCACGCGATTGCCGGGCTTAACCCCGGCGCCAATGGCCAGGCTGCGCCGGTACGGGTGCGTATTTTCGAGCTGAAAAACGCCGCCACCTTTGCGCGCTCCGATTATTTTGCCCTGGCTGACCGGGCGCAATCGACCCTCGGCCTTGACCTGCTGGACCAGGATGAAGTGATGATCCAACCCGGCCAGCAACTGAGCATCCAGCGCGACCTCAACCCGGCCACGCGTCAGATCGGCTTGCTGGTGGGCTATCGCGAGTTGGACCGTGCGCAATGGCGCACCGTCATCAACGTGCCGCCGCGCCAAGCCAGCGAACACCAGATCAGCCTCGATGTGCGTGCCGTGCGCGCCGACGTCGTGGTTGCCCCATCCAGCCCAGCCCAATAACAAGCAATCGGAGCCCCCATGTCCTGGAACAATCGCGTGGTCTGGTCGGAAGGCATGTTCATCGGAACGCAGCACTTCCAGCAGCATGACCGTTACCTGGAAAACCTGATCGACGCCCGCAGCCGTCCGTTGTCGGCCGGCGCCTGGGGCTTTTCCGAGTTGCTGATCGACCAGGGCCTGCTGGCCCAGGGCAAGCTGGCGATTGTGTCGGCCCGGGGCCTGTTGCCTGACGGCACACCGTTCAATATCCCCCAGGATGACCTGGCGCCGAGCCCGTTGAATATCGACGACAGCCTGCGCGACGGCCTGGTGTACCTGGCCCTGCCGCTCAAGCGCGCCGGCGCCCGTGACACGGTCGACGAGGGCGAAGCCCTGGAGGCGGCGCGTTATGTGAGCCAGGTGCGCGAAGTGCGCGACGACAACGCGCCATTCGAAAACCGTGCGCCAGTGGCCGTGGGTTCGCGAGCGCTGCGCCTGCTGACAGCGCAGGACGGCATCAGCGACTACGCCGCTATCGGCCTGGTACGCATCAAGGAAAAACGCGCCGACCGTGCGCTGGTCCTCGATGACACGTATATCCCGCCGGTGCTGGACGTGGCCGCGAGCAAACCATTGACGGCCTTTCGCAGTGAGTTGCTCGGCTTGTTGCACCAGCGTGGCGAAGCCCTGGCCGGTCGCGTGGTGGCTTCGGGCGCTGGCGGCGCTTCGGAGATTGCCGACTTCATGCTGTTGCAACTGGTCAATCGCGCCCAGCCGCTGATCCAGCATTTCAGCCAGTTGAGCCCACTGCACCCGGAGCGCTTCTTCAGTGAGCTGGTGAGCCTGGCCGGTGAATTTTCCACCTTTTCGACTTCAGGCCGGCGCCCCCAGGAATACCCGCAATACCAACATGACGACCTGGCCCTGAGCTTCATTCCCGTGATGGCTGCCCTGCGTGAAGCGTTGTCGATGCTGATCGACAGCAAGGCCACGCCGATCCCGATTGTAGAGAAAGCCTACGGCATCCACGTGGCCATGCTGGCCGACAAAACCCTGCTCGACAGCGCCAGTTTCATCCTCGTGGTGCGTGCCGATGTGCCCGGCGAAACCCTGCGTGCGCGCTTCGGCCAGCAGAGCAAGGTCGGCTCAGTGGAGCACATCCGCGACATGGTCAACCTGCAACTGCCGGGCATTGGCCTGCTGCCGTTGCCGGTGGCGCCGCGCCAACTGCCGTACCACGCGGGCAGCACCTATTACGAGCTGGATCGGGGCAGCGAGCACTGGCAGCAGTTGAGCAATTCCGGCGGTTTTGCCTTCCACATCGCCGGGCAGTTCCCGGGCTTGAACCTGGCCTTCTGGGCGATCCGAGGATAATCCGCGATGCATCCCAATGACGATGACCGCACCCAGTTCATGCCGCGCCCGGGTGGCCGTGCGCCGGAACCTGCACGCGCAGAGCCGACGCCGCTGTCGATGCCGGCTGCGCCGATCCTCACCGGCAAAAGCCACGGCCTGAACCCGCTGGAAAGCGCCGCCGGCCCTTTACTGGCGTTGCTGACGCGGCTGCGCAACACCATCGCCCACCCGGCACCGGCCAGCCTGCGTGCGCAGTTGTTGGCCTATCTGCGCCAGTTCGAAGAACGCGCCGAAGCGGCCGGTGTGGCGCGCAACGAAGTGCTGCTGGCCCGTTACGCGCTGTGCACCGCCCTGGATGAAGCGGTGTTGAGCACGCCGTGGGGTAGCACCAGTGACTGGGGTAAACAAAGCCTGCTGATCACCGTGCACAACGAAGCCTGGGGCGGTGAAAAGGTTTTCCAGTTGCTCGACCACTGCCTGCAAAGCCCACGGGAGCGCCTGTATCTGCTGGAGCTGCTGTACCTGTGCATGTGCCTGGGTTTTGAAGGCCGCTACCGCGTGATGACTGACGGGCGTAGCCAGTTGGAAGCCTTGCGCGAGCGTACCGCCGCGGCCATTCGCAGTGCCCGTGGTGACCACGAGCGTGAGCTGTCGCCGCACTGGCGTGGCGTGACTGTGGCCCGTGATCGCTTGGCGCAATTCATGCCGCCGTGGATCGCCGTGGCGATTGGCCTGGCGCTGCTGCTGGCGTTGCTGTTCGGCCTACGCATGAAGCTGGCCTCGGACGCCGAGCCGGTGTTCAAGAATATCCATGCCCTGGGCGAGATCCCGGTGCAGGCTATTGACCGTCCGGTGGCGCAACCGAAAGTCATCGAGCGGCCGCGCCTGGCCGGCTTCCTGGCCGAAGACATCAAAGCCGGTCGCGTGGCTGTGGAAGACAAGGTTGACCGCTCGGTGGTGACCATTCGTGGCGATGAACTGTTCGCTTCCGCCAGTTCCAGCATCGTCGATGACTACCAGCCGCTGATGCTGCGCATCGCTGACGCCATTCGCAAGGTCAAGGGCCAGGTGCGCGTGACCGGGCACAGCGACAACCGCCCGATTGCCACACTGCGCTTCCCGTCGAACTGGGCGCTGTCCGAAGCCCGTGCCAAGTCGGTGCTGGAGATGCTCGCGGCCAAGACTGGCCAAGGCGATCGTTTCAGCGCCGAAGGCCGCAGCGATACCGAGCCGTTGGCGACCAACAGTACTGCCGAAGGCCGTGCCCGCAATCGTCGGGTTGAAATCACCGTATTGGCGGAGGGCGTCGAGTGAAGGCGTTTTTCAGTTTCATGATTCGCTGGGTGATCCCCGTGCTGGGCTTGATTGCCCTGAGCCTGATTATCTGGTTTGTCGGGCCGTTGCTCGATGTATTGGTACCCGAAGGGCGACGCTGGGCACTGATCGTCCTGGTGTTTGCGCTGTGGCTCGCTTACCGCGTGTTCCGCATCATCCAGGCCCGCCGCCAGGCCGCCGAAGTGATGCGCAGCCTGGCGGCCGAAACCCCGGCCGATCCCAACAGTGTTGCCACCGCCGAAGAGTTGTCGACCCTGCGCCAGCGCATGGACGAAGCCCTGACGCTGCTGAAAAAAGCCAAGCTGGGCGGCGATGAGCGGCGCAACCTCTACGAACTGCCGTGGTACGTGATCATCGGCCCACCGGGTTCGGGCAAGACCACGGCATTGGTCAATTCCGGGCTGCATTTCCCGCTGGCGGCGCAGTTGGGCGCCGGTGCGGTGCGAGGTGTCGGTGGTACGCGCAATTGCGACTGGTGGTTTACCGATCAAGCGGTGTTGCTCGACACCGCTGGCCGCTACACCACCCAGGACAGCAACTCCACGGTGGATAAAGCTGCGTGGCTGGGCTTTCTCGACCTGCTGAAAAAGCAGCGTTCGCGTCGCCCCATCGATGGCGCGTTTATCGCCATCAGCCTCTCGGATTTGCTGCTCGGCACAGACGCCGAACGCGCGGCCCATGCCGCCGCGATTCGCCTGCGGATCCAGGAGCTGTACACCCAACTGGGCGTGCGTTTCCCTATCTACCTGATGCTCACCAAGCTCGACCTGGTGCCGGGCTTCATGGAGTTCTTCGACAACCTGAGCAAGGAAGAACGCGCCCAGGTGTGGGGCATGACCTTCGCCCTGGACGACGGCAAGCACAGCGAAAGCCCGCTGGCGCATCTGCAAAGCGAATTCGCCGGGCTGGAACAGCGCCTCAACGAGCGCTTGGTGGAGCGCCTGCAACAGGAACGCGACCCGGCGCGGCGCGACCTCATCTACGGCTTCCCACAGCAGTTCGGCGCATTGAAGGACTGCCTGCAAAGCTTCCTCGAAGGCGTATTCAAACCCAATGCCTTTGAAGAACGCGTGTTGTTGCGCGGCGTGTATTTCACCAGCGGCACCCAGGAAGGCAGCCCGATTGACCGCCTGATCGGCGCCATGGCCCAGAGCATGAACCTGGACCGCCAGCACTTGGCGCGCCAGAGCGGCACCGGGCGCAGTTACTTCATCGAGAAACTCTTCACCGCCGTGGCCTTTGCCGAGCGTGGCTTGGTGGGGGTGAACCCGAAAGTCGAACGGCGCCGCAAGTGGATCGCCCGTGGCGTACTGGCTGCCACCGTCGCGTTGGTGGTGGTGGTCAGCAGCTTGTGGTGGGTGAGTTATCGCGCCAACCAGGCCTATATCGCCCAGGTCGATCAGAAGGTCGCGCCCCTGGGCCAGACTGTGCAGAACCTGAGCCCGGCCCAGCGCGAAGTGCTCGCCGTGCTGCCGTTGCTCAACGCGGTGAAGAACCTCGCGGGGGATTCACCCAGCTGGTCCGAAGGATTGGGGCTGTATCAAGGCGATATGCTCGAAGCCGAGTCTGCCAGCGTCTACCGCAAGCTGTTGATCGCCGTCTTCGCGCCACGCCTGGTGACGCGCATCGAAGAACAACTGCACGGTGGCGGTAACTCCGACTTCCTCTACGAGGGTCTCAAGGCTTACCTGATGCTCGCCGACAGCGAGCATTACGACCCGGACTTTATCAAGGCCTGGATCGCCCTGGACTGGGACCGCAACCTGCCCCGTGACCTGCCGGCCGACCAACGCCAGGCACTGGCCGGGCACTTGCAGGCGCTGTTCGAGCGGCACCCGCCGAGCGCCCGCCTGGACCCACGCCTGATCGATGACTTGCGTCGTCAGTTGCAGCAACTGCCGGTGGCCCAGCGCGTGTATGACCGGGTCAAACGCCAGAAGCTGCCCGAGGGCGTCCCGGACTTTCGCCTCAACGAAGCCGCTGGCCGTGACGCCGCGCTGGTGTTCAGCCGCAAAAGCGGCAAGCCATTGGGCGAGCCATTAAGTGGTTTCTTCACCGCCAAGGGCTATCGCCAGGCGTTCCTGCTGAGCAGCCTGAACCAGACCGGCACGCTGGCTGAAGAGCAATGGGTGCTGGGCCACGAACAGGCCGATCAGCAGAATGTGGTGAGCCTGGCTGCGGATGTGCGCCGTCTGTATTTCCAGGATTATCAGCGCCAGTGGGATGCGCTGCTCGCCGATATCGACTTCGTGCCGATTACCAGTGTGGCCCAGGCCGCTGATGTACTGCGGGTGATCTCCGGCCCGACCTCGCCCTTGAAGAAGTTGCTGGTGGCGGTCGCCAAGGAAACCGATCTGCAAGCCGAAGAGCGCCAATTGGCCGCCAAAGGTGTGCCGGTGGAAGGCGGCGTTGACAAGCTCAAGGAGCGCCTGGGAAGCTTGCTCGGCGAGCAGCAACCGACGGCGAATGCCCCGGTGGCGGCGGATGATCCAGTGACCGCGCACTTTGCCGAACTCAACAGCATCGTCAGTAAAAACGAAGGCGAACCGGCGGCCATCGACGGCCTGCTGTCGGACATGAATGCGCTGTATGTGCAGGTCAGTGCCATGGTCGGCGCCAGCGGCGATGCGCTGCTAGGTGAGGCCAAGAACCAGGCGTCGGCTGCGGCCACGCGGGTTAGCCTGAATGCCGAGCGCCAGCCGCCGCTGGTGCAAGGCATGGTCAAGTCGGTGGTCAACTCCACCACCAACAGCATGATGGGTGGGGTGCGTAACCAACTGAATGCGGCCTGGGTCAGTGAAGTGGTCAACGTGTATCGCCAGTCGTTGGCCGGTCGTTACCCGATGTCGCCGGGCAGTGCGCGGGACGCGACCCTGGATGACTTTGGCCAGTTCTTCGGTGTGGGCGGGGTGATGGACAACTACTTCCGCAAATACCTGCAGCCCTATGTAGACACGTCGGCACAGACTTGGCGCTGGCAGCCGGGCGCGGCGCAGAAGCTTGGGATTGCCCCGGGCGTGCTGCAAACCTTCCAGCGTGCAGCGACGATTCGGGATGCGTTCTTTAGATCCGGTGGCACCCAGCCCATTGTGCGTTTCGAGCTCAAGCCGGTGTCGATGGACCCGACCATCACTCAGTTCCTGCTCGACCTCGACGGCCAGCAATTGAGCTACGACCACGGCCCGAGCCGCCCGGTGGCGATGCAATGGCCGAACCCCGGCAGCATTGGCGTGGTGCGTATTTCCATCATGCCGCCGTCGGCCAGTGGTCGCTCCGGTATCACTTTGGATGGCCCGTGGGCCTGGTTCCGCCTGCTGGAGCAATCGGATCTCACCGCCGGCAACTCGCCGGACCGCTTCAACCTGCGCCTGCGGGTCGACGGTGCCAGCATCGCCTACGAGTTGCGCGCCAACAGTGCCTTCAACCCGTTCAAGAGCCGTGTGCTCAGCGGCTTCAGCCTGCCGGAGCGGCTATGACGACCCTGGGCTTCTACGGCAAGTTGGCCAGCCGCGGCGACTTTGTCAGCCGCGCCTTGCCCCAGAGCTTTATCGGCCCGTGGGACAGCTGGCTGGCGGCGGGTTTGCTCGCCAGCCAGAACAGCCTGGGCGGTGACTGGCTCAACGTGTACCTGGTCAGCCCGTTGTGGCGCTTTGTACTGGCGCCGGGCGTATGCGGGCCAGACGCGGCGGCGGGTGTGGTGATGCCGAGCATTGACCGGGTCGGTCGGTATTTTCCGTTGGCGGTGGTCAGCTTGCTGGATCACGACACCAATCCCGCCTCCTTGGTGGGCGGGCCGGACACTTGGTTCGAGCAGGCCGAAGAGCTATTGCTCAGCACCCTGGATACCGGCGCCACCTTCGAAAGCTTCAACGCAGGCCTCGACAACCTGGGTTTGCCAGCGACTGAGCCGCGTGCGGTGGACAGCCGTTTCGCCGGCCTGCAACGCGTATCCGCCACCGTGCCCCATCAGCGTATGACCGCACTGGCCGAACAGGCTTGCGAGGGCGCGAGTTTGTGGTGGGGCCGGGGTTCGCAGCGTATTTCCCCTGGTTTATTACGGTGTCAGGGTTTGCCTGCCGCCGACGATTTTGCGCAGTTTTTGCTCGGACAAGAAGGTGTGGTGTAGATGGGGGCGACGTACAAATCCGCGAGCAAAAGCCATGTGGGCATGGTTCGCCAGGTCAATGAAGACGCCTGCCTGGACCTGCCGGAAAACCGCCTGTGGGTGGTGGCCGATGGCATGGGCGGGCACGCGGCGGGGGACTATGTCAGCAGCTTGATCGTCGACAGCCTGCGCAACGTGCCGCTGGGCCGCTCCCTCGACGAATACTCGGCGGCGCTGCGTAACGACCTGCTGCGCGTCAACGCGGCCGTACGCGAAGAAACCGCCCACCGTGGCGTGACCATGATGGGCAGCACCGTGGTGGTATTCGCCGCACGCGGCTTGCGCGGTGTGTGCCTGTGGGCCGGTGACAGTCGCTTGTATCGCCTGCGCGACGGTGTATTGGACAGCATTTCCCGCGACCATAGCTACGTGCAAGACCTGCAAGACAGCGGCCTGCTCAGTGAAGCGGATGCCCGCACACACCCGCGCGCCAATATCGTCACCCGCGCTGTTGGCGTGGAAGCCCAGCTGGAAGTTGCGTCGGTGGATCTATTGATCGCACCCGGCGACAGCTACCTGTTGTGCAGCGATGGCCTGAACAAGACCGTCGAAGACCATGAAATCCGTGAAGTGCTCAGCCATGACGCGCCGGATGAAATCGTGCGCAGCCTCGTGCACCTGGGGCTCAATCGCGGTGCACCGGACAATATCACCACCCTCGTCGTGAAGGTCTCGTCATGAACATTGTCATCCCGGGTTATGACATCGAAGGCGAGATTGGCGAAGGCGCCATGGCCAGCGTGTACCTGGCGACCCAGCGCTCGCTGGAGCGCAAGGTGGCATTGAAAGTGATGGCGGCGGCGCTGGCGGCCGACCCGACATTCTGCGAACGCTTCCTGCGCGAGGGCAAGACCCTGGCGCGCTTGTCGCACCCGCACACGGTGACCATCCATGACATCGGCAACGTCGGTGAGCTGTATTACATGGCCATGGAATACCTGCCCAATGGCACGCTCAAGGAACGTATTGCCGCCGGCCTGACGCCGGAGCAGGGCGTGGCGCTGATCCGCCAGATTGCCTCGGCTCTGGGCTATGCCCATGCCCAAGGGTTGGTGCACCGCGACGTCAAGCCGGCAAACATTCTGTTCCGCGCCGATGGCACGGCGGTGCTCTCGGACTTTGGTATCGCCAAGTCGCTGGACGACCGCACCCAATTCACCCAGGCCGGGTTTGCCGTGGGCACGCCGAGCTACATGAGCCCGGAGCAGGCGCGGGGCCAGGAGATCGACGGGCGCGCAGACCTCTACGCGCTAGGTGTGGTGCTGTACGAAATCCTTGTCGGCAAGCTGCCCTATAGCGGCACTGATGCGCTCTCCACTGCGTTGGCGCACCTGACCGAGCCGTTGCCGGAACTGCCGGTGCACCACGGGCGTTATCAGGGCGTGCTGCGCAAGTTGCTGGCCAAGGACCCGGCGGAACGCTTCCCGGATGCGGCGGCGTTGCTGGTGGCGTTGGACCAGCTGCCGAAGGATGAATCGGACGCCACGCTGGTACGACCGCTGCCTATTCCGCTGAGCTTTGACCTGGCGGGCATGACGCCTGTCACCATCGACATCCCGACCGATAAACCGCAGCCGCAGCCGGTAGTGCGACAGCCGGTAGTCACGCCGACGCAGCACAATGCCCCGTCCGAGCAGCGCCGTGGGCCGGTGTTGGCATTGGCCGCTGTGGCGGTCGCGGTGGCCTTGGCCATTGGTGGCGCCAGTTACTGGTGGTTGAGCGGCACCGATGCACCGGCCCAGCCACCGGCTGCCGTAGTGCCGAAGGTGACGCCACCTGTGGGCGTCGCTGAAGTGGACGGCGGCCAGCGACCCTTGCTGATGGCGGGCAAGAAGACCCTGTTCCAGCGCGTACTCAGTAAGCCCGGCGCCAAGCTTTCAACGGACGCGGGCACTGCGCCTGGCAAAGCGCTGCCGGCGTTTTCCGTGCTCTACGTGTACCAGCGCAAGGATGTCGATGGCAGCTCGTGGGTGCGCGTTGGCGCTGCCACCGATGGTCGCAGCGACGGTTGGCTGCCGGCTTCTCAGGTCAGCGACTGGAAACAAAGCCTGGTGCTCAAGTTCACCGAGCGCTCGGGTCGGGCGCCGGTGATGTTCCTGCGCCAATCGGCCGAAGTGGAAAAGTTGCTGGCCGATCCCGCCGCCGCGAAAAGCGTGTTGGCCAAGGCGCAGAACAACCGTGAGGACAACCAGCAAGTGCTGGCCCTGGAGCCGACTGCCAGCGCAGTGCCGCAGAACCAGTTCTACCTGCTGCCAATCTTCGATTCCAAAGAGAGCTTCGACGAAAACGGCCAACCGGTGCAGTTGCTCAACATCGCCTCCATCGACCCGGGCAGCAGCGCGGTGGCCAAACCAGCCACGCCGGTGATCAGCGCCAACGCCGACGCTTTCCGCACTGCCGTGGTGCTAGTGGTCGACACCACTGTGTCGATGCAGCCCTATATCGACCAAGTGCGCGATGTGGTCCACGAACTGCAAACCCGAATTGCCGAACGCGGCGAGCTGGACAGTGTCAGCTTCGGCCTGGTGGGTTTTCGCAGCAGCATCAAGAAAACCCCGGGCCTGGAGTACGTCGCCAAGACCCTGATCAGCCTCGACCAAGGTCGTGACCCGCAACGCTTTCTCGATATGGCGCGCCAGGTCAAAGCCTCCACGGTGTCCAGCCACTCTTTCAACGAAGACGCATTTGCCGGGGTGATGCAGGCGGTGGAT
This sequence comes from Pseudomonas sp. MF6755, assembly GCF_016405635.1. Lineage (NCBI taxonomy): Bacteria > Pseudomonadati > Pseudomonadota > Gammaproteobacteria > Pseudomonadales > Pseudomonadaceae > Pseudomonas > Pseudomonas sp. MF6755. Next base: position 148,542 of record NZ_JAEKDA010000011.1, read on the forward strand.
GGCATGGATTGGTCTGGCTACGGTGGCCGCATCATCTTGCTGGTCACCGACGCGGGCGCGCTGCGCAAGAACGACCCGTTTGCCGCCACCCAGATGAACGAAGCCGAAGTGCGCCAGGCCGCGCTGGGCAAGCAGATCAAGATCTACGCACTGCACCTGCGCACCGACGCCGGCAAGAAAACCCATGCCGGTGCCGAGAGCCAATACCGCATCCTCACCGCCGACGCCAACCCGCAGATCGGCGACCTGTACACGCCGGTGCCGGGTGGTGATGTACGCAAGCTGGGCGAGCGCGTCGATGAGATCGGCACGGTGTTCGCCAACCTGGTGCATCAGGTGCGCAGTAACACGCCGCAACCGGTGCCGCTGCTCAGTTCGGCGCCCAGCCTGGCGGACAAATCCGCAGCGGTCGGCTATGCGATGCACATGGACTTCCTCGGGCGCAAAAGCGCCAGCCAGGCACCGCAATTGGTCAGCGCCTGGACCGCCGACCGCGACCTCACCAACCCGGCGCTGCCGGCGTTTCAGGTGTGCGTGATGCTGACCAAGCTGCAACTCAACGACTTGCAGCAGTCGCTGAAGTTGATTGTGGATGCGGCGCGCAAGACCCAAAGCTCACCCAAGGATTTCTTCCAGGAAATCGCCAGCGCCTCGGCCTATATGAGCCGTGACCCGCAAGCCCTGCGCAAGGGCGGCAACCTGGCCGACGGCGGCTTGCTCGGCGAATACCTGGAGGGCCTGCCGTACCGCAGCAAGTCGCTGAACATGACCCAGGATTTGTGGCTGTCGTTGAGCGTGGCCGAGCAGGAGGACTTTATCGACGAGCTGGATTCGAAAATCCGCCTGTATGAAACCTTCCATAACGACGTGGCCAACTGGGTCCGTTTCGGCGATGCCGAACCGGGCGATGCGTTGTATCGCGTGCCACTGTCGACGTTGCCGTAATGCTGAGCCTGAACGCGGTGCACAAGAGCCGGGGCGTCGGTAGCCAGCGCTATAGCCTGGTGATTCCGGCGTTGCAGCTGGGCGCAGGTGAGCAACTGGCGATTGTCGGCCCCAGCGGTTGCGGCAAAAGCACCTTGCTGGATGTGCTGGCCCTGGTATTGGCGCCCGATCAAGTCGAGCAGTTTGACTTCAACCAGCAGGACATCGGCGCGCTGTGGCGTGCCGACCGGCAGTCCGCCCTGGCCGCGCTGCGCAGCCGGCACCTGGGCTATGTGCCGCAAACCGGTGGCTTGCTGGGGTTCCTTGATGTGCGCGGCAATATCGCCCTGTCCCGGCAACTGCTGGGTTTGCAGGACGACGGCCGCGTGGCGCGCCTGGCCGAGCAGTTGCAGATCAGCGATCAGTTGGCCAAGCGCCCGGCCGCGTTGTCGGTGGGCCAGCGCCAGCGTGTGAGCTGTGCCCGCGCCTTGGCCCATGCACCGCAACTGGTACTGGCGGATGAGCCGACCGCATCCCTCGACCCGTTCAACGCCGAGCGGGTGATGCAGGCGCTGCTGACTCAGGCCCGCGAACACCGTGCGGCCTGTGTGATCGCCACCCATGACGAACCCCTGGCCCGCGCCAGTGGCTTGCAGGTACGGCGCATCAGTTGCCGGCGCGACCCTGACGGCGGCGTCACCGCGACCCTCGGGGAGGTGTGCTGATGCGCATCGGCCTGATTACATCGCTCGCCTGGCAGGATTACCGCAACGACGGATGGTTGTCGGCCTGTTCGGTGCTGGCGCTGGTATCGGTTATCGCGCCGTTGCTGGTGTTATTTGGCCTGAAGTTTGGACTGGTTAGCAGTTTGACCGAACGCTTGGAGACCGACCCCTCCACCCGTGAAATTATCCCGTTGGGCGGTGGTCGATTCAGCGCGGCGTTTATCGAGCAACTGGGTCAGCGCAGCGATGTGGCGTTTGCCTTGCCGCGTACACGCCAGATTGCCGCGACGGCCCAGGTGGGCGCGTTGACCGTGGAAATGCTGCCGACCGCAGCGGGTGATCCGTTGTTGGCAGGTTTGCCGATGCCACGGGGCCTGGACCAGATCGTGCTGAGCCATACCGCCGCCGAGAAGCTTGCGGCAAGGCCCGGTGACTGGCTGGAAACCCGCTTTGCGCGGCAAGTGGCCGGGCAGGTCGAAGCCCAGCGCACGCGGTTGCAGGTGCTGGCGGTGTTGCCGTTGGCAGCCTTCGCCCGTGACGGCTTGTTTGCCGACCTTGGCCTGTTGGAAGCCGCGGAAGATTACCGCGATGGCCGCGCAGTACCGGTGTTGGGCTGGGCGGGGGGTGAGGTCGGTAGCAGCGAACAGCGGGTGTACCCGGCGTTTCGCTTGTATGCGCGCAACCTCACCGATGTAGAGCCGCTGCGGGTGTTTTTTGCCGGGCAGAATCTGCTGGTGTCGACCCAGGCGAACACCATCGCCCAGGTGCAGTCGTTGAGCCGCAACCTGTCGATTGTGTTCTGGATCATCGCCGGGTTGGCCCTGGCAGGGGCGTTTGCGGCGATCTTCGCCGCAACCCTGGCGGCGGTGGCGCGCAAGCGCCGGGAATTGTCGGTGTTGCGCCTGCTGGGGTTTTCCACCGGCGCGCTGTTGCTGTTTGTGCTGCTGCAGGCGCTGTTCAGCGCGGGCTTTGCCGCCGTGCTCAGTGGTGGGCTGTATGGCCTGGCCGAGGCAGCTGTGAATAAGTTATTCATGCAGGTGCCGGGTGAATACGCCAGCCACCTGTTGGCGCGTCACTACGGCCTGGCCCTGGTGGCTGTGCTCGGCGTCAGCATTGTGGCGGCGGCCGGTGGCGGTTGGCGGGTGGCGCGAATCCAGGCTTCTGAAGGAATCAGAGATGTATAAGTTATTGGGCGCCTGTGTGGCGCTGAGCCTGGCCTCGCTGGCCTGGGCCGATGAGGCAAGCGACAAGCTCGACAACCCCAAGCCGTTGCCGGACGACGTCAGCCTGCCGCTGCCCTGCGACGGCAACATGGTGTTCCGCTACGCCTATGTGCTGGCCCAAGGCACGTTGGATGACCGCGAAATCAGCCTTGGCTACCCCTTTGCCGAAGGCGAAGCCGGTTACCAGCAATCGTTTATTTCCGGTTACCGCCGCGATTTCATCAACGGCCAGTTCACCCTCAAGGACTTGCCCAAAGACTGGAATAAAGTCATCGCGCCGCTGATGCCGAAGACCGACGCCAAGACTCCGCTCAAGCCCATGCTGTACTTCATCGGCAAGTACGAAGTGACTGCCCGCCAATACGCCCAGGTGATGGCCCAGGCGCAGTCCCTGGCCAGCGGTGAACCGGCACCGGCCTGCGACGCGCCTTCCGGCATGGCCGGGCGTTTGCCTAAAGTGAAACTGTCACGCTTTGAAGCCGAGCGTTTTTCGGCGGTGTACAGCGCCTGGCTGATGAAATACCACCGCGAGTTGCTGCCGGTGAGCGGGCGCGGCTCGTCGGCCGAAGACGGTGGCCTGGGCTTTGTGCGCCTACCCACTGAAGTGGAGTGGGAGTACGCCGCACGCGGTGGCCAGGCGGTGAGTCGCCAGGACCTGGAAGGCCGTCTGTACCCGCGCCGCACCGAGGGCAGTGAAAGCGATGGCCCGCTGGCCGATTACGCGGTGTTCAACCAGGTGGCCGGCGGCACCGGCCAGGCGGCGCGGCTGATGCCTATCGGCACCAAGTTGCCCAACCCCATCGGCCTGTTCGACGTGATCGGCAACGCGGCGGAAATGGTCCAGGAATCCTTCCAACTGGTCCACGCCGGCCGGCGCCAGGGCACCTACGGCGGCTTTGTGGTCAAGGGCGGCAACTACCTGGAAGGCGAGGGCACGCTGTTCACCGGCATGCGCCGCGAATACCCGCTGTTTGCTGCCGATGGCACCGAGCAAAGCAACGAGACCACCGGCTTTCGCGTGGCGATTGGCGCGTTGTCGGCGCCGCGCTCGCGCTACAAGGAGTTGTTCGCCCAGTGGCAGAAGGAAGGCCGCCTGTCCTCACTGACCGACGCCATCGACGACGCCCAGGACCCGACCAAGCGCCTGGACAGCATCATCGCCGCCAGCGTCGACCCCAAGCTTCAAGCCGAGCTGGGCCTGGTCAACGAAGAGCTCAAGCGCAACGTTTCGCTGATCGCCCAGCAGCGCGAAGAAGCGGCGGGCAACCTGATCCAGTCGGCGGCGTTGGTGGCCGAGACCATCAGCAACTACAACATCCGCCTGGCCAACCTGCAGAAGAGTCGCCAGCAGGCCGTGGACAGCAAGGACGAAGCCAGCGCGCAGTTGTTCGCCACCGCCATTACCAATGGGCGCAGCGCCCTTGATGGCGCGGTGGCGATCTATATCGACAACCTGGCCACTGGCACGCGCTACACCGATGCGGTGATCCAGGCGCAGTTTCAACGGATCAAGGAAGAGTTGGATCGCAAGCCAGTGCTCGGCAAGAGCCTGGTGACGCGCGCGACACTGTTCGTTCGTCATGTCGGCAACTACCGCAAGCAACAGCGGGCCGACCCGGCAACGATCTTGAAGGAATTGCTCGCAGCGAGCGGTCAGCGGTCTTGATCGTTGGCTGTCTAGCGAGCTTGGAAGGGACTCAGGCGGCGGTGGGCCGTGCTGGGCAAGTCAAACTTAACAGAGATCACACCTATGCTTTTTTCCCGTAAGGCGGTTTCCAAGCGTCACCTGCTGCTGATCGCAGCCGGTTTCAGCACCGTGTTGACTGGCTGCGCCACGTCGCCTGCGTCCAAGGTCGCGTCGAGCACCAAGGTCGAGTACTACCCCAACTGCTACGAGCCGGTACAGCACCTGCGTGCCACCGATTCGAACATGACCAAGTCGGTGGTGACCGGTGCCGCCATCGGTGCGGCCGGCGGCGCGTTGCTGGGCGCCCTGACCGGCGACAAGGAAAACCGTGGCCGTAATGCCGCCATCGGTGCGGCGGGTGGCGCCCTGGCCGGCGGCGCGACGGGTTACTACACCGAACGTCAGAAGCAGATCGCCGATGACAACCAGCGCATCGCCTCCTATGCCGCTGACGTGAACAAAAGCGCCTCCGACATCGACCGCAGCACTGCCTACGCCAAGGCGTCGCAACAGTGCTACCAGAGCGCGTTCACCAAGCTGGTGGCTGATCGCAAGGCCAAGACCGTCAACGACACCGAAGGCCGCAAGCGCCTGGCGGAAATCGTTTCGGGCCTGAAGGAGTCCAATGACTTGATCGTTGCGGTCAACGGCAAAGCCAGCGAAGACCTGAACAACTACACCCAGGCCTACGAAAAAGACCTGCAACAAGTCGGCGTGCAGCGTGCCGACGTGGTCACCGTGGCCCAGGCCGATGTGGCTCCTGTTGTGCCTGCGGCCAAGAAGAAAGGCGCGGGCACCAAGCCACCGAAAAAGCTGGTGCTGCCAACCGTGCCGAAAGAAGCGGTCACCACCGAGAAAACCTTCCAGACGGCCCAGGCCAAGCAGGCTGAAAGCAAGCAAGTGGCCAACGCTGGTGATTCGCAGCTCAAGCTCAATTGCACCAACCCCAACCTGGTCGACTGGGCGCCAGTGCCTTGCCCTAACGTCTAAGCACTTGTTGCTATAAGCGTTAAACGCCCGCCGATCTGCGTCTAAAGCGCGAGATCGGTGGCGTTCTGTTTGCAAATCGTTACACTGCTGCGGCCACTCCAATAAATACACCGAGGCCGTGTGCATGAAATTTCGTCTTCTCCTGTGGGTGCTTGGCCTGATGATGGGCAAAGCCAGCCGCACCAACCCCGCCTTCCAGCAGCAACTGGGTGACAAAGACCTGGCGTTCCAGCTGCAGACCCTCGACGGCAAAGTCGCCCGTCACTTCATTGTCAAAGACCAGCGCATTACCAGCCGTTCAGGTGTCCATCCTGAGCCTGCCTTTGCGATTGCCTTCAAGGATGCCGCCTACGGCTTCGCCACGATGCAGGCGAAGAACAAGCAACTGGCGTTCATGACGGGCATCCAGGACAAGTCGATCCAGATCAAGGGCAACCCGGCGCTGGTGATCTGGTTCCAGGGGTTGACCAAGTATTTGAAACCGAAGAAAAAGAAGTAGGGTTTTTCAGGTAGACCGCGGTGAGTTCTTCGCGAGCAAGCCCGCTCCCACATTCGACCATATTCCAAAGTTGGAACTCGGACTAATGTGGGAGCGGGCTTGCTCGCGAATGCGGTGTGACAGGCGGCCGATTTACCCTTGGCTGAACTGGGACGCCAGCTCGCGCAACAAGACCTCGGCGTCCAGCACTTTGCCGACGACTTCCTCAGCCTTGTCACGGCTCAACCCCAGCCGCTCAAGGAGTACGTCGGGAATCGCCTCATCCGGTCCGGAACCGATCCCGCGGCTGCGCAGCAAGCCTACCGCCAGGCACACCAGGTTCGGGTACTCGGCATATTGCCCGTCATAGGTCGGGTCGTGCTGGAAACGCAGGGCAGTGGACAGTTCGTCCGGCATGTCCCAGTAGCGCATCAGCCAGGCACCGATCTGCTCGCGGCTGATACCCAGCAAGTGCTGTTCGACGTAGCTGTGGCACAGGTGTGGGTTGACCTCCAGGTGCCGGCAGATCAGCGAGAAGTGCGGCGGGAATACGTGGGCCAGCAGCAGGTAACCGAAGTTGTGCAGCAGGCCGGCCAAATAGGTCAGTCCGGCTTCCGGACGCTGGGCGCGGGGCATGGCGCGGGTCAGGCCTTCGATCACGGCAGCGGTGTAGATCGACTGGTGCCAGTACGGCGTGGACTGATGCGGGCGGTCCTTGGGCAGGCTCAGGGTTTTGCCCAATGCCAGGCCCAGCGCGAGATTGATCACCAGATCAAAGCCCAGTACACGCACGATTGCGTCTTCCACTGAGCGGATCTTGCCCGGCGAGGCGTAGTAGGGCGACGCGGCCCAGCTCACCACCTGAGCGGCGAGGGCGGGGTCGGTTTCCACCACGCCGGTGATGTCATCGATGGTGGCGTTGGGGTCGACGCGTAGCTTGATGATCTTCTGCGCCGTGTCGGCCAGCGGCGGAATCTCGATGGTCGCTTCCAGGCGTTGCTGGATACGGCGAGCGGTGAACGCCTGCATCGCCTGGGTGATTTCCTCGCGGTCATCATTGGGGCGGTCGAGGTTCGGGCGGATATTGCTCAGCGGTTCGCCGAACTGCGCGGCGCTGGCCTTGGTGAGCATGCTCTTGAAGGCGTCGCTGGACATTTCCAGCAACAGCCCGGCTTCGCCCGAATGCACCAGCAGGCTCGGCTCATTGAGCAGGCTGCCTTCATACAGGCACGGCGAACTGGTGAGTGGCGGCAGGCCCGGCAGCAGGCTCAGGTCATGCTTGCCGAGCATGCGTTCGATGCGCTCAGGGGCTACGGCCGTGAGGCGGCGACCCGTGAGTTCGGCGAGGCGGTTGAGGTCGAGCAACTGGCTTTGGGGGAACAGCACCATGAGTGCGCCAACCGCATCCTCAAGCAACACCGCCTGGACCTTTCGCGCAGGGTTCAGGCCAGGTTGTTCGGTGACTTCCGTGTAGGGGATGGCGAGCTTGGCGAGCAGCGCCCGAATGACCGGCGGGGCGGTCAGTGGGGCTGTGGCGAGGGCGACTTCTGACATGGCCTGATCCAATTTCTTACATTCATTGGAGTATAACCAGCTTGATACAGGTGTTGGTCGGATAAGTGCGTCAGGCGTCACACTTGGCCGTATTGCTGCCCGTGCCGCAGCCAGCGGTCGAGCAAGGGGCTGACGTGATCGGGCCAGCGTTCGAGCAGGGCCTGGGCTGCGTCGCGTACCGCAGGCAACAGGTCGGCGTCACGCATCAAGTCGGCGACCTTGAATTGCAACAGCCCGGTCTGGCGCGTGCCGAGCATTTCGCCTGGGCCGCGCAGCTCAAGGTCTTTTTCGGCGATGACAAAACCGTCGTTGGTTTCGCGCATGATGCCCAGGCGCTGGCGACCGATCTGCGACAACGGCGGGTGATACAGCAGCACGCAGTGGCTGGCGGCACTGCCCCGGCCGACCCGGCCACGCAGTTGGTGCAGTTGCGCCAGGCCCAGGCGCTCGGGGTTTTCGATGATCATCAGGCTGGCGTTGGGCACGTCTACGCCGACTTCGATCACCGTGGTAGCCACCAGCAATTGCAGGTTGCCGGCCTTGAACTCGGCCATCACCGCGGCTTTCTCCGCCGGTTTCATGCGGCCATGGATCAGCCCGACCTTGAGCTCGCCCAGGGCACTGGTGAGGTCTTCATACGTGGTTTCGGCCGCCTGGCAGGTCAGCTCTTCGGACTCTTCGATCAAGGTGCACACCCAGTACGCCTGACGGCCTTCGGCACAGGCGCCGCGCACGCGCTCGATCACTTCGACGCGCCGGGTGTCGGTGACCAGCACGGTGTTGACCGGCGTACGCCCGGGCGGCAGTTCGTCGAGGATCGAGGTGTCGAGGTCGGCGTAGGCGCTCATGGCCAGGGTGCGTGGGATGGGCGTGGCGGTCATGATCAGCTGGTGCGGATTCATGCGCCCGCCCACGCCTTTCTGGCGCAGGGCCAGGCGCTGTTGTACGCCGAAGCGGTGCTGTTCGTCGATGATCACCAGGGCGAGGTTCTTGAACTGCACTTCGTCCTGGAACAGCGCATGGGTGCCCACCACCATTGGTGCGCCTGCGGCGATCTGCTCCAGGGCGCTTGCACGGGTCTTGCCCTTGAGTTTGCCCGCCAGCCACGCCACTTCCAGGCCCAATGGCTCGAGCCAGCGCTTGAAGGTGATGAAATGTTGTTCGGCGAGGATTTCCGTCGGCGCCATCAGCGCCACCTGGTAACCAGCCTCCAGTGCTTGCAAGGCGGCAAGGGCGGCGACCACGGTCTTGCCTGCACCCACGTCGCCCTGGATCAGCCGTAGCATCGGCTCTTGCTGGCTAAGGTCGTAGGCGATTTCATTGCCCACCCGTTGCTGGGCACCCGTCGGCGCAAAGCCGAGGTTGGCCAGGTATTGCGCGGGCAGCCGTGTGGCCTTGGGCATGGCCGGGGCGCGCAGGGAGCGCATGCTCTCACGCAGGCGTTGCTGCGACAGTTGGTGAGTCAGCAGTTCTTCGAAGGCCAGGCGATGCTGGGCCCAGTGATGGCCGAGGGCGAGCTCGTCCACGTCGGCATCGGCGGGCGGGTGATGCAGGTAGCGAATCGCATCGGCCAGGGGCGCCAGTTGATAGTCGCGAGCCAGTTCCAGGGGCAGCCAATCGGGCAGGCTTTGCGGGCCGAGCATGGTCAGGGTCTGCATGCACAACTGGCGCAGGCGTTGCTGGGTCAGGCCCTCGGTCAGCGGGTAGATCGGTGTGAGGGTGGTGTCTACCGGTGGTGGTTCGTCGCCGGTAATGGCGCGGTATTCCGGGTGGTAGATTTCCAGGCCCGATGCGCCAGGGCGCGCCTCGCCGTAGCAGCGCACGCGGGTGCCACGCTTGAGGCCTTCTTTCTGCGCGTTGCTGAAATGGTAGAAGCGCAGGCTCAAGCCGCCGGTGCCATCCTGCAGGCGCACCACCAGGCTGCGGCGCTTGCCCATCACCACGTCAGCGCCGCTGACGGTGCCTTCGATCACGGCGTCCTGCCCAGGACGCAAGTGGCCGATGGGCACCACGCGGGTGCGGTCCTGATAGCGCAGGGGCAGGTGGAACAGCACGTCCTGTAGGTTTTCCAGGCCGACCTTGGCCAGCTTTTCGGCCATGGCTTCACCGACACCCTTGAGTGCCGTCACCGACACCTGCGACAGTTCAGTCATAGTAGCTCTGTCATACAGTTGCTTAGCTCGCAGCGGGCGGCTTGGCCACCGAACACAGGCGGATCGAGTCGGCAAGGATCTCAATCGCTTTGGGGCGTGGGAAGCTGGCGCGCCAGGCGATCGCCACGGTACGGAACGGCACCGGTGGTGTGAGTGGGCGCACTTCGATCACGCCTTGGGCGTAGTGATGACTGTCCACTGCCGACAGCGGCAGGATCGAAATACCCAGGCCGGAGGCGACCATATGGCGAATGGTTTCCAGGGAGCTGGATTCCACCGTGGTGTGCTTGGCACCGTCGTTGCCCTTGGTCAGGGTCGGGCAGGCTTCCAGTACCTGGTCGCGGAAGCAGTGGCCCTCGCCGAGCAGCAGCAGGCTCTTGTCATTGAGCAGGCCGGCGTCGATGGTGTCCTTCTTGGTCCACGGGTGGGAGGCCGGCATCAGCACGTAGAACGGCTCGTCGTAGAGCGGCAGGGTCAGCACGTCCGCCTCGTTGAATGGCAGGGCGATGATGATCGCGTCCAGCTCGCCGTTGCGCAGTTTGTCGCGCAGCACGTGTGTGAAGTTTTCTTCGATATACAGCGGCATCTGCGGCGCGACGCGGTGCAGTTGCGGAATCAAGTGCGGGAACAGGTACGGGCCGACGGTGTAGATCGCGCCGACTTTGAGCGGTGCGGTCAGCTGGTTCTTGCCGGCCTGGGCCAGCTCGCGAATGCTTTGCGCTTGCTCCAGAACCTTCTGGGCCTGGGCAACGATCCCTTCGCCCACTGGGGTGAGGCGCACGGCGCTCTTGCTGCGCTCGAAAATCAGCACACCGAGTTCGTCTTCAAGCTTTTTCACACCCACCGACAGCGTCGGCTGGCTGACATGGCAACGCTCGGCCGCGTGGCCGAAGTGCTGTTCTTGGGCGAGGGTCACGATGTAGCGTAATTCTGTAAGAGTCATAGCGGGCGTCCATGAGGTTGCGGGCCAAGCATACCGGCTGCAATCGATAGACGCACGTTATCAGAACTTTGCTGGGGATTGAGCGGGGAATACCGGGATTTTTACTGATGCGATGAAAGCGAATGTGGGAGGGAGCAAGTCCCTCCCACATTGATGGATCTAGCGGCGCCGCTTGTCGATGTTGTAGACGAATGGTGCGACGAGTTCGACGCTACCGTTTTTCAGCAGGTCGGCCGGAGGCTTGGGCAGTGGCTGAGCCTTGCGGATCATCTCCAGGGTCGCACGGTCCAGGTCGGCGTTGCCGGAGCGGCCCTCCAACTCGTAGGACAGCACATTACCTTCGGCATCGACCACAAAGCGCAAGCGGTTCATGCCTTCCTTGCCGCTGCGTTGGGCGCCAGGCGGGTACTTCTTGTACTTCTGCAGGTGCGCCAGCAGGGTGCTTTGCCAGGATGCCTGGGCCGCGACCTGTTGTGCCGATGGGCCGGGCGCAGGCTGGGCCGATTTTTCCGCTGGTGCGTTGGTTGGTGGGGTTTCGCTCGGTGGCTCCTCGGAAGGTTTCTCCTTGGGCGGTTCGGGCTTCTTCTCCACCGGCTTGGGCGGTTGCGGCTTAGGCTTGGGCTTGACCGGCTTGGGCACCTGGATCGTTGGCTTGGGCGCCTCGGCCAATTTCGGCAGAGGCAGCTCTTCCACCGGTGCAGGCGGCTGCGGCGGCGTAATCACCTTGGGCGGTGCCGGAGGCGGCGGTGCTGGCATCGGCGCCAGGTCGATGACCATGGCGGCGGGTGGCAGCTGGATCACCTGCGGCGCGGACCACTGGAGCGCGATGATGATCGCGACGGCATGCACGCCCAGCACGACGGCGAGGCTGGTGCCATAACGCGTCAGTTTGTGGCGCGTCGTGATCATTTCTTGGCTGCCGTCTCAAGTCCGACCAGGCCCACCTTGAGGTAGCCGGCTGCCCGCAGGGCATCCATCACGCTCATCAGGTCGCCGTAGTCCACGCCTTTGTCGGCCTGGAAGAAGATCGTCGTGTCTTTCTTGCCTTGGGTCTTGGCGTCGAGCACCGGGCCCAGGCTTTCAGTCTTGACTTCTTCTTCGCCCAGGAACAGGCGTTGGTCTGCCTTGACGCTGAGGAAGATCGGCTTCTCCGGCCGCGGCGCAGGCTTGGCGCTGGATGCCGGCAGGTCCACCTTGATATCCACGGTGGCCAACGGTGCCGCCACCATGAAGATGATCAACAGCACCAGCATCACGTCGATAAACGGCGTGACGTTGATTTCGTGGTTCTCGACGAGTTCGTCGTCGCCTTGATTCAAATGCAGGCCCATGGCCGATTACCCCACTTTCACCATGTGCGGTTGCGAGCTGCGCTCGGTAGGCAGGTGATCGAGGTCACGGCTGACCAGCAACAGCACTTCTGCCGATGCATCCGAAACCTGGGCCTTGTAGCCGGCAATGGAGCGGGCGAAGACGTTGTAGATCACCACCGCAGGAATCGCGGCAACCAGGCCCAGGGCGGTAGCCAGCAGGGCTTCGGCGATGCCGGGGGCAACGACGGCGAGGTTGGTGGTCTGGGTTTTGGCGATGCCGATGAAGCTGTTCATGATGCCCCATACGGTGCCGAACAGGCCGACGAAGGGTGCGGTGGAGCCGATGGTGGCGAGCACGCCGGTGCCGCTGCTCATGTTACGGCCGCAGGCGGCAACCAGGCGCTCGAGGCGGAAGGCCACGCGCTCCTTGATGCCTTCTTTTTCGCGGGTATTGGCCGACAGGCGCATTTCTTCGAGCGCGTCGTGTACCAGGGTGTTGGCCAGGGTGCCCTTCTTGGTGGCGGTTTCGCTCGCTTCCTTGAGGGTGGTGGCTTTTTTCAGGTGGACGATTTCAGCCCGCAGGCGACGCTTGGCGCCCAACAGCTCGAAGCCTTTGGCGATCCAGATGGTCCAGGTGATGATCGAGGCGATGGCCAGGCCGATCATCACGGCTTTCACCACCACGTCGGCGTTCTGGTACATGCCCCATGGCGACAGGTCGTGGGCCATGCCCAGCGTGTTGTCTTCTTCCAGCACTACGCCGGTTTCATCGGCAGGTGCGGCATCGCCTGCCGCTTGGGCCGGGTCGGTGGCGGCGGGTGCGACGGCAGGCGCAGCTGGGGCCGCAGCGTTCTGCTCGGCAGTCGCCGGAGTGGCGGGTGCGGTGGCATCAGCGAATGCGGCGGTCGGTGCCAGCAGTACGCTGAACAGCATCGCAGCAATCGCACGCCAGGCGCGGGATGGGCTGTGAAGCTTGGTTGGCGAAGCGGGGTTTGTATTACGTGTCATGCTGGCCGGACCTAAGAGAAAAAATGAGTGATCGTCCTGCCAGACTCTGAAGGGTCGAGGACAAATGGGCGGTTATTATTGCAAGTAATTCTTGTTAACAGAAGTAATACAGTTACTTTATTTGTCCTTTTTCTGGCCGATCGTCATCTGCGAAGGCTAATCTAGACCTTTGAGAACGGAGTTTTATGATGTCTGTGCCTTCTGTTGTGATTGCCGGTTGCGGCGATGTGGGTAGTCGGCTGGCTAGCCAATTGCTGGCCTCGGGATGGGAGGTGCACGGCCTGCGTCGCGATATTTCGCGGCTGCCCGATGGAGTGATCGGCATCGCCGGCGACCTGTTCAAAAAGGACTGCCCAGAGACGTGGCCAATCGGCGGGGTGGATTACCTGGTCTATTGCGCCGCTGCTACCGACCACGACGAAGCCGGTTATCGTGCCGCTTACGTGCAAGGGTTACAGCATGTACTGGAGTGGTTGAAGGACTACGGCCAGGAGCCGAAACACCTGCTGTTTGTATCCAGCAGCAGCGTATATGGGCAGCAGAACGGCGAGTGGGTCGACGAAACGTCAGAGACGCAAGCGAAGGGTTATTCCGGGCAGGTGATGCTGGAAGCCGAGCAAGTGGCGCTCAATAGCGGTATCCCCGCCACTGTCGTGCGGCTGACCGGGATTTACGGGCCAGGGCGTGAATGGCTGCTGACCCAGGTGCGCCAAGGCTATCGCGTAGCGATTGACCCGCCTTTATATGGCAACCGGATTCACGCGGATGACGCGGCCGGACTGCTGGCCTTTTTACTGCGGCATGTAGAGCAGGGCGGTGCATTGGACAAGGTCTATATCGGTGTCGACGATGCGCCTGCGCCACTGGCCGAGGTGGTCGCCTGGTTGCGCGAGTACCTGGGTGTGACCGAATGGGCCGATGACGCCAGCGTGCGGCGTGCGGGCAGCAAGCAATGCAGTAATGCCAGGGCTAAGTCCCTTGGTTGGGCGCCGAAGTATCCGACTTACCGGGAAGGCTACGCCGCGATCCTGAAAGGCTGAAACGCGGTCAAAAATGTGGGAGGGGGCTTGCTCCCGATAGCATTACATCAGCCCATATTTTCTTTGGCTGACTCACCGCTATCGGGAGCAAGCCCCCTCCCACATTTAGATTCAGGTGAAGCTGTTATTACTTTTCAAGCAGCCATTGGCGCGGTCCCGGCGTGAACTGAGGCACTTCATCCGCCCGCGCGGTATTGATTGCCTGAAAGATCTCCAGTTGCCCGCCCTTACGCGCGAAGATCCACGGGTTGCCCTGGCCGTTCAGTTGCAGCCAGATGCTGTCGTAGCCACCGCTCATGGAGGCGCAATCGCCTGCCAGGCACAGTGAGTAGCGGTCGGCGCCAGGCAGGCCCGCGACCTTGCCATCGGCCTGGAACTGCACGGTGGCGCCGTTGCCGGTGCCGTCGGTGATCTTCCAGTCGCCGCCCATGTAGGCCGCGTACAGCGCCCGTTCGAAATTGGCACCTATTGGCGCGCCTTCGGGTGCGGGCTCTTTGGCGCGGGCAAACAGTTGCTCCGGCTCATTGTCGTTGGCCACTTGCAGCAGTTGTTTGCCTTTGCGCTTGAGTTCGGTCGCGGCGCTGCCATAGAAGTCGACGCTCCAGGCGCCGGAATTTTCACCGGTCAGCTTGCCTTCGGCCACTTCAAAACCGTTGTAGTAGCGTGCCTGCGCAGCCTTGGTGTTGACCTCCCACTCAAGGTTGGGGCCATAGGATTGCAGGGCTTCACGCAAAGGGCCGCCCTTGGCTGCCGCGTCGATGGCGGCCTGGTTGATCCAGGTGCCGCTCACATCCAGGTCGGCGGGGTTGCTGGCACAGCCGCCCAGCAACAGGGCGAGCAACGAAGAGGCTACAAGCGCTTTGCGCATTACGAAATCCTTCTGAAACGAAGTCGGCGCAGCCTGTTGGAGCTGCGCCGGGTGTTTTACTCGATGACCAGAATGGCGTCCATCTCAACCTGTGCGCCCTTTGGCAGGGCGGCAACGCCGATGGCGGCGCGGGCTGGGTAGGGTTGTTCGAAGTACTTGCCCATGATCTCGTTGACCTTGGCGAAGTGGCTCAGGTCGGTGAGGAAGATGTTCAGCTTGACGATGTCTTTGAACGAACCACCAGCAGCTTCAGCCACGGACTTGAGGTTTTCGAAGACCTGTACGGTTTGCGCTTCGAAGCCTTCAACCAATTCCATGGTCTGTGGGTCCAGTGGGATCTGGCCGGACATGTAGACGGTGTTGCCCGCCTTGATCGCTTGGGAGTAAGTGCCGATAGCGGCTGGGGCTTTATCGCTGGTGATAACTGTCTTGGTCATGAGTGACTCCTTGTAATGGGTGATGAGTTATCTGAAGAGCTATGCACGCATACGGGTGATGCGGATGACCCCAGTCAAGGCGCGCAGCTTCTTGATCACGCGAGCCAGGTGTACGCGGTCGTGCACGCTGACCACCAGTTGGACCACGCTGATGCGACCATCGCGTTCGTCCATGCTGATTTTCTCGATATTGCCGTCGGCAGCGTTGACGCTGCTGGCCAGCAGGGCGATCAGGCCGCGCTGGTGCTCCAGCTCCACCCGTAGCTCGACGTTGAACTCGCCGGTAACATCCTTGGCCCACGAGAGCTGGATGCATTTTTCCGGGTTGTGGCGGATTTCGGTGATGTTGCGGCAGTTGTCCAGGTGCACCACCATGCCTTTGCCCGCAGACAAGTGGCCGACAATCGGGTCGCCCGGGATCGGCGTGCAGCATTTGGCGTAGCTGAGCACCAGGCCCTCGGTGCCGCGAATTGCCAGCGGGCCTTCCGGGCTTGGCAGTTGTTCGCCTTCGCCCAGTAGGCGGCGGGCGACCACGTAGGCCATGCGGTTGCCCAGGCCGATATCTTCCAGCAGGTCTTCGATGGTTTCCTGGCGGTACTCGTGGAGCATCGCTTGCACGCGCTCCTGCGCAATCTTGTCCAGGGCGCTGTCGAAGCCGTTGAGCACCTTGTTCAGCAGGCGTTCGCCCAAGCTGATCGACTCGGAGCGACGCTGCAGTTTCAGGGCGTGGCGAATATGCGTGCGTGCCTTGCCGGTGACCACGAAATTGAGCCATGCCGGGTTCGGACGCGCGCCTGGAGCACTGACGATCTCGACCGTGGAGCCGCTTTGCAGCGGTTCGGACAGCGGTGCGAGACGACGATTGATCCGACAGGCGATGCAGCTGTTGCCCACGTCGGTGTGCACCGCGTAGGCAAAATCGACCGCGGTGGAGCCTTTGGGCAGCTCCATGATGCGGCCTTTGGGCGTGAACACGTAGACCTCGTCCGGGAACAGATCGATCTTCACGCTTTCAATAAATTCCAGGGAGTTGCCGGCACGTTGCTGCATTTCCAGCACGCCCTTGACCCACTGGCGGGCGCGGGCATGGGTGCCTTTGGGCTGCTCGTCGCCGCTGGATTTGTACAGCCAATGGGCGGCGATGCCGTTGTTGGCCATTTCTTCCATTTCGCGGGTGCGGATCTGGATCTCGATCGGCACGCCATGCATACCGAACAGCGTGGTATGCAGCGACTGGTAGCCGTTGGCCTTGGGAATCGCGATGTAATCCTTGAAGCGGCCGGGCAGGGGTTTGTACAAATTATGCACAGCGCCCAGCACGCGGTAGCAGGTGTCGACCTTGTCGACGATGATCCGGAACGCGTAAACGTCCATGATCTCGTTGAAGGCCCGGCGCTTGCCGCGCATCTTCTTGTAGATGCCGTAGATGTGTTTCTGCCGGCCGCTGACCTCACCCTCGATCTCATCGATCGCCAGGCAATGGCTCAGGGACTCTTCAATCTTGTTGACGATTTCCTTGCGGTTGCCCCGGGCGCGCTTGACCGCCTGGTAGATGCGCGCCGAACGCATCGGGTGCATGGCCTTGAAGCCGAGGTCTTCGAATTCGATACGAATGGCGTGCATGCCCAGCCGGTTGGCGATGGGCGCGTAGATTTCCAGGGTTTCCTTGGCGATGCGCCGGCGCTTTTCGCCGGAGAGCACTTCCAGCGTGCGCATGTTGTGCAGCCGGTCGGCCAGCTTGACCAGGATCACGCGGATGTCGCGGGCCATGGCCATGGCCATTTTCTGGAAGTTTTCCGCCTGGGCTTCGGCCTTGGTCTCGAAGTTCATCTGGGTCAGTTTGCTGACCCCGTCGACCAGTTCGGCCACGGTTTCGCCAAATTGCGCACTGAGCGCTTCCTTGGCAATGCCGGTGTCTTCGATCACGTCATGCAGCATCGCGGCCATCAGGCTCTGATGGTCCATGTGCATGTCGGCCAGGATATTGGCCACCGCAAGAGGATGGGTGACATACGCCTCGCCGCTACGGCGGCGTTGGCCGTCGTGGGCTTGTTCGGCGTAGAAATACGCTCGGCGGACCAGGTTGACCTGGTCTGGGCCGAGGTAGGTCGATAAGCGATCGGCGAGGGCGTCTATGCTCGGCAAAGTATGAACTCCTGCCGAAGATTGTGACCCCGCGCCGTGCTACGTCGACCAGGCATAGGCTTAGACGGCCTCGTTGGACTCGTCCTCGAACGCTGCAAACAGCGGTTCGTCTTCAACGATTTCGGCGTTGGCGATGAACTCATAGCTCATCAGGCCTTCAGCGATTTCACGCAGGGCTACAACGGTAGGCTTGTCGTTTTCCCACTGGACCAGGGGCTCTTTGCCGCCAGTGGCCAGTTGACGGGCACGCTTGGTAGAGAGCATGACCAGCTCAAAGCGGTTATCCACGTGTTCTAGGCAGTCTTCAACGGTTACGCGGGCCATGGTATTCCTCGGAGCGAATGCAAGATGCGCGCTGCCCGGTTGGGCGAGCGGACTGAGCAGTTTAAAAAATCACCAGCGTTTAGGGAAGCGCTGATTTTTCGCAGGCTCTCGCAAAACCGCTACAAGTGCCAATGTAAGGCCCTTGCAGACGTTTTGGAAAGAGCCAGTCAGCCGAGCAGTTCGGCCAGTAATTTGCCGAAACGCTGCTGTTGACGCTTTTGCTGGAGCTGGTTGCTGCGGAAAATCGCCTTCAAATCGTCCAGGGCTTGAGCAAAATCATCATTGATGATCAGGTAGTCGTAGTCGACATAGTGGCTCATTTCGCTGACGGCTTCACGCATGCGACCTTCGATGATCTCGTCGCTGTCCTGGCCGCGGTTGGTCAGGCGCTGGTGCAACGCTTCCAGCGATGGCGGCAGAATGAAGATCGAGCGTGCCTTGGGCATCAGCTGGCGCACTTGTTCGGCGCCCTGCCAGTCGATTTCCAGAATCAGGTCGTGACCTTCGTCCAGGGTCTGTTGCAGGTGACTTTGGGAGGTGCCGTAGAGGTTGCCGAAGACTTCGGCGCGCTCGAGGAAGTCACCATGCTCGATCATCTTGACGAACTCGGTGCGCTCGACGAAGTGATAGTGCACGCCGTTCACTTCACCCGGGCGCATGGCGCGAGTGGTGTGGGACACCGAGATGCGGATCTGCTCGTCAGCGTCGGTCAAGGCCTTGACCAGGCTGCTCTTGCCCGCGCCCGAAGGGGCGGAAATGATGTAAAGGGTGCCGGTGCTGTGGGTCATGGAGGTTGCCTTACTCAATATTCTGTACTTGTTCGCGCATCTGCTCGATCAACACTTTGAGGTTGACCGCCGCCGTGGTGCTGCGCGGATCGAACGCCTTGGAGCCCAGTGTATTGGCTTCGCGGTTGAGTTCCTGCATCAGGAAGTCCAGGCGCCGACCGGCGGCACCGCCAGACTTGAGCACACGACGTACTTCAAGGATGTGGGTGCTCAGGCGGTCGAGCTCTTCGGCCACATCGCTCTTTTGTGCGAGCAGGACCATTTCCTGTTCCAGGCGAGTCGGGTCAAGGTCGGCCTTCATGTCGGCGAAGCGGTCGAGGACCTTCTGGCGCTGGGTGGCAAGCATTTGCGGCACCAGTTCGCGCAGGGTGACTACGTCTTCTTCGATTGAGGTCAGGCGCTCGTTGATCAGGCGCGCCAGTTCGGCGCCTTCGCGCTCGCGGCCGGCCTTGAGCTCCTTCAAACCCTGGTTGAACAGGGCGAGGGCTTCGGCGTTCAGAGCTTGCGGGTCGGTCGCATCGGCCACCAGCACGCCAGGCCAGGCCAGCACTTCCAGAGGGTTCAGCGCGGCCGGTTGCTTGATCAGGCCGGCGATGGTTTCTGCGGCAGCGACCAGTTGCGCGGCGCGGTCGCGGTCGACCTGCAGCGGCTTGCCGGTGGTTTCTTCGGTAAAGCGCAGGGTGCATTCCAGCTTGCCACGGGAAATGCCTTGGCGCAGCGCTTCACGCACGGCGCCTTCGAGATCGCGGAACGACTCCGGCAGGCGCAGATGCGGCTCCAGGTAACGGCTGTTGACCG
This sequence comes from Pseudomonas sp. MF6755, assembly GCF_016405635.1. Lineage (NCBI taxonomy): Bacteria > Pseudomonadati > Pseudomonadota > Gammaproteobacteria > Pseudomonadales > Pseudomonadaceae > Pseudomonas > Pseudomonas sp. MF6755. Next base: position 167,940 of record NZ_JAEKDA010000011.1, read on the forward strand.
AGCGCAATTCCCAGCTGAGGGTGCCTTGGGCCCCGGCTTTTTCGACACGGGCGAAGGCGGTCATGCTGTGCACCATGGAGGTACCTCGCGATGCAGTCCCGCAAATACGGGCTGATGAGTAAATTGAAGCCGACAGGCTGCGAAGGCGCAGGAGTGTAGCGCAGTGGGGCGCAAGGCCCCAAACCCTGGCGCTCACAAAGCGCGACGAGTCGCGCATTCGTAACCGAATTTTTAGAAGTGCCCCGAATCAGCTGGCGGCTCTATAATGCTCGGCAGTTTTTCGTCCTCAGTACAGGTATCCCCTATGAAACGTCCAAGTGGTCGCGCTGCCGATCAGCTCCGCTCGATCCGCATCACCCGCAACTACACCAAACACGCCGAGGGATCCGTACTGGTCGAGTTTGGCGATACCAAGGTGATCTGCACCGTCAGCGTCGAAAATGGCGTGCCGCGCTTCCTCAAGGGTCAGGGCCAGGGCTGGTTGACCGCTGAATACGGCATGCTGCCGCGCGCCACTGGCGAGCGTAACCAGCGTGAAGCCAGCCGTGGCAAGCAAGGCGGGCGTACCCTGGAAATCCAGCGCCTGATTGGCCGTTCCCTGCGTGCCGCCCTGGACATGTCCAAGCTGGGCGACGTGACCCTGTACGTCGACTGCGACGTGATCCAGGCCGACGGCGGTACGCGTACCGCGTCCATCACCGGTGCCATGGTGGCCCTGGTTGACGCGCTGAAAGTCATCAAGAAACGCGGCGGCCTCAAAGGCGGCGACCCGCTCAAGCAGATGATCGCCGCTGTATCGGTCGGCATGTACCAGGGCGAGCCTGTGCTGGACCTGGACTACCTGGAGGACTCGGCCGCCGAGACCGACCTGAACGTAGTCATGACCAGCACCGGTGGTTTCATCGAAGTACAGGGCACGGCTGAAGGCGCGCCATTCCAGCCCGCTGAGCTGAACGCGATGCTGGCCTTGGCCCAGAAAGGCATGACAGAAATCTTCGAACTGCAGAACGCCGCACTGGCTGACTAAGCCGGTAACAAGGAGAAGCGCCATGAGTGACAGCCAGTTGCCGGTACCGGCACCCTCCAAGGAAGTACGCCAGTTGGCAATGTTGTGTCACTTCGCGGCGTTTGCGGGGTTGGTATTTCCTTTCGGTAGTTTGTTGGGGCCGCTGATCCTGTGGCAGTTCAAGAAGGATGTAGACCCGCTCATTGATGATCAGGGCAAGGAGGCCCTGAATTTTCAGATCACCGTGGCAATCGCCTGGCTGGTGTGCCTGGTGCTGGGCTTCGTGATAATCGGCTTTTTGCTGATGACCGTGCTGGTGATTGGGGCGCTGATACTGACGATTATCGCCGGGATCAAGGCCAACAAAGGCATTGCCTATCGTTATCCGTGGACCTGGCGCCTGGTCAAGTAACCGGGCGGCCACAAAAAACCGACATCGCTGTCGGTTTTTTTGTATCTGGAGAAAGACCTCAGATGGTCAATGTCCAGTCGTAGTCCACGATCAGTGGCGCATGCTGCGAGAAACGCGGCTGGCGCGGCAGGCGTGCACTGCGCACGAACCGGCGCAGGCCCGGCGTCAGTAGCTGGTAGTCGAAGCGCCAACCCAGGTTGAGCATCTCGGCCTGTTCGTTATCCGGCCACCAGCTGTACTGGTCGCCTTCACGGCTGACTTCGCGCAGGGCATCGACATAGCCCATGTTGCCGACAATCTCGTCCATCCAGGCCCGTTCCGGCGCCAGGAAGCCCGGGGATTGCTGGCTGTCGCGCCAGTTCTTGATATCCAGCTTCTGTTGCGCCACGTACAGCGAGCCACAGTAAATGTACTCGCGACGTTTGCGTCGCTGTTTATCCAGGTAACGGGCGAAATCGTCCATTAGCTTGAATTTCTGGTTCAAGTCTTCATCGCCGTTCTGCCCCGAAGGGAGCAGCAAGGTCGCGATGCTGACCTTGTCGAAATCGGCTTGCAGGTAGCGCCCGTAGCGGTCGGCTGTCTCGAAGCCGAGGCCGCTGATGACCGCCTTGGGTTGCAACCGCGAGTACAAAGCCACGCCACCTTGGGTGGGCACTTCGGCATCGCAGGCATAAAGGAAGTAGCCATCCAGTTGGAAGGCTGGGTCGTCCAGTTCAAAGGCGGAGGCGCGGGTGTCCTGCAGGCAGATGACGTCGGCATTCTGTGCTTGCAGCCAACTGAGCAAACCACGCTCGACTGCAGCCTGAATACCATTAACGTTCACACTGATGATCCGCATAAATGGCCCCAAAAATCGCGTGCGTGTATGATACACGCCGTCCACCTAATTAGCTAAATCCGTGGTATCTGAGGCTTTTTTCATGCAGGCGTATCAACGCGATTTCATTCGTTTTGCCATCGATCGCGGCGTTTTACGCTTCGGCGAGTTCACTCTCAAGTCCGGGCGCACCAGCCCGTACTTCTTCAATGCGGGCCTGTTCAACTCGGGTTCGGCCCTGGCTCAGCTGGGTCGTTTCTACGCGGCAGCCATCGTTGAAAGCGGTATTTCCTTCGACGTACTCTTTGGCCCAGCCTACAAGGGTATTCCCCTGGCTGCGGCTACAGCGGTCGCGTTGGCAGAGCATCACGGGCAGGATCTGCCGTGGTGCTTCAACCGCAAGGAAGCCAAGGCCCACGGTGAAGGCGGTAGCTTGGTCGGGGCTCCGTTGACTGGCGATGTGCTGATCATCGATGACGTGATCACCGCCGGCACCGCCATTCGTGAGGTGATGCAGATCATCGCTTCCCAGGACGGCGCCAAGGCCGCTGGCGTGCTGATCGCCTTGAACCGTCAGGAGCGTGGCAACGGTGAGTTGTCGGCGATCCAGGAAGTGGAGCGTGATTTCGGTATTCCGGTGGTGAGCATCGTGTCGTTGAACCAGGTGTTGCAGTTCCTGGAAGATGATCCGCAGCTCAAGCAGCACTTGCCTGCTGTTCGTGCGTACCGTGAGCAATTCGGCGTCTGACACAGAGCCCCCTTGTGTTTGAGGGCTAGTGTGGGAGGGGGCTTGCTCCCGATAGCGGTGTCTCAGTTGGTATTTTCAGCACTGACCCACCGCTATCGGGAGCAAGCCCCCTCCCACATTTGGATCACCACAAGGCTCAAGTTAATCGCCTGTATAAAAAGGCCCCGCTCAATTTGATTGAGCGGGGCTTTTTTTTTCAGCGTTTTAAGGACGCTTGCGGTTACTGATCAGCGTGCCCACACCCGTATCGGTGAAGATTTCCAGCAGGATTGCATTCGGAACCCGGCCATCGAGGATCAGCGAGCTGCCGACGCCGCCTTGCACGGCTTCCAGCGCGCAGCGGATCTTCGGCAGCATGCCGCCATAGATGGTGCCATCGGCGATCAGATCGTCCACTTGCTGGGTGGTCAGGCCGGTTAATACCTTGCCTTCCTTATCCATCAAGCCCGCGATGTTGGTCAGCAGCATCAGCTTCTCGGCTTTCAGGGCCTCGGCCACTTTGCCAGCCACCAGATCGGCGTTGATGTTGTAGGACTCGCCGTTGGCGCCCACGCCGATCGGCGCGATCACCGGAATGAAATCGCCCTTGACCAGCAGGTTCAGCAGGTCGGTGTTGATGCCGATCACTTCGCCCACCTGGCCGATATCGATGATTTCCGGCTGGGTCATCTCGGGGGTCTTGCGGGTAACGGTAAGTTTCTTCGCGCGGATCAGTTCCGCATCCTTGCCGGTCAGGCCGATGGCGCTGCCGCCGTGGCGGTTGATCAGGTTGACGATGTCTTTGTTGACCTGGCCGCCGAGGACCATCTCCACCACGTCCATGGTCTGCGCGTCAGTGACACGCATGCCATCGATGAAGTGACTCTCGATCGACAAACGCTTGAGCAGATCGCCGATTTGCGGGCCGCCACCGTGTACCACCACCGGGTTGATCCCCACGGCTTTCATCAACACGATGTCGCGGGCAAAGCCGGTTTTCAGCTCGTCGCTTTCCATGGCATTGCCGCCGTACTTGATCACCAGCGTCTTGCCGACGTAGCGTCGAATATAGGGCAACGCTTCGGACAGGACCTTGGCGGTGTTGGCAGCGGCTTCGCGTTCGAGGGTCATTCAGGGCTCCGGGCAAAAAAATCAGAACGGTAATTGGAGATCAGGGGCAACACGTTTCAACTGGACGTGGAACACGTCCTTGATGCGCTGCAGCTCAGCCTCGGTATCCGCCTCGAAACGCAGGACCAGCACCGGTGTGGTGTTGGACGCGCGTACCAGGCCCCAGCCTTTGGCGTAATCGACTCGCACACCATCAATGGTGGTCAGATTGGCGCCTTCACCCCATTGCGCATCGTGCAATGCTTCAATGATGCTGAATTTGCTCTCCTCGGTCACATGGATATTGATCTCTGGCGTAGAAATATCATTCGGGAAGGTCTGAAACAGCGCGTCGCAGGTGGATTTCTCCTTGCTGAGGATCTCCAGCAGACGAGCGGCGCTGTAAATACCGTCGTCAAACCCGAACCAGCGCTCCTTGAAGAACACGTGGCCGCTCATTTCACCGGCCAACAGCGCGCCGGTTTCCTTCATTTTCTTTTTGATCAACGAGTGACCGGTCTTCCACATTAGCGGACGGCCGCCATATTCCTTGATCAGCGGTGTCAGTCGGCGGGTGCATTTCACGTCGAAAATGATTTCGGCGTTGGCATTGCGAGCCACAACGTCACGGGCAAACAGCATCAGCAGGCGGTCAGGGAATACGATCTCGCCGGTCTCGGTCACCACACCCACGCGGTCGCCATCGCCATCGAAGGCCAGGCCCACGTCGGCGCCCACTTCCTTGACCTTGGCGATCAGGTCAACCAGGTTTTCTGGCTTGCCTGGATCCGGGTGATGGTTAGGGAAATTGCCGTCGACGTCGCAGAACAACGGGATCACTTCGCAATTCAGCGCTTCGAGCAACTGCGGGGCGATCACGCCGGCCGCACCGTTGCCGCAGTCCACCACGACTTTCATGCGGCGTGCGAGCTTGACGTCACGGGTGATTTCATCGGAGTAGCGCTGCAGGATGTCGACTTTGGTGATGCTGCCGGTGCCGCTGGTCAGGTCGTTGGTCTTCAGGCGGGTATGCAGGGCCTGGATCTGCTCATTGGCCAGGGTATCGCCGGCAATGACAATCTTGAAGCCGTTGTAGTCCGACGGGTTGTGGCTGCCGGTGAGCATCACCCCGGATTTGCCGGCCAGTACGTTGGCGGCGTAGTAAAGCGCGGGTGTCGGCACCAGGCCGACGTCGCTGACGTGGCAACCGCTGTCGGCCAGGCCCTGGATCAGTTGTTCGACCAGCTCGGGGCCGGACAAGCGGCCGTCACGGCCTACCGAGACGTTGGGCTCGCCCTGGGCCAGGCTCTGGGAGCCGATGGCGCGGCCGATCCAGTAGGCAGTTTCGGCGGTCAGGGTCTTGGGTACCACGCCACGAATGTCATAGGCGCGAAAGATGCTGTCGGGGAAGGTCGGGGCTACGCGGGCTGCGGTACTCATCGCGGGGGGGAACTCCATCTGAAAGGGGCGGGGCTGGCCTGAATGTGGCTGGCCGGCAGGCTCAAACTGAAGGGTATGACGGCGTTTTCGGCAGAGAGTTCGTGGTGTAAAAGTGCCATCGGGGTCTGATATTCACCCGTATGGTCGCGTAATGCATTGATTTCGCTTATAAAATTTCGCTTGTGAGATCCGCGCATTCTTCATCCTGAAACGCCAGGCGGTGGCATCGTGGCCGGACGAGCGCGTCCGGCCTGATTCAGCTTAGTCAGTGGCTGCCGGAATGCCCGAAACCGCCTGCGCCGCGCTGGGTTTCGTCGAACTCTTCTACGAGTTCGAAGTGCGCCTGTACCACGGGCACCAGTACCAGTTGGGCGATGCGCTCGCCGACTGCGATGTTGAACGCGGTCTGGCCACGGTTCCAGCACGACACCATCAACTCGCCCTGGTAGTCGGAGTCGATCAGGCCCACCAGGTTGCCCAGCACGATGCCGTGTTTGTGGCCCAGGCCGGAGCGCGGCAGGATCAACGCCGCCAGGCCTGGGTCGCCGACATAGATCGACAGGCCGGTGGGGATCAGGATGGTCTGGCCCGGCTCAAGGACGGTGTCTTGCTTGAGCATGGCGCGCAGGTCCAGACCGGCGGAGCCTGGAGTGGCGTAGGCCGGCAGGGGGAATTCGTTGCCGATGCGGGGGTCGAGGATCTTGGCTTGCAAAGCGTGCATGGAAATTAAACCTGGTTCAGCCGTTGGGCGATAAAAGAGATCAGTTGGCGGGCAATCTTGCCCTTGCTGGTCTGGGCGAAAAGGGTGGCGTGCAGCTCGCGGTCGATCACGCTGCACGCATTTTCCTCACTGTTGAAGCCGATGCTTGGGTTGGCGACATCATTGGCAACGATCAGGTCGAGGTTTTTGTCTTTCAGTTTGCGTGCGGCGTAGTCCAGCAGGTGCTCGGTCTCGGCGGCGAAGCCGACACTGAACGGGCGATCCGGACGGGTGGCGATGGTGGCCAGGATGTCCGGGTTGCGCACCATTTGCAGGAGCAGGCCGTCACCGCTTGTAGGGTCTTTCTTGAGCTTCTGCGGGGCCACGACTTCCGGGCGGTAATCTGCAACCGCGGCGGAGGCGATGAACAGGTCGCAGGGGATGGCCGCTTCACAGGCTGCAAGCATGTCCCGGGCGCTGACTACGTCGATTCGCGTGACACGATCAGGCGTCGGTAAATGTACCGGGCCGGTGATCAGGGTGACCCGTGCGCCTGCCTCGACCGCAGCTTCTGCCAACGCAAAGCCCATTTTTCCTGAGCTATGGTTGGTGATGTAGCGCACCGGATCGATGTTTTCCTGGGTTGGGCCGGCGGTGATCAGCACGTGCTTGCCGGTCAGGGCCAGGTGCTGGAAGCACTCGGCGGCACATTGCGCCAGGTCGGTGGCTTCGAGCATGCGGCCCATGCCGACGTCGCCGCAGGCCTGGCTGCCGGACGCCGGGCCGAACACCTTGAGGCCGCGGCTTTGCAGGAGTTGGGTATTGGCTTGGGTGGCGGGGTCGCGCCACATTGCCTGGTTCATGGCCGGGGCGATGGCGACGGTGGCGTCGGTGGCCAGTACGAGGGTGGTCAGCAGGTCATCGGCGATGCCTTGGGCCAGGCGGGCGATCAGGTCGGCAGTGGCCGGGGCGATCAGTACGAGGTCGGCCCACTTGGCCAGCTCGATATGGCCCATGGCGGCTTCCGCCGCCGGGTCCAGGAGGTCCAGGTGAACCGGGTGGCCGGACAGGGCCTGCATGGTCAGCGGAGTGATGAACTCGCTGCCGCCACGGGTCATGACCACGCGCACTTCGGCGCCCTGGTCCAGGAGCCTGCGAACCAACTCTGCGCTCTTGTAGGCGGCAATGCCGCCACCGACGCCGAGAACGATGCGTTTCCGATACAGACGCTGCATTGGTTTGCCTTTCCAGTTCAGTGATGCCAGTTCAGTGACGCCTGCGATGACCCCTCCCCAGGTGAAATCGCACGCAAAAAAGAGGGCCTACGATAACACAGCGCCCGCCGGGCAACAGTGGAGCAGGTATATGCGGAGGTGGGATGAGTATTCGTGATTGGCCCGTGGCGGAGCGCCCACGGGAGAAACTGTTGGAAGGCGGCGCGGCGAGCCTGTCCGATGCCGAGTTGTTGGCGATCTTTCTGCGCACTGGAGTTGCTGGTCGAAGTGCGGTCGATCTGGCGCGCCATCTTTTGGCGCAATTTGGTGGCCTGCGCCCATTGTTGGAGGCCAGTCAGGCGCTGTTCAGCCAGCACCTGGGGCTGGGGCCGGCGAAGTTTGCCCAATTGCAGGCGGTGCTGGAAATGTCCCGGCGCCACATGGCCGAACGCTTGCGTGATGATTCGGTACTGGAGAGCCCGCTGGCCGTGCGCGAGTACCTCAAGGCGCTGCTGCGCCATGAGCCCCATGAGATCTTTGGCTGCCTGTTCCTTGATTCAAAACACCGGGTGCTGGGGTTCGAGGCAATGTCCCAGGGCACCATCGACACCGCAATTGTCTATCCGCGACAAGTGGTAAAGCGTGCCTTGGCGTACAACGCGGCGGCGTTGATCCTGTGTCACAACCATCCGTCCGGGAGTGTGGAACCCAGTGCGGCTGATCGAAAATTGACCAAGTTGCTGCAAAAGGCGTTGGAGGTGGTGGACGTGCGGGTGCTGGATCACATTATCGTGGGGGATGGTGACCCGTTGTCGATGGCGGAATACGGGTGGATGTAGAAAAACGGCAGCCGCAAGTTTCAAACTGCAAGCCTCAAGCGGGCTTGCAGCTTGCAGCTTGCAGCTTAGGGTTTGACGCTGACTTTCGAATAATCCTGGCGCCCAAACGGGCTCACTCGGTAGCCCTCGATATTCTTGCGGGTCAAGGCAAACGCCGTCGGATGCGCCAGTGGCAACCACAGCGCCTGCTGCTGGATCTGCGCCTGGGCCTGTTGGTACAGCTTGCTGCGCACCCCTTGCTCGCTGGTGGTCTTGCCGGCGCTGATCAGTCTGTCCAGCGTAGGGTCGCAATAGCGGGCGAAGTTGGTACCGGACTTCACCGCAGCACAAGAGAACTGCGGAGTCAGGAAGTTATCCGGGTCGCCGTTGTCGCCGGCCCAGCCCATGAACAGCAAGTCGTGCTCGCCTGCCTTGGCGCGGCGAATCAACTCGCCCCATTCGATCACGCGAATGTCGGCCTGGATGCCGACCTTGGCCAGGTCGGCCTGCAACAACTGGGCACCGAGGTTCGGGTTGGGGTTCAGCAGGCTGCCGGTAGGGCGAGTCCATATCGTGGTCTTGAAGCCGTCCTTGAGCCCCGCACGGTCCAGCAGCGCCCTGGCTTTAGCGAGGTCCTGTGGATAACCTGGCAAATTATTGGCATAGCTCCAGGTGTTCGGTGGGTAAACACCATTGGCTGCGTCGGCGGTGCCTTCGAATACGGCCTTGAGGTAACTGCCCTTGTCGAAAGCCAGGTTGATCGCCTGGCGCACCTCGGGCTTGTCCAGCGGTGGGTGCTGGCTGTTGATAGCGACGAATGCGGTCATGAAGGCGGCAGTTTTTTCTACCTTCAATGCTGGGTCTTTTTCGGCCTCGCCTACATCCAGAGGCTTGGGTGACAGGGCGATCTGGCATTCATCGCGATGGAGTTTCTGCAGGCGTACGTTGGCGTCCGGGGTGATAGCGAAGATCAAGTTATCCACAGCCGGTTTGCCGGCGAAGTAATCCGGGTTGGCCTTGTAGCGCACCACGGCATCTTTCTGGAAACGCACGAAAATGAACGGGCCGGTGCCGATTGGCTGGCTGTTGAGCTTTTCGGGAGTACCGGCCTTGAGCAGTTTGTCGGCATATTCAGCCGGGTAGATCGAGGCAAAGCCCATGCTCAGCGCCGGCAGGAAGGTGGAGTCGGCGTGGTCGAGGGTGAACCGCACCGTCAACGGGTCAAGGGCGTCGATCTTCTTGACCAGTGCTGGCAGTTGCAGGGATTGGGCGTGTGGGAAGCCGCTTTGGGCGATCTTGTGCCACGGATTGGCCGGGTCAAGCATGCGCTCGAAGCTGAAGCGCACGTCTTCGGCGGTCAGCGTTCGGCTTGGGTTGAAATAGTCGGTACGGTGGAATTTCACGCCCGGGTGCAACTTGAAGGTGTAGGTCAGGCCATCGGGTGAAACTTCCCAGCTGTCTGCCAGGCTCGGTACCAACTTGCCGCTGGCCGCGTCAAAGTCCACCAGGCGGTTCATCAGCACGTCCGATGAGGCGTTGGTGGTGGTCAGCGAGTTGTACTGCACCACATCGAACCCTTCGGGGCTGGCCTCGGTGCAGACACTCAAGTTGGTGGCCGCAACGGCCATCGGTGCGATAAAGAGAGGGGCGAGCAATAGCGGTAGGGCAGCGAGGCGCATATTCGGTTTCCTGTGCAGATCGAAGGCCCATCTGCGAGTGCAGTCTGGAAAAAGCCTACCGTAGAGGTCTGGTTGATAAATGACTAGCCCATTTTTGCCTGTGCTTTTGGCGCAAATGCTGTTTTGATGGCGCCTCAGCGCGTTTCGCCGTGCACTTCCCCGTGCCTGCGGGCGCTGTAAATCATTCTGTGCGACGAGCGGTCGGCTATTGCAGCGGCCCCTCCTGGCAACGGTTCGGGCGTCTGTCGCCAAGATTTACGGTGGTAAAAACACACGGGCTGTTGTTGCACTGGGGTCTTTCTGGTATAAAGCAGCGCTCTTTTCTAGGGGCCCGGTTCCTTCGCTTGTAGGTGTAGCCGGTAAGACCCTAAAGAAACGCGGCGCCTGGCGCCAAATGACTGAGAGATTAAGCGGCCAACCCATGCCGGGTTGGGCATGTGGTTTTAGAGGGCTGAGGCATGTCGAGAGTCTGTCAAGTTACCGGTAAGGGTCCGGTGACTGGGAATAACATTTCCCACGCAAATAACAAAACCCGTCGTCGTTTCCTGCCGAACCTGCAGCATCACCGCTTCTGGGTTGAAGAAGAGAAACGTTTTGTTCGCCTGCGTGTATCTGCCAAAGGCATGCGTATCATCGACAAGCGCGGCATCACTGTCGTGCTGGCCGAAATCCGCGCCGCTGGCAAGATCTAAGGAGCTCTATCATGCGTGAATTGATTCGAATGATCTCTAGCGCCGGTACTGGTCACTTCTACACTACCGACAAGAACAAGCGTACTACCCCGGACAAGCTCGAAAAGAAAATGTTCGACCCGCGCGTTCGCAAGCACGTGATCTACAAAGAAGGCAAAATCAAGTAATTGATTTTCTTCCTTGTGAAAAAAAGCCCGTATCTCACGATGCGGGCTTTTTTTTGCCTGGAGTTTGCTGATCAGGCTTTCTGTTCAAACACCACATAGATCTTGCGGCAGGGCTCCAGTACTTCCCAGGTACCGCTGAAGCCGGCCGGGATCACGAAGCGGTCGCCGGCACGCAAGGTCTTGGCGTTGCCCTCGACGTCACGCAGTACGGAAACGCCCTGCACAATCTCACAGTACTCATGCTCGGTGTAGTTGACCTTCCACTGCCCGACCTCGCCTTCCCACACCCCGGCACTCATCTGGCCACATGGGCTGTTGTAGTGGTTGTAGATCGTTTGTTCGGGATCGCCCTTGAGGACTTTTTCGGCGGCAGGGCGGTAGCGCTCGGGGGCCGTGTTGGCTTGGCTGAAATCGACGATATCCTGGATGCTCATGTGCGTGTCCCGTCTGGCCTGCGGTTGGAGAGGCCAAAGTCTATGTTTATTAAAATGAACATCGCAAGGGCGTTTACCGCCGTTATGTCAAATATATTGAAACACCCCCAGCCGCTGGTTTAGGGTGGCAGCTGCCTTGGGCCGAACAGCAGGCTGGCCGGGCAAGAATTCGTGAAGGCGCCGGGATACCCCCCCAGGCCCTTGTATTCAATAAGAGGAGGACACTCGCATGACCACCCTGACCCGTGCCGACTGGGAACAACGCGCCAAGGATCTGAAGATCGAAGGCCGTGCCTATATCAATGGCGAATACACCGCCGCCGTTTCCGGTGACACCTTCGAATGCATCAGCCCGGTGGATGGTCGCTTGCTGGCTACCGTCGCCAGCTGTGACGCCAGCGACGCCCAGCGCGCCGTGGAAAACGCCCGCGCCACCTTCAACTCTGGTGTCTGGTCGCGCCTGGCGCCGGCCAAGCGCAAATCCGTGATGATCCGTTTCGCCGCACTGCTCAAGGCCAATGCCGAAGAGCTGGCGCTGCTCGAAACCCTGGACATGGGCAAGCCCATCAGCGATTCCCTGAACATCGACGTTCCCGGCGCGGCGAATGCCCTGAGCTGGAGTGGCGAGGCCATCGACAAGATCTACGACGAAGTCGCTGCTACTCCGCACGATCAGTTGGGCCTGGTGACCCGCGAGCCGGTCGGCGTAGTCGGCGCCATCGTGCCGTGGAACTTCCCGTTGATGATGGCCTGCTGGAAGCTCGGCCCGGCGCTGTCCACCGGTAACTCGGTGATCCTCAAGCCGTCCGAAAAATCCCCGCTGACCGCCATCCGTATCGCCGCGCTGGCGGTTGAGGCCGGCATTCCAAAAGGCGTGTTCAACGTATTGCCTGGTTATGGCCACACCGTAGGCAACGCTCTGGCGGTGCATATGGACGTCGACACCCTGGTATTCACCGGTTCTACCAAGATCGCCAAGCAACTGTTGATCCGTTCCGGCGAATCGAACATGAAGCGCGTCTGGCTGGAGGCGGGCGGCAAGAGCCCGAACATCGTGTTTGCCGATGCGCCAGACCTGCAAGCGGCCGCCGAATCTGCCGCTGGCGCCATTGCCTTCAACCAGGGCGAAGTCTGCACTGCGGGTTCGCGCCTGCTGGTAGAGCGTTCGATCAAGGACACCTTCCTGCCGCTGGTAATCGAGGCCCTCAAGGGGTGGAAGCCGGGCAACCCGCTGGACCCTGCTACTACCGTAGGTGCACTGGTGGATACGCAGCAGATGAACACCGTGCTCTCGTACATCGAGGCCGGCCACGCCGACGGCGCCAAGCTGGTCGCAGGCGGCAAGCGCACCTTGGAAGAAACTGGCGGCACCTACGTCGAGCCGACGATTTTCGACGGTGTGACCAATGCCATGAAGATCGCCCAGGAAGAAATCTTTGGCCCGGTCCTGTCGGTGATTACTTTCGACAGCGCCGAAGAAGCCGTTGCCATCGCCAACGACACCCAATACGGCCTGGCCGCGGCGGTGTGGACGGCGGATATCTCCAAGGCGCACCTGACCGCCAAGGCCCTGCGTGCCGGCAGCGTGTGGGTTAACCAGTACGACGGCGGCGACATGACTGCGCCGTTTGGCGGTTTCAAGCAGTCGGGTAATGGCCGCGACAAGTCGCTGCATGCGTTCGACAAGTACACCGAGCTGAAGGCGACCTGGATCAAGCTCTAAGTATCACCGCAGGCCAAATGTGGGAGCGGGCTTGCTCCCGATAGCGGTAGACCAGTCACCACATGCGGTGGCTGATACCAAGCTATCGGGAGCAAGCCCCCTCCCACACTGTTTTGTGTGCACACTTAATTATCCACAGGAGCGTGGCAATGCGTTGGGCGACTTATTTCGCCGTCCTGGCCTCGGTACTCAGCGTTGGCCTGGCCTTGGGTGTCAGCATGCCGTTGGTATCCCTGCGTCTTGAGAGCTGGGGCTATGGCAGTTTCGCCATTGGCGTGATGGCGGCGATGCCAGCGTTCGGTGTGTTGCTGGGGGCCAAGGTCTCCAGCCGAATGGCGTCCTGGCTTGGCACCGCCAACCTGATGCGCCTGTGCCTGTGGGCCGGGGCGGTGTCCATCGGCTTGCTGGCGATCCTGCCCAGCTACCCGGTGTGGCTGGTGCTGCGGCTGATGATCGGGGTGATCCTGACCATCGTATTTATCCTCGGCGAAAGCTGGATCAACCAATTGGTGGTAGAGCAATGGCGTGGCCGCCTGGTGGCGTTGTATGGCTGCACCTATGCCTTGAGCCAGTTGTCGGGGCCATTGTTACTGGGCTTGATTGGCACAGACCATGATTACGGTATCTGGGTGGGCGTGGGCCTTTTGTTGGTGGCACCGCTGCTGTTGCTGGGGCGTTCCGGGGCCCCGACCGCTGATTCGTTCAGCGTCACCTTCAGCGAGCTGTGGCGGTTCTGCCTGAGCCTGCCTGCGATTGCCTGGGCGGTGGCTTTATTCGCTGCGTTCGAAGCGATGATTCTGACGCTGTTGCCGGTGTATTGCCTGCAACAGGGCTTCACTGCCGAGATCGCCTTGGCGATGGTCAGCACGGTGGTGGTGGGCGATGCATTGCTGCAATTGCCGATCGGCGCCTTGGCCGACTATCTGCCGCGACGCACGCTGTTCCTGGGCTGTGCGCTGCTGTTGCTGGCGTCCAGCCTGGCGGTTCCAGTGTTGATGCACACGCTGCTGATCTGGCCGGTGTGGGTGCTGTTCGGTGCCAGTGCCGGTGGGTTGTTCACCTTGTCGCTGATTTTGATCGGCGAGCGCTACCGCGACGATGCGTTGGTGCGTGCCAATGCTCATGTGGCGCAGTTGTGGGGCATTGGTTGTCTGATCGGGCCGTTGGTGGCCGGTGCGGGCAGCCAGTGGATCAGTGGGCATGCACTGCCATTGCTGATGGCCGCGGGTGCGTTGGGGTTGGTGGTGTTGTTGTTGCGCCAAGGTGCGTTTGGCGCAGCGCAGCCTGCCTGACCTGAAATGCTCCCACATCGGATCTACGCCGTTTTTAGAGCATGCGTTCCAAGCCAACTGAAGTGGCGAACCAGGCATTGAACCGTCGCCACCAACTGCCGGGCTCACGGGTTAGGGTGTGCAATTGCCCGTTGTCTTCGGTCACCCACACCACCTGGCCATCCTGCAGCTTCGCCTCATAGCTCAATGCCGGCGACATGCCTTCCAATGCCAGGTTACGCACGTGCTCTGCCAGTTCAGGGCTGTCCACCAGCACGCCGACCTCGGTGTTCCACAGCACTGAACGCGGGTCAAAATTGAACGAGCCGATGAACGACTTCTCGCGATCAAAGATCATCGCCTTGCTGTGCAGGCTGGAGTCCGAGCCGTGGAAGCCGCCTTGACGGAACAGGTGCGGCCCGCTGCCCGCGCTAGGGTCGCCCGGCTGTCGGCGCAGTTCGTAGAGTTTCACTCCGTGCTCCAGCAACGCCTTGCGATAGGGCGCGTAGCCGCCGTGTACGGCCGGCACATCGGTGGCCTCGAGGGAATTGGTCAACAGGCTCACCGATACGCCCGCATCGGCGCGCCCCGTGAGATAAACCAGCCCGGGCTGCCCCGGTACGAAGTACGCTGAAATCATGATCAGCTCATGGCTCACCGCTTTCAGCTCTGGCGCCAGTTGGGTGGTGAGCAACAATTGCGGGTCGGGGTCAGCCTTGGCCAGCACCTTGCTCGGTGCATCCCATAGCGCCTGGTTCCAGGCCCAGATCAACTCGCGGCGCCAGATGTCCATGCGGGGCCGGGTCTGGTAAGTGCGCAGGCGGTTATACAAGGCATGGTTCTGCTGGCGCGATTCGGCCAGCGAGGCTTCCAGGCGTGCGCGAGCGACGGCGAGGTCGATTCTAGAGGGCTTGTTCGAGACGAAGTCATCGATCGGTTTGCTCAGGGCGCTGTTCCAGTATTGGTCGAAGCTATGGCCCAATTGCTCGGCGACCGGCCCGACGCTGAGCATGTCGATATCGGTGAAGTTCAGGTTGGGTTCGGCGTCGAAGTACTCATCCCCGAGGTTGCGTCCTCCAACGATGGCCGCGCTGTTATCCGCCAACCACAGTTTGTTATGCATGCGCCGGTGTTGCAGCGACAGGTTGAACACCCGGCCCATGGCGCGGGTAACGCCCGTACTGCGCCCCAGATGCAGGGGGTTGAACAGGCGAATTTCGATCTTGGGATGGGCGGCGAGGGTGGCGATGATCTGATCGAGACCATCGCTGGTGGTGTCATCCAGCAGAATGCGCACGCGCACCCCTCGGTCGGCGGCCTTGAGCAGTTCATCCACGAGCATGCGCGTGCTGATGCCGTCGTGCACGATGTAGTACTGCAGGTCGAGGCTGGTCTGGGCGTTGCGGATCAACTCGGCGCGAGCCATGAAGGCTTCACTGCTGTTGGGCAGCAAGCGGAAGCCCGAGCGCCCCTGGTACGGCGCCGCCTGGGCCTGGATCGAGCGGCCGAATGATGAGTCCGTCGCCGGCAGGGCATCGCTGGGGATGCGCGGTGTATTGACCGAAGCGCAGCCGCCCAGGGCCAGCGCGGCGAGCAGGAAAAACGGTAAAAGCCGTCGAATCATCAAGGAAACTGCTTCCAGGTCAAGGCGGTTGTCGGCATATGACGGCAATTGACCGGGAAAGGTCAGTCCGCCGTCTCAGCCAGCATTTTGCTCGCGGCGGCGCCGACCTTGCGCACGGCCTCTTCAATCTGTGGCGTTGGCTTGGCAGCGTAGTTCATGCGCAAGCAATTGCGGTACTTGCCGGAGGCAGAAAAGATACTTCCTACTGCTACCTGTACGCCTTGTTCCACCAGTACACGATTGAGCTTCAAGGTGTCGAAGCCCTCCGGCAGTTCTATCCACAGCATGAAGCTGCCCTGGGGTCGACTGGCGCGCGTGCCAGCCGGGAAGTAACGGCTGACCCAATCGAGCATCAAGTCGCGATTACGCTGGTATTGCGTACGCATCCTGCGCAAGTGCGGCTCGAAATGGCCGCCTTTGAGAAATTCGGCAATCGCGATCTGCGGCTGGGTGGCCGTAGAGCCGGTGCTGATGTATTTCATGTGCAGCACCCGGTCCAGGTATCGCCCCGGTGCGACCCAGCCAATGCGCAGGCCCGGTGCCAGGGTTTTCGAGAACGAGCTGCACAGCAGCACGCGGCCATCTTCGTCGAAGGATTTGATCGTACGCGGGCGGGGGTAGCTGTAGGCCAGTTCGCCATATACATCGTCTTCGATAATCGCCACGTCAAAGCGTTGGGCCAGGGTCAGCAGTGCGCGTTTACGCGCCTCCGGCATGATGTAGCCCAGCGGGTTGTTGCAGTTTGGAGTGAGCTGGATGATTTTGATCGGCCACTGTTCCAGCGCCAGTTCCAGTGCGTCGAGGCTGATACCGGTGAGCGGGTCGGTGGGGATTTCCAGGGCTTTCATGCCCAGGCCCTTGAGGGTCTGCATGGCGCCGTGGAAGCTGGGCGAATCCACCGCGACAATATCCCCGGGCTCGCAAATCGCGTGGATGCTGGCGGACAGCGCCTCGTGGCAACCGGTGGTGATCACGATGTCTTCGGCGCTCAGTTGGCAGCCGGAGTCCAATGACAGGCGCGCGATCTGCTCGCGCAGTTCCATACAGCCGAGGATATTGTCGTAATACAGCCCCGGTAGATCCTGGCGCCGGCTTACTCGAGCCAGGCTGCGTAACAGCGGCTTGAGGGTGGGCGACAATACATCTGGCATCCCACGGCCCATCTGTATGACGTCCTTGCGCGGCACCGCACGAATCAGCTCAAGCACCTGGTCCCACTGAGAGATTTCCACGGGGCGCTGCGCTGGGCGACCCACCTCGGGCAGCGCCGGCAGCTCGCGGCCGACCGGCACAAAGTAACCAGACTTGGGTTTGGGCGTCGCCAGGCCATTGTCTTCGAGCAACCGATAGGCTTGTTGCACGGTGCTCAGGCTGACCCCATGTTCAACACTCAAGGCCCGCACCGAGGGCAGTCGATCACCGGGACGGTAGAAGCCCTGTTCAATACGGGTGCCAAGCAATTCGGCGAGGTTGACGTAGAGGGTCATGGAGGTCGCTCCTGGAGACCAGTACAGATAGGGGGAAAATACAGGATTCAGCCGTGCATAGGCAGTATCTGTATGGATTTAATAAAGGCAGGTTGAATCTGTAATGGTTTTGGCCGCAGGCGCATTCTGGTCACTCGAGGCAACACGCCAATGAGGGGCAATAAAATGAACGGTATGAGCGATGTGCGGCTGGCGTTACACAGTCAGGAACTGGAAGCGGGGCAGGAGCGGGCAATGACTGCGCCGACCAACAGCCGCTGGGGGCTGTTCTGGCATCGTCGTCATACACGCAAGGCCCTGCTGGACCTGACCTGTGAACAATTGCGCGACGTAGGGCTTACAGTTGAACAGGCGCGCCATGAAGGTTTGAAACCCTTTTGGCGCGACTGATCAGACCAGTTCCTTGAGGCGGTGCCAGAGCATCCCGAGGGCCAGCAGCGGTGAGCGCAGGTGTTTGCCGCCGGGGAAGGTGATATGCGGCACTTGGGCGAACAGGTCGAAGCGCCCCTGCTGCTCGCCGCTGATGACTTCGGCCAATAGCTTGCCCGCCAGGTGGGTGGCGTTGAGGCCGTGGCCGGCGTAGGCCTGGGCGTAATACACGTTGGGTTGATCCGCCAGGCGGCCAATCTGCGGCAACCGGTTGGCGCCGATGCCGATCATGCCGCCCCATTGGTAGTCGATCTTCACATCGGCCAATTGTGGGAACACCTGCAACATCTTCGGCCGCATGTAGGCGCCAATGTCCTTTGGGTCACGACCGGAATAGTGACAGGCGCCGCCGAACAACAGGCGGCGGTCAGCGGATAGGCGGAAGTAGTCCACCGTCACGCGCTGGTCACACACGGCCATGTTTTGCGGCAACAGGTTGGCGGCTTGCGCCTCGCTCAAGGGCTCGGTGGCGATGATGTAGCTGCCGGCGGGCAGCACCTTGCCGCTCAGTTGCGGGTTGAGCCCGTTCAGGTAGGCGTTGCAGGCCAGCACCAGGGTCTTGGCGCGCACGGTGCCTTGAGCGGTGTGCGCCTTGACCTCGGGGCCGTAGTCGATGCGGGTCACTTGCGATTGTTCGTACAGCTTCACGCCTAATTGCTGTGCGACGCCGGCCTCACCGAGTGCCAGGTTCAGCGGGTGCAGGTGGCCTGAACCCATGTCGATCATGCCGCCTACATAGCGGTCTGAACCGATCACGCTGCCCATCTCGCTGGCTTGCAGCAGGCGCACCTCATGGCGGTAGCCCAGGCCGTGCAGTTCTTCGGCGTCTTCCGCCAAGCCTTGCAGGTCGCGGGGTTTGTTGGCCAGGTCGCAGTAACCCCAGGTCAGGTCGCAGGGAATTTGAAAACGCTCCACGCGTTCCCGCACGATCTCCACGGCTTCCAGACCCATCAGCTTCATCTGGCGTACACCGTCGCTGCCGATCACATTGGCGAACTGATCCAGCCCGTGTCCTACGCCGCGAATCAACTGGCCGCCATTACGCCCGCTGGCGCCCCAGCCGATCTTGTGCGCCTCCAGCAACACCACGCTGAAGCCGCGCTCGGCCAGTTCCAACGCGGTGTTGAGCCCGGAAAAACCGCCGCCAATCACGCACACATCGGCACTCACATCGCTGGTCAACGACGGGTAATCCGGTTGCGGCACGCTGCTGGCGGCGTAGTAGGAAGCGGTGTGCCGGGCGCTGGTGGTCATCGTGGGCATCCCTGTTTGGAAAATTTGACGCAGGATACAGCGGTCGGACGACGCTGTCTGCGCGGGGCGTTTTGCGTCAGAATCCACGCCTATTCACCGTTCGGTACGTGTTTCGATGAGTTGCAACAGGCAGAAAATCAGTACGCTGCGTCGACAGATTCCTTCGTTCGAGTGCGTCCCCGGTTGCCACGACTGCTGTGGGCCGGTGACTACTTCGCCCGAGGAAATGTCGCGCCTGCCCCGCAAGACCGCCGCCGAGCAGGAGGCGGCGATGGATGAGCTGAACTGCGTGCACCTGGGGCCCAATGGTTGCACGGTGTATGACGAGCGGCCGCTGATCTGTCGCCTGTTCGGCACCACCAAGACCTTGCCGTGCCCCAATGGCCGGCGACCGGTGGAGCTCATTCATCCTCGGGTGGAAAAGCAGATCCATGAGTACATGGCGAGCACCCGGCAGGTACTGGTCTGACCGTGTTTGTGCCAGTTAATCCGGGATCGGCAGATTCAGGCTCTCCTTCACCTCCTCCATCACGATGTAGCTCTTGGATTCGCGCACATGGGGCAGCTTGAGCAAAATATCGCCAAGCAATTTGCGGTACGAGGCCATTTCGGAAATCCGCGCCTTCACCAGGTAGTCGAAGTCCCCTGACACCAGGTGGCACTCCAGCACATGGGGCAGTTTCAGCACGGCGCGACGAAACTCTTCAAAGGTATCGCCAGACTTGTAATCGAGGCTGATCTCGACAAATACCAGCAAACTTCCCTTCAAATGCTGAGGGTTAAGCCGGGCGTTGTAGCCCATGATGATGCCCTCGCGCTCCAGGCGTCGCACGCGCTCGGTACAGGGTGTGGTGGACAGCCCGACCTTTTCCCCCAACTCCGTGAACGAAATACGCCCATCGGTTTGCAGGATGCGCAGGATATTGCGGTCGATCTTGTCCAGCTCCCGCTTGGTCTGGGTGTTGGTACGCATAGGGGATACGCCTCTGTGAAAAGGGTTTTTGCCGAGAATTGTCGCCAAATATAGGCATTTATATAGTGAAATGCACTGGTGATTGCTTTTTATACTGCGCCCATCATTGCTCGAATAACACACGTCAGCGGCGAAGCCCGTGATGAGGATATAAAAATGCGCGTTCTGGTCTTGGGTAGCGGCGTCATTGGGGTGACCAGTGCCTACTATTTGGCTCGGGCCGGCTTCGATGTCGTTGTGGTCGACCGTCAGCCCGCCGCTGCCATGGAAACCAGTTTCGCCAACGCCGGCCAGGTGTCCCCTGGCTACGCTTCGCCATGGGCCGCGCCGGGCGTGCCGCTCAAAGCCATCAAGTGGCTGCTGCAACGCCACGCGCCGCTGGCGATCAAGGCCACTGCCGATATTGATCAATACCTGTGGATGGCGCAGATGCTGCGCAACTGCACGGCCAGCCGCTATGCGGTGAACAAGGAGCGCATGGTGCGCCTGTCCGAGTACAGCCGCGACTGCCTTGACGAGTTGCGCGCCGAGACCGGTATTGCCTACGAAGGCCGCAGCCTCGGTACGACCCAGCTGTTCCGCACCCAGGCTCAGCTCGACGGTGCCGCCAAGGACATCGCCGTGCTGAAGGAGTCCGGCGTGCCGTTCGAACTGCTCGACCGCGCCGGCATTGCCCGCGTTGAGCCGGCCCTGGCCAGCGTCACCGATATCCTCGCCGGTGCCCTGCGTCTGCCCAATGACCAGACTGGCGACTGCCAGATGTTCACCACGCGCCTGGCCGAGATGTGCACGCAGCTGGGTGTGGAATTCCGTTTTGAACAAGACATTCAGCGCCTCGATTACGCGGGCGATCGCATCAATGGTGTGTTGATCGACGGCAAGCTGGAAACCGCCGACCGCTACGTGCTGGCCCTCGGCAGCTACTCGCCGAAGTTGCTCAAGCCACTGGGGATCAAGGCACCGGTGTACCCGCTCAAGGGTTACTCGCTGACTGTGCCGATCACCAACCCGGCCATGGCGCCGACTTCGACCATTCTTGACGAGACCTACAAGGTCGCGATCACCCGTTTCGACAACCGCATTCGCGTGGGTGGCATGGCTGAAATAGCCGGTTTTGACCTGTCGCTGAACCCACGTCGACGCGAAACCCTGGAGATGATCGTCAACGACCTTTATCCTCAGGGCGGCGATTTGACCCAAGCCAGTTTCTGGACCGGCCTGCGCCCGACCACTCCCGACGGCACGCCGATTGTCGGTGCCACGCCATTCAAGAACCTGTTCCTGAATACCGGCCACGGCACGCTCGGTTGGACCATGGCCTGTGGTTCCGGTCGCTTGCTGGCCGACCTGATGGCGAAGAAAACCCCGCAGATCAGCGCCGCAGGCCTCGATATTTCCCGTTATGGCAACCACCAGGAGTCCGCAAAACATGTCAATCCAGCGCCAGCTCACCAATGAGCGCATGAGCCAGATCGTTGTCCACAGCGGTAACGTGTATCTGGCAGGGCAAGTCGGCGACGACATGAGTGCCGGGATTGAACAGCAGACCCGTGAAACCCTGGCCAATATCGAGCGTTTGCTGGACTTGGCCGGCACCGACAAGACCAAGTTGCTGTCGGTGACCATCTACCTGAAAGACATCGACGCCGACTTTGCCGGCATGAACGCGGTATGGGACAAGTGGTTGCCCAAGGGCGTCGCCCCGGCCCGTGCCACGGTTGAAGCCAAACTGTGCGAACCAGAAATCCTGGTCGAGCTTTCAGTCGTGGCTGCACTGCCTTAATAACGATCCCTCTCCCGGCGCCGACGCTGTTGGTCGGCACCGGTTTTTTTTTACCTTGCTGCCTAGAAGCCTGCCGCCATGCGTCCAGCCCGTGCCCTGATCGACCTCCAAGCCCTGCGTCATAACTACCAATTGGCCCGTGAAGTCACGGGGGCCAAGGCTCTCGCCGTGGTCAAGGCGGATGCCTACGGCCATGGTGCTGTGCGTGTGGCCCAGGCGCTGGAGGCCGAGGCCGACGGGTTTGCCGTAGCGTGCATCGAGGAAGCGCTGGAGCTGCGTGCTGCCGGCATTCGTGCGCCGGTGCTGCTGTTGGAAGGCTTTTTCGAAGCCGACGAGCTGCCGCTGATCATCGAGCATGATTTGTGGTGCGTGGTGCATTCGCTGTGGCAGTTGGACGCGATCGAACAGGCTCGCCTGAGCACGCCGTTGACGGTGTGGCTCAAGTTGGACTCGGGCATGCACCGTGTCGGCCTGCATCCCAAGGATTACCCCGAGGCGTATCAGCGCCTGCTGGCCAGCGGCAAAGTGGCCAAGATCGTGTTGATGAGCCACTTCGCCCGCGCCGATGAACTTGATTGCGTCAGCAGCAACGAACAAGTGGCGGTATTCGAAGCGGCGCGCCGAGGTTTGGCTGCTGAAGTCAGCTTGCGCAACTCACCGTCTGTACTGGGCTGGCCCAGTGTGTCCAGCGACTGGGTGCGCCCGGGAATCATGCTCTACGGTGCAACACCATTTGGTGAGGACCAGGCTCTCGCCGCTCGATTGCAGCCGGTGATGAGCCTTGAGTCCAAAGTCATCTGCGTGCGCGAGCTACCCGCCGGCGAACCCGTGGGCTATGGCGCCAAGTTCGTCACATCCAAGCCGATGCGCATCGGCGTGGTTGCCATGGGCTATGCCGACGGCTATCCGCGCCACGCGCCCACCGGCACGCCGGTACTGGTGGCGGGCCAGCGCAGCCAGTTGCTGGGGCGTGTGTCGATGGACATGCTCTGTGTCGACCTCACCGACGTGCCTCAGGCGGGCCTCGGCTCCACGGTGGAGCTGTGGGGCAAGAATATCCTTGCCAGCGACGTTGCCGTGGCCGCCGAGACCATTCCCTACCAGATCTTCTGCAATCTGCGCCGAGTGCCGCGGCTCTATTGCGGCGCTTAGCCGTCGGCAACGAACCGAGCAGGCCGGGATTTAGGCCCAAGTGTTGTAAATACTGAACGCTGTCGCCATGATAACGCTCAATTACAACAAAGCCTGAATCCTAGGAGGCTCCTGCATTGGACGTCGGCGAACGACTGCAATCCATCCGTAAACTCAAAGGTCTTTCCCAGCGTGAGCTCGCCAAGCGTGCGGGCGTCACCAACAGCACCATTTCGATGATCGAGAAAAACAGCGTCAGCCCCTCGATCAGCTCCTTGCGCAAGGTGCTGGGCGGTATCCCCATGTCCATGGTCGAGTTCTTTTCCGAGGAGATCCTCCAGGAAATACCGACGCAGATCGTCTATAAAGCCAATGAGCTGATCGACATCTCTGATGGTGCCGTCACCATGAAATTGGTGGGCCGTGCGCACCCGAGCCGGGCCATCGCATTTCTCAACGAAATCTACCCGCCGGGTGCCGATACGGGCGAAGAAATGCTCACCCACGAAGGCGAAGAAACCGGGATCGTGGTGGAAGGTCGCCTGGAGTTGGTGGTCGGTCTTGAAACTTTTGTGCTCGAAGCTGGCGATAGCTACTACTTTGAAAGCACCAAGCCCCATCGTTTTCGTAATCCGTTCGAGGTGCCGGCGCGACTAATCAGCGCAGCGACGCCCGCGAACTTTTAAGAACAGAGGCGCCCTGCCAGCGTTGCAGAGGCTCCCGTAGCTGTATCCGTGCGGCCGAATCTCCCTTTATTTAATAGGGTTGTTTCGGCGGGGCGGGCTAACCGTTATACTTTCGCCGCCTGCGAAACCGTGGCCGCAGGCGTGAATAGCCACCATTGAGGGTGAACGCGTGAACCTAATTATGAAAATGCTGGCTGCACCAGCAACCGTACTGGCCCTATGGGCTGTCAGCGCTCAAGCTGCGACCAACGATGACATTGCCAAGCGCCTGGAGCCTGTGGGCCAGGTGTGCGTCCAGGGCCAGGAATGCAAGGGCATGGAAGTGGCCGTGGCGGCGGGTGGTGGCGGTGGCGCGAAGACGCCAGACGAAGTCATTGCCAAGCATTGCAATGCTTGCCACGGCACTGGGTTGTTGGGTGCGCCTAAGATTGGCGACACCGCCGCGTGGAAAGAGCGCGCCGATCATCAAGGTGGCCTCGATGGCATCCTGGCGAAAGCGATCACGGGTATCAATGCCATGCCGCCGAAGGGCACCTGTGCCGATTGCTCGGATGACGACCTGAAGGCCGCAATCGAGAAGATGTCTGGATTGAAGTAAAATTTTGGCGTTTACAAAAGGTTAGCCCACAAAGTGAGCTAACCTTTTTGGATAACAAGAGTCCCTTCGCATATTAAAGTACCAAGGTCGCCAGTAGCCCTATGGCGCCAAGAATGAACCCGATTAGCGCCCCGGGCCCCGGTAGTTCCTTTAACATCGCATAAATGACTATAGGTTCTAATATAAGCAGCAGAGTGAGTGACGCCACTGTCACGACCCATATATTGCCTGTGCCTTGGTAACCTAGCCAATAAGCGAATATCAGGCTTATGCCAGCAATGCATATCAACAAAATTGGTTTTATAAAAAGCTCTGGATTTTCTATAACTCGTCCAGAAAGTTTTGATGCATACACTTCACTATAGATGGTTAGTATTTCGCCAAATACCATAAGCACCATGGATGCTATTAAATAGTGACTACTTTTCATTTTTTATCCCTAGTTAGGATCTCTAGTATTTCACTCGCGGCGGCTTCCGCATAATCACTATCGCCTAGAAGAAAGTGTGGCCCGTCATGATCAAGCAAGAAGGTATTTTTGTAAGGCATGCGTTCAAGTTGAATGATGTGGTCTAAGGTTTTTTCAATCAGATCTAACTTGGATGAATGGTTAATTCTTATTAGTTTGATGGCGTTTGCGAAATGTGTCGCTTCATCGGCTATTAGGTTGCAAATCCATGTGTTGAAGCCCACGTGTCCAAATTGATTGTAAAATATGTCTTTTTTGTATGTTTTAACTGAGATGTATTCATCGTAAGCAAATGCAGTAAGTAAACTTAATTCGTTTGATAGAATTTCTTCAAAGGGTTCAAAATTGCTGCATCTTAATTTTAAGTTTTCTAAGATGGTTTCTTCATTTGAATTAAATATCAAGCGATTCAGCTCTATGAAGCCATCGGCATGATTTTTTTCATCTGAAAACCATAAGTCTAAATATTGCACAGCGTACGGGGAAAGCTCTGGTCGTCTCGGATAAAGGTAATGGTACAGGTTTATCGAGTCGTATTCAGAAACTAAATCGGCCAAGAAGAAATTCTCGTATTGTGGATCAATGCCTGGATTGATCCATTCGCTATTGGAAATTTCTTTGAATAGAGCTCTAGCGCTCCAATGACGTTTGTTAAGGAAAGGCGGTTTCATTTTTTTGCTCCGTTTGATGTGCTAACGTCATGACTCAATTTCTTGATAATTGTTGGAATTATTATTTCTTCTATTTCTCTTTTAGTGATTGGATAGTCAGGCGTATTGTGGTCTAACACGAATGTTCCTGTGTATTGAGTTTTTTCAAAATCCAATTTGAAAAGTTCTTTAAGTATGGATGGGGCTTCGTGAAGCCTATTTGGGAATAGCTGTTTAGCTTGTTCTATGAAAAAGAAAAAATGGTTAACCTCGTCTCTTTTGGTTTTTCTAATCCAGACTGACAACTGCGAGGAACTAAACTTGTCGTAATTTTTTATGCTGCGCTGATAGACGTGCGTCGTGATTATCTCGTCATACGCAAGCAAGATTAAAAGTTTAAGTGGGTCCTGTATAAAGGGGGTCAGACTGTTGAAGTCAGATTTTCTAGTTTCAACTTCCATGGCTACTACATCAAGCGGAATTTTGGTATATGCTGAATAAATCAGAGAAAATCCATAAGCGTGATCGATTTCATCTCTAAGCCAAGGCTTTAAGATATTTGCCAATCCAGAGATGCAGCCTGGACTCTGATTGGCTATATGCCAATAAAGCCTCCTTGCATCGTATTCTGTGATTATTGAGTCGAAGAAAATTTCTTTCCAGGCAGCTTTATCTGCCTTGCTAAGCGTTACCGGCGGAAAGCAAAAATCCTTAAGGATTGTAGACGCATTGTTTAATCCTTTCGGTGCATTAGAGGTGCTCTGAGTGTTACTCATGATAGCGGCCTTTTGGTGGAGTTATTTTTCATATAAAAGTTTTCATACTAAAAAATTACTGAATGACAGCGTGTGGTCGGCGTCGGATGGTTTCCAGTCTATCTGTTGACTTACGATGGGTTCCCAATAGTTAACAGTGATGTCGTACACGTAACGCCAATCTAATTTTTCGGATTCTATGACTCCCGCATTTGGAAAGTCTTCGGCCCATTTCATGCCGCCAATTATGCTGGAGGCAACTTGTAAAGTTGTTGCACTGTTATATTTGGCCATTTTCCTAGCTTTACCAATCGATAGGTTTGACCCTAGCCAGAAGGCGCGAAACTTTTTACTAATCAAAAAAATGCCAAGCTCATCTATTCCTGAAATGATGTCATCTTTCAAAATCGATTTTGTAACGTTTTCTGCCCCCACACTCTGATCCAAAAGTCGCATTGAATCGAGTGTCTGATCACAAGGTTCATATGCATAGTAAACAGTTGGGCGGTAGGTGGGACTCTCTGGGTCGCCTAACGTCAGGTATTCAGAAATCGACAGCGCTTCGTTATGGGTTATTAAATAGGCAGAAAATTCCAAATAGTTAGGTGACCAGCTTTTAACTCTAACGTTGCACCCTTGCTCTAACATTTCTAGCGCATAGCCATTTTTTCGTGCGCCGAAAGGCATTTCTGTTTCATGTGTTCCCCAGCCCAACTCCGCTGGCTGTAGGCATTCGGTAATAAGCCCGTCCACAGACCATGTAGAGACGAAGTTTAACGGGGGACGCACTGACGCGCTGACTTGGGAGTCATGTTCGGAAATTTGTATAACTTGTATTCCAAGGGTATTAGCAAGTGCCGCCCATTCGATCTGGTTTTTCGGCTCTGACACTATGCTGTTTGCTGCTGCCATTTCTACTAGAGCTTTCTTCAATAATATTGAGATGAATCCAGGATTTGCGCCATGG
Source organism: Pseudomonas sp. MF6755 (assembly GCF_016405635.1). NCBI lineage: Bacteria > Pseudomonadati > Pseudomonadota > Gammaproteobacteria > Pseudomonadales > Pseudomonadaceae > Pseudomonas > Pseudomonas sp. MF6755. The sequence continues at coordinate 194,956 of NZ_JAEKDA010000011.1, forward strand.
GCGATAATAGCTGTTGGGCCATTGGTTTTCTGTTGATACGTTTTCATCATCTCCCGAAGCTGATAGTTGCTGGTAAACGCCTTGTGTTTTTCGTCTTTGTAGTCCCACGGCTCTATACAAGTGTCTAGATAAAGTGAGTCATGCTTTTGAGCCAGCTTTAGAAGCTCTAGGCTTGAGACAGATACTGCAAGGTTCACTAAAAAAGTATTTCCGTTTAAGTGTGGCGAGAGTATATGTTTGAAATTTTCAGCTGTTATGGTTTTTTCTTCTAGAATGGCTGAGAATTCAGTGGTGATATCGGTAAAACCTTTTTTAACGTGCTTCTCAAAAATTGTCACTTTCACTCCACTGTAATGCTTCGATAATAGTGGGAGCAGGCCTTGGGCGACGCTTCCGAAGCCGATAATTATTATATGTTCAATGTTTTTCATTGCGCTTCCTTGGATAGTTGCATTCGGTGGGGGACAGTATTTTGGAATTTGTTTTATGCTGAAGTCGATAGTAGTGCGTGGGTGTAATCTGTGTTTTGAATATGTCCTAAATGAGCGTAGGTTTTTATTCAGCGACTTGTAGGGTTTTTCTCTTGTTGAGGTTGTTGGTTAAACTTTTATGATATGTTTCTGTTTTTATTAGGCTTTTATTTCAGCTTCTTCATGCGCACGGTTATGGAGTTGTCAAATTGATTGCTGGTCATTGCAGCAAAGACCCGGCAAGCTCGGTCCAACCCCTAATCATGGAATGTTCAGGAGGGTCGGATGGTGCAGTTGTGTTCAATCGAGCAAGCAGTTGACGACGTACTGGCGCGGTTGCCGGCGCATATCCACATGGGTATGCCGCTTGGCCTGGGCAAGCCCAATCTGTTTGCCAATGCGCTATACCGGCGCATTGCCAAGTTGCCGGAGCGGGCGTTGACGATCTACACCGCGCTGGCCCTGGGCCGCCCAACCATGGGCGATGGCTTGCAGAAACGCTTCCTTGAACCCTTCATCGAGCGGGTGTTTGGCGACTACCCAGAGCTGGATTTCCTCGCCGACCTGCACAAGGACAGCCTGCCGAAGAATATCCAGGTGCAGCAGTTTTTCATGCAGCCCGGCAGCCTGCTCCACAGCGCTCAAGCGCAGCAGGATTACGTCAGCAGCAACTACAGCCATGCCGCCCGCGATATCAACGCCGCCGGCCTGAACCTGGTGGCGCAACTGGTTGCCAGCAGCGCCGAGCATCCTGACCGCCTGAGCCTGAGCTGCAACCCGGATATCACCCTCGACCTGCTGCCGATGATCGCCAAGCGCCGTGAAGCGGGGGAAACCATCCTCGTTGTCGGCCAGGTCCACAGCGATTTGCCCTACATGCCCGGCGACGCCGAATTGGGCATGGACGCATTCGATTACCTCATCGACGAAAAGGACAGCACCACGCTGTTCTCCACGCCGAACATGCCGGTAGGTTTCCAGGATCACTTTATCGGTTTGCACGCCAGCACCCTGGTGCGTGACGGCGGCACCTTGCAGATCGGCATCGGCTCCATGGGCGATGCGCTGACCGCGGCCTTGCTGGCGCGCCAGGCCGATAACGAAGCCTACCGGCTGTTGCTGACGGACCTGGATGTGTATCAGTGGGCGCCATTGATCAGCCGTGAGGGCGGTGTCGAACCTTTCGCCCGTGGTCTTTACGGTTGCAGCGAGATGTTCGTCAACGGCCTGTTGGTGCTGGCGGATGCCGGGATTGTGCGGCGCAAGGTCTACCCGGATGTGGCGACCCAGGCGCAGGCCAACGCAGGCACCCTGGACGATGCGGCGCAACCCGATGGCGTGTCGATCCATGGCGGCTTCTTTCTAGGGCCGCGAAGTTTTTACCAGCGCTTACAGGAAATGACCCACGCCAAGCGCCTCGAATTCAACATGACCGGCATCAGCTATATCAACGAGCTGTACGGCCAGGAAGAGCTCAAGCGTTTACAGCGGCTGGATGCGCGGTTTATCAACAGCGCGATCATGGTGACGTTGCTCGGCGCTGGCGTGGCCGACCAGTTGGAAGATGGCCGTGTGCTCAGCGGTGTGGGCGGGCAATACAATTTTGTGGCCCAGGGGCATGCGCTGGAAGGTGCGCGCTCAGTCCTGATCCTGCGCAGCTGGCGCGAGGCAGGGGGGGAGGTCAGCTCCAATATCGTCTGGGAGTACGGCCACTGCACCATTCCCCGGCACCTGCGGGATATTGTCATTACCGAATACGGCATTGCCGATTTGCGCGGTCAGACGGATGCCAAGGTGATCGAAGCGCTGCTGAATATCACCGACTCACGGTTCCAGGGTGACTTGATCGAGCAGGCGCAAAAGGCCGGCAAGCTGCCCAAGGATTTTCACTTGGACCCACGCTTTACCGACAATACGCCAGAGCGGCTCAAGGGGATCCAGGCGCGTCACCGCCAGTTGTTTCCGGAGTATCCGCTGGGCAGTGACTTTACGGATGAGGAGCGTGATCTGTTGCGGGCGCTGAACTGGCTCAAGAGCAAATTCAAGCTGACGGAGATTTTGGAATTGGGTAAGGCGGCACTCGACGCGCCGGAGCCGCAGGCGTATCCCGAGCATCTCAAGCGTATGCGCTTGGATCAGCCGGAGGGATTGAAGGAAGACTTGTACCAGCGCCTGCTGCTCGCGGGCCTACAGGCCACCGCGCACTAACAAACACCACAAGGCAAATGTGGGAGGGGGCTTGCCCCCGATAGCAGTGGGTCAGCCAACTTATTTGGTGACTGATACACCGCAATCGGGGGCAAGCCCCCTCCCACATTTTGATCTGTGTTCACCTGGTATTTGCTGTATAGCAAATTACTCGATGAAGGTGACCACCCCACCGGTCAGCGACTTCACCCGCGCCAGCGACTCAACCCGATAACCCTGCGCATCCAGCTCCGCACGCCCACCCTGGAACGACTTCTCGATCACAATGCCCAGGCCGGCCACGGTTGCGCCGGCCTGCTTGATGATCGAGATCAGCGCTTGGGACGCCTTGCCGTTGGCCAAGAAGTCATCGATCACCAGCACGCGGTCACTGCTGGTCAAGTGGCGCGGGGAGATGGCCACGGTGCTTTCGGTTTTCTTGGTGAAGGAATATACCGTGGCCGACAGCAGGTTTTCCGTCAGGGTCAACGACTGCTGCTTGCGGGCGAAGATCACCGGCACGCCCAGGTTCAGCCCGGTCATGATCGCCGGGGCGATGCCCGAGGCTTCGATGGTGACGATCTTGGTGATCCCCGAATCCTTGAACAGCGCGGCGAATTCGTCGCCGATCAGTTTCATCAGCGCCGGGTCGATCTGGTGGTTCAGAAAGGCATCGACCTTGAGAACCTGATCGGAAAGCACGATGCCTTCTTCGCGAATTTTCTTGTGCAGTGCTTCCACGGAAAGCTTCCTCTGATGGCGCAACAGGCGCCGAAAGTAGATTAAAAAGTAGTCGATTCTAGCGCTTTAGCATCGCGCGTATATCCGCCAAGGCGGTGTTGCCGCGAACGGCTTTCACCTCGGTGGGGGTGTCGTCATTGCCTTCCCAGGCCAGGTCGTCCGGTGGCAGCTCGTCAAGGAACCGGCTGGGCGCACAATCGATGATTTCGCCGTATTGCTTGCGCTTGGCGGCGAAGGTGAAGGCCAGTGTCTGACGCGCACGGGTAATGCCCACGTAGGCCAGGCGCCGTTCTTCCTCGATGGTGTCGGCTTCGATGCTGGAGCGGTGCGGGAGGATTTCTTCTTCCATGCCCATGATGAACACGTAAGGGAATTCCAGGCCCTTGGAGGCATGCAAGGTCATCATCTGCACACCCTCGGCACCGTCTTCCTCTTCCTGCTGGCGCTCGAGCATGTCGCGCAGCACCAGCTTGCCGATGGCGTCCTCGACGGTCATTTCGCCGTCTTCGTCTTTTTCCAGGGTGTTCTTCAGCGCTTCGATCAGGAACCAGACGTTGCCCATGCGGTAGTCCGCGGCTTTGTCGCTGGAGCTGTTGGTGCGCAGCCAGTTCTCATAGTCGATGTCCATGACCATGCTGCGCAGGGCGCTGATCGGGTCTTCACCGGCGCACTGCTCGCGCACTTTGTCCATGAAGCGCTTGAAGCGCGACAGGCGGTCGGTGAAGCGCGTATCCAGATGCTCGCCCAGGCCGATTTCGTCGGTGGCGGCATACATGGAAATCTTGCGTTCGGTGGCATAGTTGCCGAGTTTTTCCAGGGTCGTGGAGCCGATCTCGCGGCGCGGCACGTTGATCACGCGCAGGAAGGCGTTGTCGTCGTCCGGGTTTACGATCAACCGGAAGTAGGCCATCAGGTCTTTCACTTCCTGGCGTCCGAAAAAGCTGTTGCCGCCCGACAGGCGATACGGCACCTGGTGGTGCTGCAATTTCAGCTCGATCAACTTGGCCTGGTAGTTGCCGCGATAGAGGATCGCGAAGTCGCTGTAGGGCCGGTCGGTGCGCAGGTGCAGGCTGAGGATTTCCACAGCCACGCGCTCGGCTTCGGCGTCTTCGTTGCGGCAGCGGATCACGCGGATCTCATCGCCGTGGCCCATCTCACTCCACAGTTGTTTCTCGAACTCGTGGGGGTTGTTGGAGATCAGCACGTTGGCGCAACGCAGGATGCGGCTGGTGGAGCGGTAGTTCTGCTCCAGCATCACCACCTTCAGGGACGGGTAGTCGTCCTTGAGCAGCATCAGGTTTTCCGGGCGGGCGCCGCGCCAGGCGTAGATCGACTGGTCGTCGTCGCCTACCACGGTGAACTGGTTGCGCGTGCCGATCAGCAACTTCACCAACAGGTATTGGCTGGCGTTGGTGTCCTGGTACTCGTCCACCAGCAGGTAGCGCACCTTGTTCTGCCACTTCTCCAGGATGTCCTTGTGTTCCTGGAACAGCTTGACCGGCAGCAGGATCAGGTCGTCGAAGTCCACCGCGTTGAACGCCTTGAGCGTGCGCTGGTAGTGGGTATAGACGATGGCGGCGGTCTGTTCCTTGGGGTTGCGGGCGGCTTCCAGGGCCTCGGCGGGCAGGACCAGGTCGTTTTTCCAGGCGCCGATCATGTTCTTGATCTCGTCGACGCCGTCGTCGCCCGCGTATTCCTTCTGCATGATGTCGGTCATCAGGGCTTTCACGTCGGTCTCGTCGAAGATCGAGAAGCCCGGCTTGTAGCCCAGCCGCACATGCTCCTTGCGGATGATGTTCAGCCCCAGGTTGTGGAAGGTACACACGGTGAGGCCGCGGCCTTCGCCACCCTTGAGCAGGGTGCCGACCCGCTCTTTCATTTCCCGCGCCGCCTTGTTGGTAAAGGTCATGGCGACGATGTACTGGGCGCGGATGCCGCAGCTCTGGATCAGGTGCGCGATCTTGCGGGTGATCACGCTGGTCTTGCCGGAGCCAGCGCCGGCGAGCACCAATAGAGGGCCGCCGACGTAGTTCACGGCTTCTTGCTGCCGGGGATTGAGTCGGGACATACGGAATGTGAGGAGTCGTTGTTCAAAAGGGCGGGCATTTTAACAGGCTGGAAAGATTCTGCTTCCATAGAACGACGGTGTGACGTACCACTCGATCTAAATTTGCCGGTTTTGCTACTTTGCCGCAGGATGTGGGGGAATAATCGAGACTATTATTCACAGTCTGCGTATTTGATAATACCTATCATTTGTCATGCATTTGTCATTGTCAGGCCGCACGTCATAATGCCACCGCCAACGAAATTTTGCAGAGTCTAGGGAGTTAGCTTGTCTACGCCTGTCGAACCCTTGCGTTTGCTGCTGCTGGCCGATACGCCGGCGTGGGCAGCGTTGTTGCGCGAGTGCCTGGCGCCGATGGGCGAAGGGGCTGTGCTGATCAGTGCGCCCAACTGGGACTCGGTGAGTCGTCTGTTCGATGACGACCAAGGTGCCGTGCTATTGACCACGCCCAGCCTGCAACCCGGCCCCGGCCGTTGCAGCTTGCCGTGTGTATTGCTGCTGGAGCAGGAGCCGCTGGTTTCGCCGCTGGGTGTCAGCGACTGGTTGATCCTGGATGTATTGGACGCCGACACACTGCGCCGCTGCCTGCGTCACGTGCGCGAGCGCGGCGTGCTGGAGAGCACCTTGCAGCGCCTGGCCGAGCAGGACCCGCTCACCGGTATTGCCAACCGCCAGGGTTTCCAGACCTTGCTGGCGGCGCGGCTGGCAGAAAACGAAGGCCGCGGCCTGGCCCTCGGCCATTTGGACCTGGACAATTTTCGTCACGCCAACGATGCCCTTGGCCATCAGGCCGGCGACCGCTTGATCCTGCAAGTGGTGTCGCGGCTCAAGAGCCAGCTCGAAGCCGGGGACCAACTGGCGCGCCTGGGTAGCGATGAATTCGCCCTGCTGATCGATACCCGCCGGGCGCCGCAGCGCGCCGAGTGGATGGCTGAGCGCATCACCGAAGTGATGGCCGAGCCCTACTGGGTGGATGGCGAAAGCCTGTTGATCGGCTGCAGCCTGGGCGTGGCGCATGCTCGCGCCCGAGCCGGCGCCGACCCGTTGATGTGGCATGCCCATATCGCCATGCAGCAGGCCAAAAGCACCCAGGGCTGCACCTTTCACATCTTCAACGAGCGCATCAACCGCAACGCCCGCAGCCTGGCCGACTTGGAAAGTGAACTGCGCCGGGCCTTGCGCCGTGATGAATTGGAACTGCATTACCAGCCGCGCCTGGACCTGGACGACGGGCATATTGTCGGCCTCGAAGCCCTGGTGCGCTGGCGCCACGGCGAGCGCGGTTTGTTGCCGCCCAGCGAATTCGTGCCCCTGGCCGAACAGAGCGGCTTGATCGTGCCATTGGGTTACTGGGTGATTTCCCGGGCCCTGCGCGACATGCAAGACCTGCGCGAGCGCGGCCTGCCGCCGCTGCACATGGCGGTCAACCTGTCGTTTCGCCAGTTCCAGGACAGCCAATTGCTTTCCACACTCAGCCGCCTGATTGCCGAGCGCGGTGTGGAGGCGCAATGGCTGGAGTTCGAGCTGACCGAAACCGCCGTGATGCGCCGCAGCGACCTGGTCAAGCAGACCATGGACGCCCTTGGGCGGCTCGGCGTGCGGTTCTCCCTGGATGATTTCGGCACCGGCTTTTCTTCGTTCGTGCACCTCAACAGCCTTCCGATTGCCTTGTTGAAGATCGACAAGAGCTTTGTCGGCGGCATGGAAGAGCGCGAAGAAAACCGCAAGTTGGTGCATGCGATGATCAACCTGGCCCACAATCTCAACCTGGAAGTGGTGGCTGAAGGCGTGGAAACACCCGAGCAGCTTGCGCTGTTGCGCTTGTTTGGTTGCGACCAGGCCCAGGGTTACCTGATCAGCAAGCCGTTGCCGTTGCCGGAGTTGGTGGAATACCTGATGTTTGGCAAGAGCCAACAGGCACTGCTGGGTTGAGCCTTGTAAACCCGATCAAATGCGGGAGCTGGCTTCCACATTGACTGTGCGCATTCGCTAGTCAGGCAGTGCAGCCTGGAATCCTGGGCGAACATCCGGCTCCTGCCGAATCATCCGCTTCATCTTGGCCTCAAACGCCCACGTCAGGCTCACCGCCGCACACGCCAGGCCCAACGCCAGGCCCCACCACACACCGGTTGGCCCCCAGCCTAAAGTGAACGCCATCAGCCAGGCCGAAGGTGCGCCAATCAGCCAGTAACAGCCCAACCCCACCAGGAAGGTGGTCTTGGCGTCCTTCAAACCACGGATGCAGCCCATGGCGATGGTCTGTACGCCGTCGAACAGTTCAAACCAGGCGGCGACGGCCAGCAGGCTGACGGCCAGGACGATGACGTCGTGGAACGCCGGGTCATCATGATCAAGGAACAACCCGATCAATGGGTCGGAAAACAGCCACAGCACCACGGCAAATCCCAACATCACCATGGCGCCAAAGCCTATGCCGACCCGCCCGGCCACGCGCGCCTGCAGCAACTGCCCGGCGCCGTAATGCTGGCCGATGCGCATGGTCACTGCGTAGGACATCCCCGCCGGCACCATGAACGCCACCGAGACGATTTGCAGGGCGATCTGATGCGCCGCCAACTGCGTACTGCCCATGGTGCCCATGCACAGCGCGGCAAAGGCAAACAACCCGACCTCCACCGCATAGGTGCCGCCAATCGGCAGGCCCAGGCGCCACAGCTCGCGCAGATATTGAGTATTGAGGCGCAGCAGGCCGGTACTCAGTGGGTAGGCGGCGTAGGCGCGGTTGCTGCGGATGTACCACATCAGTGCCAGCGCCATGCCATTGGCAACGATGGCGGTCACCAGGCCAATGCCCATCAGGCCCAGTTTCGGCAGGCCGAACATGCCTTCGATCAGCGCGTGGTTGAGCAGGTAGTTGACCACCGTACCGCACAGGCTGATGACCATCACCGGGGTGGCCTTGCCGATGGCGCTGGTGAACCCGCGCAGTGCCATGAAACTCAGGTAGCCGGGCAGGGCGAACGGCAGCATCGTCAGGAATTGCCCTGCTGCGGTTACGTTGGTTTCGGTCTGGCCGAACATCAGCAGCACTGGCTTCAGGTTCCATAGCAGCAACGCCGCCGCCAGGGCCATCAACCACGCCAGCCAAAGCCCGGCCTGGGTCAGGCGTGTGGCACCGTCGATATCCCCCGCGCCATGGCGAATGGCGACCAGGGTGCCTACGGCGGCAATCACGCCGATGCAGAAAATCGCCACGAACGAATAGCTCGCTGCGCCCAGGCCACCACCAGCCAGGGCTTCGGGGCTCAGGCGCGCCATCATCAGGGTGTCGGTCAGCACCATCAGCATGTGCGCCAACTGTGAGGCAATCAACGGCCCCGACAGCCGCAGAATGGCCCAGAGTTCGATACGCGCCGGATGTTGCATGATCATCACACTCGAAAAGTCAGGGGGTTGGGGGAGGGTTGATTCTCGACGCTTTAAGCCCATTGCACAAAAGGATAAAAGCGATCGTCCGCATGATTAAAACTCATGCCTGAGTGATTCTGGTAGGGTGCCGATATCGCGCCGTCGGAGCTTTTCAATGTCTCGCCGTCTTCCTCCGTTGTATGCCCTGCGTGCATTTGAAGCCGCGTCCCGGCATAACTCCTTCACCCGCGCGGCGCAGGAGCTGTCCATTACTCAGAGTGCGGTGAGCCGACATATCCGTACCCTTGAAGAGCATTTCGCCTGCCGACTGTTCCAGCGCAGCGGCCGCAATCTGCAACTCACCGAAGCCGCACGCCTATTGTTGCCCGGGGTGCGCGAGGGGTTTGCGGCGCTGGAGCGCGCCTGTCATACCCTGAACGCTGAAGATGACATCTTGCGCATGAAAGCGCCGTCGACACTGACCATGCGCTGGCTGTTGGCGCGGCTGAGTCGCTTCCGCGCGTTGCAGCCAGGCAATGAGGTGCAGTTGACCAGTGCGTGGATGAGTGTGGACGAGGTGGACTTCAACCAGGAGCCCTTCGACTGTGCGGTGTTGTTGAGCTATGGGCATTTTCCGGCGGACTGGGAGGCCAGCTACCTGTTCCCCGAATTGCTGATTCCCGTGGGCGCGCCGAACTTGCTCGCTGATGGGCCTTGGGACGCCGCGCGGCTGGCGAGCGCCGAGTTGCTGCACCCCACGCCAGACCGCCGCGACTGGCGCAACTGGCTGGAGCGCATGGGGCTCTCGTCCCAGGTGTCCCTCAAGGGCGGGCAGGTGTTCGACACCCTGGAGCTGGGCATGATCGCGGCGGCGCGAGGCTATGGCGTCTCAATGGGCGATTTGCTGATGGTGGCTGAAGATGTGGCACAAGGACGACTGAGCCTGCCATGGCCAACGGCAGTGGCCAGTGGGGAGAACTACTACCTGGTGTGGCCGAAAACCCGCCCAGGCGGCGAGCGTTTGCGGCGGTTGGCGGAGTTTCTTCAAGGTGAAGTCAAAGCGATGGATTTGCCCCGGGTCGAACGCCTCGATTGAGTGGGGCCAGGCCGCTGGTGCAATCGTTTGCGGGATACCCCTGTGATTCGCTCAAGTATTGCCAAGCGCCGCCGAAGAAGGTGTGTTGGAACCATCGTGCACCAACGCTTCCCACTCGATAATTTGCCGAGCAGCGCTAAGAGATCAGGATGATCCTGGCCTCGGCCAGGAGCTGTCATGCCTCAACCTCGTGCCCGGATTGCCTCCCAGTTAGGTCTCGCACTCGCCGTGATTCTGGCTGTCGTTATCAGCGGCAGTACCGTCTTCGCCCTGCGTTCCCTCGACTCCGCCAACCTCGACACCCGCGAGGAGCACCTGGCCAGCGAGGCGCGTTTGCTCGCCGATCAACTCAATACCTTCCACAGCACCTTGCGCGAAAGTACCCAGCGTTTGAGCGGGCTGTTTGAAAAGCGCTTCGGTGCTGGCTTGAGTGTGCGTGCGGACCAGCCGGTGGCCGTGGCCGGCGTGCAGACCCCGAGCCTTTACCTGGGCAACGAGGTACTGAACAACAACTTCGAAGAGGTGGATGAGTTCAAGCAGATGTCCGGTGGCGTGGCCACGGTGTTCGTGCGCAGCGGCGACGACTTTATCCGCGTCAGCACTTCACTGACCAAGCAGGACGGTAACCGCGCCATTGGCACCGTGCTTGACCGTCAGGGCGCGGCCTACCAGCGTGTTGCCAGTGGCCAGACCTACATTGGCCGTGCGGTGTTGTTCGACCGTTCCTACATGACCCAATACAGCCCGGTGCGTGACAGCAGTGGCAAGGTTATCGCCGTGCTGTTCATCGGTTTCGATTACACCGACGCCCAGAACGCCCAGTTTGAAAACCTCAAGCGCTTCCGCATCGGCCAGACTGGCTCCCTCGCGCTGCTGGATGAACAGAAGCACTGGCTGGTGGCGCCGGCTGGGGTGCAGGCGCCGGATGAGGCCATTGCGGTGATGCTCGACCTGGCGAAGAAACCGGGAGCAGGCCGTTTCTGGAGCGACAAGCACGAAGATTTCTACAGCGTCTCGGTGCCGTTCGAAGGCGGCCCCTGGGCGGTTGTGGCGAGCATGCCCAAGGCTGAAATTCGCGCAGTGACGTGGGACGTCGGCATCCGCCTGGTGATCGGCAGTGTGCTGGCGATGTTGCTGGCAGTGGGTGCCACGGTGTGGCTGTTGCGCAGCAAGCTGGCGCCCTTGAGCGACCTGGTACGCCAGGCCCAAGCCCTGGGAGCGGGCGACTTGAGTGCGCGCCTTAATGTGTCCAGCCATGACGAGATCGGCCAACTGGCGCGCAGCTTCAACCAGATGGGTGAAGCGTTGTCGACCATGGTTTCGCATATCCGCAGTGCTGCCGAACAGGTCAACAGCCGCGCCCAGGCGTTGTCGGGTTTGTCCGGTGGTGCGTATGAAGGCATGGAGCAGCAGTCCGGCGAGATCACCAGCATGGCCGGCGCGGTGGAAGAGTTCAGCGCCACCTCGTTGAACATCGCCGACAACATGGGCAATACCGAGCGCCTGGCGCAAGAGAATGCCCAGCAGACCCGTATCGGCCGTACCTCGATGCAAGAGGCGTCAGCGTCCCTGGAACATATCGCTACCGCCCTGAACAGTACCGCTGCGGTGATCAACACCCTGGGCCAGCGATCCCAGGAAATCGGCGGGATCGTCGGTGTGATTACTTCCATCGCCGAACAGACCAACCTGCTGGCGCTCAACGCTGCCATCGAAGCCGCCCGTGCCGGTGAGCAAGGCCGGGGCTTCGCCGTGGTCGCCGACGAAGTGCGCAACCTGGCCTCGCGCACCCGCCAGGCCACCGATGAAATTTCCGCGATGATCCAGAGCATCCAGCAAGAAACCGGCAACGCCATCAGCACCATGGAACACGGCAACGTACTGATGCAGGAAGGCCTGTCGCGCAACGCCGACGTGGCCTCGGCCCTGGCGCGTATCGACGAGCAAAGCCGCTCGGCCGGCCAGCAGTTTGCTGCGATCACCACCGCCACCCAAGAGCAGAGCAGCACCGCGACCTTGCTCAGCAGCAACTTGCAGAGCATTGCGCTGGCCAACAGTGAGCAGCGCGAAGTGGTGTCGAACCTGGCGGTTACCGCCAAGGAACTGGAGACCTTGGCGGCTGGCTTACGCCATGAGGTGGACCGCTTTCGTTGAGGCTTAGTGGTCTCCCAACCCAGGGTCCACACGCTTGCCAATGTCCTTGAGCCGCGCCAGTTGGTCTACCATTCCTGGCGCTTCGTCCATGCTGGTGACGAAGGTCCACAGGTAAGTCATGACCGCGTAGATGTGGCCGGCCTTGACCGCTGGGGACAAGGCCAATTGGCTGATCGCAACCACAAACAGCAAGGCGGCCAGCGCGCCGAGAAACAGGTACGCCGCGGCCTCGCGGTCTGAAAGCCAGATGCGCAGGCGAGACAGCACCTGGTAGTGGCGTCGCAGGGTCGGCGCGCCGACCTTTTCGACCAGGCCGATTTCTTTCTCCAGGCGGTTATTCAGGCGCTCGTGTAGTTCCTGGTTGCGCTGGGCAAAACGTGGCAACAAGGTGATGCACAGCAGCAGCGCGGCCAGGCACGCCATGCCTACCCACGGTTCAATCACGATCAACATCACTGCCGCGCCCACGATCGACACCAACGCTGTGGCGATAATCGGCACGTGCTTTTCAAAGAAGTCGACGAACTCCCGTGCAAGCACCACCCGCGCCGCCGATTTCGAGGTGCTGTGGTTCTGTTGGCGCTGGTTGAGAATGACCGGCACCGCGAGGTCAGCGTAGATGCGTGTGAACGTGCGCGTGTCCAGCGCCCGCCGCGCAGCCCCGACCACCCAGAATGCCATGACCACGGCGGCGTAGAACAACGCGCTAGTGGCATCGCCGCGGATAATCGAATCCACCGCGAACCCGGCAAACAGTGGGTAAGCCAGCAATAGTGCGTTTTCCAGCGCCACCAGCGACAGCGTGCAGAACAGCTTGCCGGGATAGGCTTTGGCAATGGCCTTGAGCGTTTGGCTGGCGGACTGCTGGCCGATTCTCTTGCTTTCTTCGATCAGAATTTGTGGGGTGACGGATGTCATGGGTGCACCAAAGGAGTGATAGACGCTATTATTGAGCGACTGCTCAAGTATCCTTGAGCGATCGCTCAATAAGCAAGCGCCGCTTATCTACCCGCGCTCGAAGGAATTGCCCATGTCGCGTATCGACCGTAAAGACCAGATCATCGCCGCCGCCCTCGAACTGTTTCGCAGCAAGGGGTTTGCCGATGTTTCCACCCGTGACCTGGCCGAACATGCAGGGCTGTCGCGCAGCCATGTCTATCACTACTTCAGCGACTGGAATGAACTGCGCCGCGAAGCCTTTGTGCGCTTTGCCAATGAGCAATTGGATGAAGTGCGCGAGCCCTTGGCCGATGCGCCACCGCAGGAGGCTCTCGTGGGGTTCTTGAGCGACTGCCTGCCGAGCACCGCCGATGCAGGCTGGGCTCTCTGGCTGGACGCCTGGGACGAGGCTATGCACGACGCGCAAATGGCCCAGGCTTACCTGGTGATCAACGCCCAATGGCAAGGCATGCTTGCCGAGGTGATCGAGCGGGGCGTTGCTGCCGGTGTGTTTCGCTGCGAGTCGCCCCAGCGCGCTGCACGGCAGATCTTCGCCCTGGCGATGGGCTACGCCGATGACCTGATGCTCAATCCTTCCGCCGAGTCGGCCAAAGCAGTGTTGGATGAGGTGCTGGAAGTGGCGAGGCTGCTGCTGGATTTTTCCTGAGCGCTGCTAGCCAACTGCTGCCGGTCGGTACTGCAGGGCCTCCGCCAAATGATGGCGAGCGATGTCTTCCACTTGCTCAAGGTCCGCCAGGGTACGCGCGACCTTGAGCAACCGATGGGCTGCGCGCAGGGATAGCGTCAGCCGTTCACACGCGCCTTCCAGCCAGCTTTCATCGGCTTTCGCCAAATGGCAGTGTTCACGCAGCCGCGGCAGATCGAGAAACGCATTGGCACACCCTTGGCGCTGTTGCTGGCGCTCACGGGCTTGCGCGACCTGGGCGGACGCTTGCGCGGTGGTTTCGCCGGCCTGTTGGGAGGGGTTCAGTGCAGTGGTCTCCCGCGCCACCGTCAGGTGCAGGTCGATCCGGTCCAGCAACGGCCCGGACAGCTTGTTGCGATAGCGCTGGATCTGCTCCGGCGTGCACCGGCAACGCCCACTGGGTTCACCCATATAGCCACAAGGGCAGGGGTTCATCGCCGCGACCAGTTGAAAGCGCGCCGGGAAACTCACCCGGTCGCGGGCGCGGGAGATCACGATATACCCCGACTCCAATGGTTCGCGCAGCACTTCCAGTACCTTGCGATCAAACTCCGGCAGTTCATCCAGGAACAGCACCCCGTGGTGGGCCAGGGTGATTTCACCCGGTTGCGGTTTTGAGCCGCTGTGACATTTGGAAATTGATGCAACGCATTTCGGGCGCAGGTCGCATTCTACCGTATGATTACCCCTTCAATTGATGCAACTGAAATCCACCAATACGTGCAACTAGGTTTGTTATGGATAGCAATAGCTGCAACCAGCACCCGTTCTCTATTGCCCGACGCGTGAAATCTACGACGCGCAGCCTCTCTGGAGTGTTTGCTTTCCGCGGAGAAGGCGTTGCGTTTGAGTCCGGCCTCGAACGTGATTTTCTAATTCGCATGGATTTCAGGAGGGATGTCATGTCTGCCGTCGCCCAACCTATTCAGCTGAATTTTGTTGCGCGCAATGGCCGTTCCTACACATACACCCCGGACTTCCTCGTTCGGTTTCATTCACACACTCGGCAGAGCCCGATGCTTGTGGAGGTCAAACCTGAGGAGAACTGGCGTAAATCGTGGCGCGATTCGCTTCCGAAGTGGAAGGCAGCGCTGCGTTATGCCAAGCAGCAAGAATGGAGTTTTCATATCTACGATGAGTCGCGGATCCGAGGACAGTCTCTGAGAAACATTCAATATCTGGAGCGCTTCAAGAGGGCTGACTACGAAGAGGTAGACTTGGACGCGATCATCCGAACTGTCTCGTTCATGGGAATCACCACGGTGCAGTACCTTGTGGCGCTTCATTTCAATGGTGCGGAGGCGTTAGGGAAATCCCATATTTTCCATTTGATCGCCATTCGACGCCTCGACTGTGACATCTCGGCACTTTTGGGCGATTCACTTGAAGTCATGGTGCCGCAATGAGCCAACAGCCCATCGATGTGCCTCGCGGCACCAAACTTGACCGCTCGACGGTAAACGTCTTGCCAGGGGGATTGGTCTGCCATCAAAAGGAGACCTTTCGAATAACCCAGGTGCTCGATTTTGAGTCTGTGCTTGGAATCAATGTGGAAAGTGGGCGAGCCTCCGTGATGCCGATTGCGGAACTCAAACCATTCCTAGGCAGCAAAATCAGAGGCGCATACGCAGACTACGATCTCGAAGAGCTGGGCGCAGAAGAGTGGGCCGTTGCACAGCAGCGCTACTCCGTCATCTCCCCTCTGCTGGGTATAGAAGGTCAGTCACGCAGCGTGGTCGAACAGCGTGCAAAGGCTGCGGGGGTTGATCCGGTCACGATCTATCGTTGGTTGCGCCGCTATAAAGAACAAGGAGAAGTCATCGCTCTTGTTCCCATTAAACGTGGATGGAGTAAAGGGCGGCCCCGGATTTCCGACGCGGTTGAAGCTGTCATCGGAGAAGCGCTTAAGGATTTCTACCTCACCGATCAGAAACCGAACGTCAAGGCGACGAACGAGGTGATCCGCAAGCGCTGCAAGGCGTTGAGACTGCAGCCACCCAATATCACGACGGTTCAAGCCAGAATCAACAAAATCCCTATTCATATCCGGCTGCGCAAGCGCGGCGATAAGGAGCTGGCGGGGAACAAATATGATCCGCGTCCAGGTGGCTTACATACCGAATATCCGCTGCAAATCGTTCAGATCGATCACACGCCAATGGATGTGATACTCGTCGACGACGTACATCGTCGCCCGATTGGACGCCCGTGGCTAACTCTTGCCATTTGCGTGTACACGCGGATGGTCACCGGGTATTTCTTCTCGATGGATGCGCCCTCGGCGGTGTCAGTTGCAATGTGTCTCGTTCACTCCATCTTGCCCAAAGAGCGGTGGCTCGCGCATCACAACGTGGATGCCACGTGGCCCGTTTGGGGCAAGATGGGCACACTGCACAGTGATAACGGTGCGGACTTCCGTACCCACAGCCTCGTCCAGTCGTGCATTCTTCACGAGATCAAACGTGAATTCAGACCTAAGAAGAAACCGCATTGGGGCGGGCATATCGAGCGGTTAATGGGTACTTTTGCGGGTATAGCCAAGAAGGACAAAGGCGCAACGTTCAGCAACCCCGTTGAACGCAGTGAATATGATTCGGACGAGAAGTCGACCTATACCTTTGCCGAGTATGAGGAGCGGCTGGTCAAAAACATCATTATCTACAACAACAAATATCACGAGGAAATTGACTGCTCGCCGACTCACAAATGGAACACCGCATTTTTCGGCGATAAGGAGAACGATGCTTTGCTGCCGCTCCCGCCTCGCATTGCAGACCCTTGGGCTTTCCAGCTTGAATTTCTGCCATCGGCTCGTCGCACGATCCGCCCAGATGGCGTCGAAATGGACGCGATGTACTACGCAGAAGCCCTACGCCCTTATGTTGGGGCACTTGATCCAGTGACCAAGACTCCTCGCAAGTTCCTGTTTCGTCGTGATCCGCGGGACATCAACCGCATTTGGTTCTATGACCCTGGCCTGCGAGAGTATTTCGAGATCCCGATCCTACGTGGTCGCTACGCCGGCGTCACGGTGAGTGAGTATGTCTCTGCGAAGAAAAAAGCGAAGCAGATGGGGCGGAACGCTGTGGACCATGAACTCATCGAGCGTCTGATCGAGGAAAACCGTCAGCAAGAACTCGAAGCGGCAGCTCGAACGAAGCAGGCACGCAAGAGCACTCAGAAGCGTACCAACAATGCCAAGCAAAGCACGCCCGCTAAACCTAAGCCGGAGGTGCCAGTGGCCCCACCGATACCTGTGGTTGTTCCGGGATTGCTATCGATCGATGATGTTGAAACGTTTGGAGATGTCTGGTGACCGACTACGCGCACATCGCCCTACAGTTCAAAGAGGTCATGCTTAAGACAGATCTTGAGCGTCTCGATTTTCTGGAAGAGTCTCGCTGGATCGAGTACCAGGCGGCAACCAAGCTCAGGGCGATTCTCGATGGTCTGCTGCGAGTACCTGATCGAACAAGGATGCCTAACTTGTTAGTGGTCGGCCAGTCCAACTCTGGCAAGACGTCGGTGGTCACGCGGTTCAAGAACACTACCGGCACGCCCTATGTCAGCGACGATGCAGTCAGTGTTCGTCCTGTCATCTACATAGAAATTCATAAGCCTGACGAGCGAGAACTCTACAGCGCTATCCTTCGCGAGTTCTGGGCGCCTCACAACCCGGCTGCAGTGCTTTCCAAGCTCCGAGACCAAGCCTTGCATCTGATGCGTAAAGCCCGGACACGCATGCTAATCATCGATGAGATCCATACCGCGAACAACGGCACTCCTCGAAAGGCGATGGATGTGATGAATGAGATCAAGATGCTCTCGAATACCTTGCACATCCCGCTGGTATTGGTCGGTACGCGAACGGCTTTGCAATTGCTGATGCTCGATCCGCAATACACCAGTCGTTTTGAAGTCGTCGCGCTGCCCGAGTGGACCGTCAATGCGGATTTGCAGCGGTTCCTCAAATCCTTTGAGTCGGTGCTTCCGCTTAAAAAACCATCCAGGTTGTTCAGTCCTGAGCTCACCCCCGTGATCCATCGCATTTCGGGGGGAAACACCGGGAACATTGAATACTTGCTCCGCGAGTGCGCAAAAGAGGCCATCCGAACTGGCTCTGAGCTAATCGACCGCTCGCTCCTCGAGAAAAACTCATGGATGCGCCCAACCAGTGCCGATGGCGTGCGTGTACGTACCCTGTAAAACCGGTATGGCCATTCGTACCGCCTTTACTCGACGACGAGATCATTTCATCTTGGTTGGTGAGGTGCGCGCTCAAGCACGGATGCGAACCGCTTGTTCTTACCAACCACGTTTGGCCTGGATACCGTATCTGGTGTATCGACCCAGATCGAAGTTTGAGCTCCGAGCATTTAGCTGCACTAAGTAGGCTATCAGGCCTGACCTCAGAGGCGCTGAATGCTTCGACGATGACTGCCGTGCACCAGTGCATCGCTGGCGAGACGGTCTTTCCACGTGGTGTCGCCACCTGGCTTCTCTGCCTGGGCATTCGAAACCGTCGAAGATGCAGCGGATTGCAATACTGTCCCTTGTGCTTTGCCCAGCATGAACCTTACTACCGCATTCAGGACCGATGTGCGTGGCATACGAGCTGTCCTGTTCATCGAGTAGCTCTGTTGGATTGCTGCGATCGCTGTCATGCCCCGTTATGCCCACAACTGATCGGCCCCCCTCAAGAAAATATCGGGCGCTGTCATCGGTGCGCCTTTGAGCTGTGTTCGGCCCCTGTGGTGCCATCGCTTGCAAGTGCAATGTCTTTTCAAGTTGCCACCGACTCGCTCTTCGACGGGCTTACGCTGCGATATGGCAACTCTCGACTGAATCTGGTTGAGTGGTTTGAACTCGCCCACTGGATGCTCGGAGTGTTGCGGTCCGCCGCACGGAACCATGGTTCGTGCATCTCGGGCTTTTTCGATAGACTGGACGTCTGCGTGGAAACGCTGCACCCCCCGCCCACTGGGTTACCGTTTGAATATCTCGCCCCCGGTGAACGCGCAAGCTTGCTTTCTAACGTATGGAAAATGATCCAGGCGGGTCCAGACAAGCTAATCAGCGCCGCCGTCCAGGAAGGAATCAGGCGTTCGCTTTTGATACCGCGGTCAGGCCGGCTGCCTTTTGCACTAGCCGAGCTTGAAACGGTACTAAAAGTCTCGCAACGCGGACGGGGTGGTCATCTCCATTCAGGTTCGCCTCGCTCCCCCTCAAGCGTCTTAATGAGATGGAACCGTTTGCTCAGGAAGTTTCAGCGATGACAGAGGCAACACCCCTAGTCCGAAGGCTTCGAAATGAATGTCTTTGCATAGGGAAAAAAGTGCATCGTGTTTACAAAGGACGTCCATTCTGTAGCACCTGCTATGCGCGCCTATTTAAGCGCCGACTCTGCCCGGCCTGTGGCAACCATGCCAGGTTACCAATACCTACCTTTGACGAGAACGCCATATGCCGGCGTTGCGAATCTGCAGCGCCTTGCGTTCGATGCGCAAAAGTCGGTAGGCCAGTAGGGTTGATGACGAAACAAGGCCCAGCGTGCAGCAGTTGTGCTCATTACTACTCCGCCCCTGCACCCTGTGGGAAATGTGGCGAGCTGTCGACTCGTCTGACGCGTGTGCTGAATGTTGACCCTGATCTTAGGTGTTGTCCCAAATGTGCCCGGGAGGGTGCTGCCACGTGCCCAGATTGCAGACGTCACAGGTTTCTGATTGAAGGACCGGATGGCCGCAGTCGCTGCAAGCGTTGTACTGAGGTAGGCGAAAGTCTGTGCCACACCTGCGAAAAGCCCATGCCAGCTGGACGGGTGGCGGAATGCGAGTACTGTAGTTGGGAGCGAAGCTTCAACCAACGTTCTGCGATACTTGTCGAAAGCTTCGAATGTGCCTCCACCCGTCAGCAATTCGTTGATTTTTGCCGTTGGCTTAAAAGCGAAATGGGGCCGCATAAAGCCACGCTGAAGCTTGAGAACTACCTCATCTTCTTCAGCTTTCTCGAAACGCACCAAGCGGGTATACCGCCCTACGTGTCGTTGCTCAACCACTTCGACGCTGACGGGTTGCGCAGAATGCAGACACCCATGCTGTGGCTAAAGGTCCGGTATGGCGTAGAGCCTGATGTATTATTGCGAGAGGAGCATTCCGAGAAACGACGGATCGATCGGATGATTGAGGCGGTTCCCGCTGGAGTAGCTGCCGAGGCCCTGTTGGGCTACAGGGCTTTTCTACAGACGAAGCAAGCCGAAGGGCGCACGACGACCCGATCTGTGCGCATTTCGTTGAGAGCTGCCACCGATGTGCTCGCCTCCACATCTTCGACATTCGACATATTGCCCACTCAAAAATCAGTGACGGCCTATCTGACCCACAAGCCCGGGCAGGCCGCTGCCGTCCAAGGGTTCATCAGTTATTTAAACCGGACTCATGGCTCTGGGCTGTTGGCTGAAGTTGATGGGTTGGCCAAGGCTCGTGCTCGTACGAACAAGTTGGAATCTGAGCTGTTGGAGTTGTACCAAAGTGCAGGCGAAGGGGAAGCGTTCGAACGCACCTGGATAAAGACTGCTTTGATGCTCTTACACGGAGTGGCAAGCGTGAACAAAAAAACAGTAATTTACCGTCCCCAGTCATTCCGAGGTCAGTCAGGTTTTAGCGTGACGCTGAAGCGGCAAGATTACTGGGTACCTAGCCCTGAGCACAAACCGACACCTGCTAAAATTGAAGCTGAGTGACAATGAATCCATGAACAGATTTGAGCAATGGCTCAATTCTGACTGAAGAAGAAATGCGCAGGGCCCTGTTCGGCTCGAACGGACCTAAGGGAAAAAAGATACTCGCTGCTGAATCGGCTCCGACGCCTAGGGCGTCGACACCTCAATCTATATCGCTCTTACAAGGACTGCCTAGGCGAAATCAAGGTGTCCATCGCCTTAGGCGGTATGGTGATTGAGCCCGGCGACCTTGTGATCGGTGATGACGACGACCTGCCCTGCGTTCCATTCGATCAGGCAGAGGGCGCATCGATTTTGGTGTATATCCGAATATATCCTGCTGACTATAATTTATAGTCAGCAGGATATATTCGGATATTTTCAGTCGGTAGCAATGCATCAGCACTGCAGCGGTACGCTTGTGTTCATCAACGAAGCATTGAGCCACTCAGTGATCGTGCGTCCATGTAATCACCAGGGTGAATAGCCAAGCTTGCTAGCCCGCGCTCGTCAAATGCAGGAGTGGGAGATACGTTGACGCTTTGGATCCCCCAGATAAATGGTCATCGCGTTCGCTCAAATCCGATGCAGATGATTGGTGGTCAACGCAATCAGTCATCCAGGACTGGCTTGGCTGCATGCGAACCTTTGTCCCGCTTTAGAAAGGGCAGATTTATACCGAACGGCTCGAGGGCTTTGCGTATGGTGAGGCCTGCCGCGAAAGCTCTGTTGTGGCTGTAGTGGCGGAAAATGTTGGGTGAAACACCTAGAATTTCCAGTCGGGCAAAATTGCCCATTGCATTCCGAATTTCGTCGCAGACCTTGGAGATTACTTCTCGCGCCTGTTCCGAATCATCAACGTTGATGGCCAATCCGGAGATTTGCTCGTCTTTGAACACCTTGCCTTGGCGTTTCTTTTTGCGTTGTAGCTCGAAAAGGTAGATTGTTTTCCCATCTATTACCGCCTGGATGAGCAGTAGGCCGCGCAGCCGAGTAGCGTTATCGATGTACCGCAGCCACCTCCTCGCGCCATCTTCCACATCGTCTTCTTCGTCGA
Source organism: Pseudomonas sp. MF6755 (assembly GCF_016405635.1). Taxonomy (NCBI): domain Bacteria; kingdom Pseudomonadati; phylum Pseudomonadota; class Gammaproteobacteria; order Pseudomonadales; family Pseudomonadaceae; genus Pseudomonas; species Pseudomonas sp. MF6755. The sequence goes on from NZ_JAEKDA010000011.1 coordinate 216,461, forward strand.
ATGATTCGAGAGTGTAGAGCCTGAATTCGGGGTCTTGGATAAAACCTTGCGCTTCTGAATACCACGCCAAGCTGGTAAAGCTTGGGTATACGTCTTTTAGATACTGAAGCTCTGCCCAGAGTTCTCCGAGAATGCCGCCGTTGCCAATAACGCGTTTGGCGTGATGGACGATATGGCTGACACCGTTAGGTGCTCCTTGAGGATCCCCAGTCGAAAAAAGAGAAGGAGGTTCAACTCGTATAGTCACTGTCTCTTTCTTCAAATAGCTGCGTTCGACGGATGTACGAGTAAATGGGCAGGCGGGACCGAGTTTAGCAAACGACGGATCTGGTTTGCCCCAGGACCCCGCGTTCCTCCCCGGTTCAATTTTATCGGTAACGGGAAAAGGGTCCTGAGGCTTCGGGATATCAACGATTATTCTTGTTAGAGGTGTCGCGGGCTCTGTCGGCTCGGGACCATTATTCAACCGTTTGTCTCGGCGGATGTTATATGAGTGGTGCAGCGGCTCGCTCATGCCAGTAACTTCCAAGCTCAGAAATGTCCGGCCGTTATTGATCCAGCGCCCGCGCGCCCGGACTTTAGCCGGCCCCTCGAACCATGGAGCGACCTTTAGACTTGTTTCATGAATGCCGCGTCCGAGCGCATTATCGATTTGTGCGTACAGATTTTTGGCAGCAAGCTCAGCCTTCGCGTTATATCGCAGAGTTGCCAAGAGAAGAGCATCGCTATCCTCGACATCCGGATGAGGACTAACCGTCCATGTCTCAGAGTCTTCCTCCTCAAATGACGCGTACAGCTTCTCAAGCACATCTGACCACTCGTAAGTCACGAGGATTCTGGCCATGTCAGATGTCGTCCCATAGCATCGGTAAAGAAAGTCGATACATGGAATAAGCAGGTTTTTTTCATCTGGTAACGGAAAATTGAGCAGATCGCAGACTACGCTATCGGTTTTTAAGTTACGGAGCTCATAATCCTTCTTGAAATACGGAAAGTTATGTCTTCCCGTGACGCTCAGGTGTGACCATGCGCCCTCCGTGAAATCGACCGAAAATTCTTGTGTCTTACCGAAATAGGTTTCAGCGATGCACTTGCCGTCTTTCCAGATCGTGCCGATGCGAAAGCTCCCCATCCGACTTACACCGATTGAAACCTGAGTCACTCCGGCCGGTCGATCGTCCTTATCCAGAAACCGGAATATTACAACTACCATGGGTATGGTCTGAGCATCTGGGTTGCGCTGAATGCGTTCATACCACCACACGACCACCGTACCGTGAACATGTAGGATTGCGTCGCCGTCATTAGTGGTACATAAATTGTCGCGAGGCATGATCCGCCTTAAACGTTGAGACAAAACTTACTCCGGTCTTCAGGGATCAAAGGCTGTTCGGCCAAGCCAAACATTATGTTGTCTATCATCACCGTCTTTACCGCAATAGACAGAGATATCCGCCAGCACGGGATAGGTGCCAGCAACTCAGTGTCGTTGGCGAATGCGCAGCCGATTAGATAAAGGTTGTTGCGTTCGCCATCGTGCGATCTTGCAACTTCCGGTGCGCATCCATGGCATTGATGGCCAGCAACTCCTCTTGCTGTTGCCGTTCCGGTCGCTGGATGGAAATGGGGAACGTTGCGTCTACGCCCTGATCTGATTCCCAAGCCGACGTGACAGGTTTGCCGCTCATTCCTCGCTCTCACGATGCTTTTTGGAGTCAACCCTGTTCTCGCCAATTTACGTTGGTCGGGATCGGGCTCCAGCAAGAGGATTTACCGATCCGGTCGCTGTAGGCGAGAGCGGCTGCGCTTATCATTGCGGTCTTTCGTCGATTTTCCTGTGACACCTGCCCTGGAGTCCCATTGTCTCGTCGATTTGGTCGTCTCCAATGACTGAAGTAGGGCTTATCCTGCTCTTCAGTAATGTCGGGCCTGTTTCCCAGCCTGGTCGTTAGATCCGGCGTTGCGGCATGATTCGCCACGGTGGGGGTGTTGATGTTCAGTTGCGCCAGAAAATCGTTCGGATTCAGAGCACGAAAGGTGCCGCCGTTGCGCGTTCTCAGCAATGCTGCGAGCCGCCTGTAGTCATCGTTTTCGAAAAAACTCGAGATTTCGTAGCTTCTGCTGACTTTGAACAAGAAAAACTCGGCAATCGGCTGTTGCTCCGTACCTCTGCTGGCCATCGAGAGCATGTAGGTTTGTTGGCTGGTGGAAAAGATGCACTCGAACTCCACTGCACCATGTTGGCTGCGAAAACTCTGGTGTTCGATCGCTTCTCCGTACTGATCCAGCTGACAGAGCATGCTCCGGTGCAACAGTTCTATGTTCGTCATCTTCAACGGCGTACCCTCTCAATTGCAGACTTAAGACGTCCTGGTAATGCGCTGAGCTCTGTCCGCAACTTGGCGAGACCGGGCATCAACGGTAACAAACGGATTCATCGCGCAACCTCATAGTCGGGAAGCACGTCTAGGCTTCTAACTGATTCCAATGTCGGATGGCGCTGCAGCAAGCGCTCTACCTCTCGGGGTAGCTTTCTGTCCCTGAGGACCTCATAGATTTCCGTCCTGCATTGAACGTTAAGAGCGTATTTGGCCTTACCCTGGCTTGGCTTTTTGACCAACAGATGGTGCTGGTACAGAAGGTTGAGCACGTGAGGTGTACGATCTTTGTACATCTCGTCGACGCCCCGGCCTTTGGGTATGTCGGCTGCCCACATGTAACCCTTGGCATTGCCGGCCCACATGTGATTTGCCTCAAGCTTTGCCATGACGAGCAGCGCGACGATGATGTCCACGGCTACCAGCGGCTCGCCGTTTGTAAAATGGTCGATAACCGAGGTCACGGCTTCGTGCAACTCGGCTTCGCTTGCTATGGTAGGTGCTGCCACGGGGACAGTTACAGCCAAGCGAACACGAATACGATCGAGCACTGTGGCTTTTATGGGCTGCAACAGCAGCACAGGCCCGGGTTTCTGGCCAACCATCGAACTGAAATTGAGAATGTTCAGAGAGTAACTGTCGTCGTAGACGACATGCTTGATTGTGACGGCGGGGAAAGCATTGCCCAGGCGCGCGACTGTGGCACCGATATCGTTGCTACCGTCGAGAAAGCAGTTCTTTGGGAATCCTATGTACAGTGAAGTCATCGTATGTCCTCCTGCTTCGCTCCTCCGTTAGCGCGGTTTTGCAGAGGACAGGGCAGAAAGGATCAGGCGAGAGGGGATAGGGATTTCGAGCAGTTGCTCAACAGGCATCTGGCTGAGTGCTGCGAGGATCACACGCTTGGTTTCTTCCGGGGAGTGCTGAAGACAATGCTGCGCAGCAATTGTTACCACTTCAGGCTGTACCGGTTCTGGGATTTCAGATTTGGTTTGAAACGCCCAGTGAATTGGAAGATTTTTATCGGCGAGCCATTTCTTGGCGAAGGCAGACACCCGAGCTGACCTGTACAGGTTCCAGTGGCGCATCAGCCCTTCGCTGAGACTTTCCAGTTCCAGCCCAAACTGATGCGGGTGCCATGTGGGCAGAGAGACCAGCTTCCTCGCGTCATCCGCACAAGAACAATCTTTGAGCTGCTCCTCGATAAAACACTCGGCCCACCTTTTTTGTTCGAGTAAACCGATCTTCTCCATTTCGACCCAGTCATCTGCCGGCGTCGGAGCAGCATCGAGGCCGATTCTGATGGCGCCCGTTAGACGGTTGAAGAAGCGGCGCCCAGGAGGTGATGGGAGCGTGAACGCTTCCCAGACAGCTTTGCGTAGCGGATTGTAGGTCTCGACATGGGGAGTCGGGATCTGAGAATTATTGGAGATGACAGTGACGGCTAAGGCATCTTTCTCTGTCTTCACAATCTGAAGTTTGGAGCTAAGGTAGGGATCAGTCAGCAGCCCCGACATGCTCTTGAAACCGAAGGTTTTCCAGTCTACTGAGGGGTGAGCTTTGCGCAGGTGCATTCCAAGCGCGGCGGCCGTCACGTAGGGGGTTCCAGGGGGGATGGTACTAGAGGCGATGCGAACAACTTCGTCGAAGTAGGCTGACTTTTCCATAGCTGATCCCCATAAGCAAAATAGACCCCTTAGGCACGTGCCTAAGGGGTGATATCTGTAGTTGCTTTTTGCAGGGGTCAGAAATACTAGGGCGCAAATGAGGCAGTCATCTTGACGTAGCGTGAGTCAGTCGCCTGCATGCGACTCGCTGTCGAGATCCTAGTAATCTTCAGCTATCAGGTCCCACCGCCAGGTCGATTTTAAACCTACTCCGATCATCAAAAGATCGGCGGCAGTGGGTCATCAGCCAGCAAAGTATCAGCATGTATCGCCAGAAAGTCAACATTTAGTCAACACATGCCGCTCAAGGTGGTTACTGGTAAGCGGGGCAGTGAACGGGAAGAGTCAAGCGATTCTAGTACCCGGATGTGCCGCAATCCAGATCTTTCGGGAGCGACGTCTCGCTGACTTTCCAAATGCTGGCCTCTTTATCGCAATCACATGCCGGGCTAGGTGCTGACCACAGGTCATCAAGGTTGCTGCCTGCGTTGCGAACAACAAGCGGGCCGCCCAGGTAGTGGCAAATTGATTTTTGCTTCGGATCCAATGTTACTATCGGTTTCATGCCGACGTTTTATTCATCGTAACTGCGCTTTTTTGACGTATCCTTTTCTTACGTCTATTGTTTGATTTTCTTACTAGTGGGGCATGATGGATATTAAGACGCAGATCGAAAAGCTGCTGAGTGCCTTCTGGGATAGGCGAGCGCAGGAAATCATCGACGACCCTCTGTCGACTGATGAACTGGGGGCTCCTTTGGATTCCATCTCGGCTGTCGATGCGTTTGTCGGTATCGACAAGCTGGTCCAGTGCAAGCTGCCCGTAGAATTGATTATTCGCCACGGGGGGTACAACTCGAAGGATCAGTTCGTCAGTGACATCACTGACAAGGTCATTCGGTATCTCAAGGAGGTACCGAAATGACTGACCTGACGCATTCTGACGGCAATGACTTAGGCGATCGTCTGCGGCAGGCCCGCGAATACGTCGGGCTTTCGCAAGAGGAGGTTGCAACAGTCTTGGGGCTGTCTCGACCATCGATCACCAACATCGAACTAGGAGCCAGAAAGGTCGAGGCAACTGAGCTGGGGAAGCTTGCAAAGCTTTACCGTCGAACACTTGAGTACCTTTTATCGGGCGTTGAACCAGCTCCCAGTGGGCCGGAGCAGCTTGCATTCTTGGCTCGCGCGGTGAAAGGCTTGTCTGAAAAAGACTTGGAAGAAGTTGCACGATTTGCTGAGTTTCTCAAGCAGTCAGTGCGTAAGCGCGGGGAGTAAGTCATGGCCGTACGCGACATTGCGATGGCGACCGCCAAAGTGGCTGCCGAGGTCTTCGCATCATCTCGCGCCATGGAGCGCATTGAACAAGACGGCTATACACGCATTGATCCTTTTCGCATTGCAGCAGGAGAAGGGATCTCAGTTTTGCTACGGCCTATGGAAAAACTCCTCGGCGCGTTCGTGCGTGAGGATTGTCCTGGGATTTTGGTCAACTCGGCTCGCTCTGCCGGCTTGATCCACATGACCTGCGCCCATGAATTAGGGCATTACTTCATGGGGCATCAAAGCGCGCTGGATGAGACCATTGATTACGGCGGCCAAGCTGAAGTAATGGAGCAGGAAGCAGAAACCTTCGGCTATCACCTGCTTGTCCCGCGGCCGCTTCTGGGCATCATTTGCAAGCGCAAGGGCTGGGACAAGGCATCGTTGACCAATCCCCATGTGCTCTACCAGATGTCCCTCAGATTAGGCGTCAGTTATTCTGCCGCGGCTTGGTCTCTGGTCCGCCATAAAATCCTCGCCTATGACGTTGTTCAGGGGTTGCTGAAAGTACAGCCGGCTTCCATCAAGCAGTCGCTCCTGCAAGGGCAGCTACCGGATGCCTCTAAAGATGTCTGGTTGTTTGACGAAGCGGATCAATCCTCGGTCCTTGAACCTCGACCTGACGACCATCTTGTGGTGCGGCTCAAGAGCCATGCGTCGGCTGGCTACCTCTGGAAAGCTGATTCTATAGCCCATTTGGCCGATCAGGGCTTCACCTTGGCCCCATTAGAATCCGCACGTCCTGCGGACCCGGGAGCCGTGGTATTCGGTGCCGATTCCACATTGGATTATGTGCTTCGCGCGAATCAGGTGGATGCCGAGCAACCTCATCCTGTTACGTTGTGCGAAGTTCGACCATGGCTGGGCAAGCAGAACGGGGATGCCTCATTTAACTCAAAAGCCCATTTCGAGCCTATGGCCGAGGGGCTTTCTCGCGAGTCTAAGTGTGCCCTGATTCAGGAGGTTGCGGGGTCGTGATAACAACCGAATGCCTCACCGATAGCATTCCGGTCAAGGCGAGAAATCAGGGCAATCGACCGACGTGCGTGGCCTTCGCCGTGACCGATCTGAATCGTCGCTTTGCTGATGATGAGCTTGGCCCCGAGTACTTTTACCGCGCGACGATCCGTCGGATTCCAGGTTGGAAGCCCGGCGACGGGGTTCAGCTCACTGCGGTGGCTGAAGCTTCACAGGCCGGTCATGCCTTGGAAGCCCACTATTCTTATCAGGCAGATGAGCCAGTCGTCCCGCTGGAGATGCTGCCTGATGCGCTTGATTTGTTTGGCCGCCCAATCCACTTCTTTCATCCCGACGTTGACGAGATGATCGACAATCTGCGCATGGGCGTGCCTGTGGGTTTGGCTCTTCGGCTTACCTATGAATTCTATTCGCCTGTCGATGGGATGGTCCCGTTCACTCACTCGATCCTGCCCGGAGCGATGCAGCATGCAGTGGTGACTGTCGGCTTGGGGCATGACGCTCGCGGTGAAATCTGGTTTTTGATCCGTAACAGCTGGGGAGAGGCCTGGGGCCATAATGGTCACGCCTGGATACCGGCTGCATATATCGCTATGCATGCGACCTGCGCATTTGGAGTGGAACATGGCAGTCCTGATTCAGCATGACCGAGTGGTATCCGCTTGGCTGGCCGCGGCCCGCCATTTAACGACCTGTCCGGATTACACCGCCCGAAACCTGGTGCTGGAGATCGCTTCGCCCGGACTCCTGGATGCACAGGACAGAAATGTCATTGGGGCCGTTGATGCTGCGATACGGCACCGCTGGCCTGGTCTCAGCGTGCAGACGGTAGCGGGGACTATTTTCCCGAACGAGATATATCGCCGTGATGGGCGCCCTGCGTTCTACGAGACTTACCTGAACGCGATGGCTCGCGGGATGAAAGCTGGAACGTGGGGGACCTACGCCTACAGGATGATGCACAGGGTCAGTCGAGACGGTCAGACAATCTTTAATCCGCTGGAAGTAATCGTGCGCAAGCTTCAGGCCTCAAAGACTGGGCGCAGCTTTCAGGCGGTCTACGAGTTGGGTGTGGTGGATATCGAATACGACATTGAAGACGATGGATTCGGCTTTGAATTGCCGTTGTACGATCCTGCTTCTGATCGGAACAAGCCGATGAACATGCCGTGCTTGAGCCATCTCAGTTTCAAGGTCACTGGCGAAAAGCTGGATCTGACGGCAGTGTATCGATCTCACTGGTATGGGCAGAGGGCCCTTGGCAATCTGCTCGGTTTGAGTAACCTGCATAAGTTTGTGAGCGATGAGTCCGGATTCGAACGTGGGGCTTTGACGTGTATAGCTACTCACGCATTTCTGGACGTGGAAACGCTTGGCGGGGCAAAAGCCGCTAAGCAAATGCTTGCCGCATTTCCGTGATTAGAACAGTGAGGCCTGGCGGTTCGAACTGAATGTCTCAACAGGGATGTTGTACAAGGCGCTCATCCCGTTACGGAAGTCCCTGACGCCACCGTAGCTGGGGTGTCGGATGGCGACCACTTCTACATCGAACCGACTCGCGTAGTTGTAGGCATCACCGCCTATGGCGACGACTCGGCGCACGCCCAGCCACTTAATGAGAGTCTCGTTTAACATGTCGACCTTCTGCAGTTCACGGGCGGTAAACTTGCGATTGGTAAAGGGGTTGCCTGGTTCGTGGGGATGAAACGGGAAGACGTTCCAAAGCAATGGGGGTAGCGCAAGCGACCTAAGTACCGACCAGATCTCGGATGCCGTGCGCTCGACTAATGCCGGCCCCACTGTCGTCTGCGTGAAGTTGGAGCCGGGATAGCGCTGCATCATTTCCGGCAGGTGGAATTCGTCGGTCAAGGCAAGCCCGGTCCGCCGTCCGCCGCGGTATCCCAGATCTCGTCCCATCCAGATCGTGTCGACGCCGATGTCAGTCGCAGCCTTCAAGTAGCCCCGCAGATTGCGCCTACGTGCGGCGACGGCATCGCTACGGTCGTGGACGGGGCATTTGTCAGCGTAGGGATTGAAGACGTTGTCCAACTTCAGCTCAGACAGGGCGTTTACAAAGGCGGTAGGGGTCATGGCTGTTCTTTCTTCTCTAAAGGTTCAAAGTGCATAGTGTGCGCATGCACGTTGACATGTACGGTGCCGCACCGATGTTTCTGCAATTCTCGAAAAACCTGAAACCCAGTGAGGATTGCTTTCTCCCACTGCCACAACTTGCATGCCTCAACCTCGTAGCCTTCGACCATGCTTTCAATCTGTTTTAACACGCTGTAATCCAAAGCTCCTGGCTTGGCATCGATATAAAACTTGCGGCTCTTGGCATGGTTGAAGATCCAGGTCGCGATGCCTTCTTCGATGATCATTGCGCGGGCACCGTCTTCGTTCTCGTCCTTCTTCGGATCAGATTTGCGCTTGCGTTTGAGCAGCGACCGCAGCACCGGTGACCAGCCCAAGAACGCAACGTAGGCCAAGTGGAATACGTCGTGGAAGCGGTAGTCGTCCGGCTCGTTACTGTTGTCCGTGAGTCGATCACCGATGAATACTCCCCGGAGGCTCTGTACGACATAGCCGTTCTCCGGAGTGCCCCGCTCATTGAACTCTATCGCCAATTCGGCGGGAAATTGTTCATGCTCAGGGCATTTAAAATCAAACGGTGGAAGATAAACGGCTTCGTCGTCGGGCCACCGGCTGAGGATTTTTTCGATGTTGCTGCGCGCTACGTCCTCAAGTCTCAGGTCGAAACTGGCACAGGCAATGGCCAACTCGGCTAGATGGATTCCCAAATGCTGTGCGCGCGCCGGGGGAGACATTGCCCACATGGAAGTAAACGACACCTCTGCTAAGGCGCCTGCACGGTTGGCCAGTCTGGCGAGCTGGACGGAACGATCGACATTGTCCGGGCTTCTGCGCATCTCCATGAGACTGTCGATGTGACGAAAGGTCACCGGCAGAGTGGGGTCCAGCTCGCTCTCGCCATAGTGGGAGCGTAGGTAGGCAATGCAACTGGCGCCTATCATGTCCGGGCCGACATCAACGGCAGCAGCGATGTTGATCAGATACCACAGCGCATCTCCTAGCTCCTCGGCAGCCAACTCGCTAACGGTAGCTGCCAGCCGGTCGCGGCCAACTTTTTTGACCGCTGAAAGCAGGCCGCCCACTTCACCGAAATAGCCAAACTTCAGTTTCTGGTACCCACTTTCATCGGTCTGAAACTGATTTGTGCCGCCGGCTTTCAGACGATATTGAGGAATTGATAGTGAAGGTAGCTGCGGTGTCGGTACTGGCATGGAAGGTCCCTTTCCAACGGTCAGATGCCGCAGATGGCATCTCGATGAGCCTGAATCATCTCGGATCGCATCTGCCTTGCGCAACTGACAATTTTTTCTCTGTCAGCCCCATGAGCACCCATGGCCAACGCCCGCGTCCTGACTGACTTGGTGACATCGTAGTGCGGATAGAGGGTCTTGGATTGGAACCAGCTGCGCCGCAACCCTAGCTTGTCGGCAAAGGCATGCAGCTCATTCAGCGAATCGGCAACCAGATGGCTCCATTCTCGCCCGCGCCACTTGATTCCTTCTGCGTCAACATAGACTGCCATGGCGCTCGCCTTCAATCAAAAATTGTGCAAATATTTTGCACAATTTTAGCAAAAAATCAATTGAAATGAACGTATCAGAGCTCGGAAAAAGCATTAAGACAATACGTAAGCAGAGAGGTCTTACCTTGGCTTCCGTGCAGAAAAGTACTGGAGTGCATTACACCCAGATATCCAAAATGGAACGTGGCGGCTGCAAGTTGATGAGTAAGAATTTGCTAATAGTTTGCAATTTTTTGCACATTTTGCCCGCGCACGATGGTAAGCCTGCTTGCTCCGAAAGCGTGATGGACAAGGTTCAAGCGTTGATTCGGGCCTGGCCGGAGAGCGAAGGGGTTATACGCCATTTTTTGGATGGGGTTGAAATGGCGTTAGAAGGTAGGAATGTCACGTAAAGCCCTGGGTGAGTGCTTACGATCCAGGGACGCTTGGAGATCTTGATGCGCTATCAGCTTTTAATGGCGTAAATGTTTGAGGGAATAGGCCCCTTATCTGGATAGCCATTGATGGGGAAATCGGAAGATCGTACTCCACTTGACCATCCGTTTGCATTGCCATTGACCAGTTGTGTGCATCGAATTTGAACAGCGCATGGAACGCACTATGACCGGCAGAAGTCGGCTAGAAGCGGTCATCGCTTATAAAAACTCAGAGTCACTCAACGACACTTACTAAACCAAGCTGTGCTCATTTGGATACTGGATTTAAAGAGTGGAATAGCACGGTGAATTCTCAACAATTATTGGAATACATAAATTTTATTATTAGCATAAAAATGACAAGCCGCAGACGAAAATTAGACTCGTAATTTTTGCTAATGCAAAATTGACGTGTAGTATCTTTTTTTAAAATTCAAAATCTAGTCGCACAAAAATATAAGAAGAAGTATAAAGCTAAGCGCAAAATAGATGAAGGAACTCGCATCCAAAATTAGTAATCATCATCACTCCCTCGCTCAGCTCATATCGGTAAATATATGCATGCACGCTTGTTGCAATCATCGCGGGAAGCCATGAAAGACACCGCAGCATCATTATTGAGCGCTTGAGCTTCGCCTCATTCGCCACTAGAGCAATCACAGACTCATCTATATAGTTACGAAGATCTGTCGGATATTGACTTAGTTTTTGTTGATGGGATGAAAATAAAATGAGGCGGGAGTGTTTGATTCGGTCATATTGCAATTTTTGAGCAGCTAGTGTTTCCGCCAATAAGGCAGAAGCTATTAAAATCCCCAAAACTAAAATCGAGCTCTCTAAAGCATTATCAGCTTTTGAAATTGCAATAACAGCAATCAACGAAATTGGGACGCTAAGTATTTTCCCACTAATATCACTGACTACCTTTGACATCTGATCAGCGATGGTTAGCTGCGCGGTAGCCACTTCTTGTTTTGCCTTGTGAAAAGAGAAGCCGCTAAGATACGTAGAAAGATTGTTCCCATACAAACTCAAAAATTGCGACCAAGTGGCAACTAGAGCTTTAAATCGCTCTTTTCCTCCCTGATACCCAGACAAATACTCAATCAAAGTCGCACGAAAAATCGACCGTTCCTTGAAGAGATGCGGACTCTTATCCAAGCTATTCATCTGAAGACTATCGACTAGGTCTGTGCCAACCTCAAAAGTTAGAAGCTCGCTATCCAAATAAGGATAAAGTGTTATGGCGCGTTCGCCTTTGGCAACATCTTCTGCAACAAATACTAGTTTGTATTCATCGCTGGACTCCTTTTCATCATGAAAGTGAGCCAGATCGGCCAAGTAAACAATAAGTCGACATAATGCCTGGAGAGTTATTATTCGTTGATCAAGCGGTTCCTCTGAGGAAAGAATATCTTCTTCCAGAAGGTAGAAGACTTCTGGGAGTCGCGCGCGCACAAAACTTTTTGAACGAGCCATAAGCTGATCAAGGTTTTTGAAAATCGGCACCGCTCCTGAAGTATCAAGTGCGAACGTAAGCTCAATTGAGGACCACTGCTTATGGAGCTCAATAATAGACGAATTGATATCATGTCCATCAATAACTAATTCGTCAAATCGCCCAGTCTTAGAAATTTCCAGCGCTTCAATTGCAGTGTTTATTTTAGGATCAAAACAAGACGTCCTGAAATCAAAAGCGTTGCCCGTCGCGAGCACAGGACGTCCAAGCGACCTGTACGCCTGGGCAAATATAAGCACATCCACCATGTCGTTTACTCTAGCTCGGCTAAGTCTCGCTTATCTGCAATAGCTTGACGTATAACTTCGATAGCACTTTCAGAAAGGTTGTTGATTATTAACTTGCGATCTTTTTCAACAAAGCGAATTTCAGCATCGACCCCCTCACCTAAAGAGTTGCGATCAAACTTTAGCTGCCAATTGTCTGCCTTGTAGACCACATGGGTGTACTTATCAAGAGTGGCTTTACTAATAGGGAATTCTACTGGAATTCCTACTGCCTCACTATTTAGATGCCCAATAAACTCACTTGCCAAATCATCAGCCTCACCTTCCATCTCCGCAGGAAAGAATTGACGAGCGATGGCCTCCACTTCCGACAGTTTCACAGACTGTCCTGAATCTCGTTGGCGCTCCAAGTACCTCAGAACATCATCCTTGAACTGAATTCGCTTGTTACGGAGATTGGGACGCTCCCTGAAAAACTTTACACTCTCAAGAATTAGGTTTTTTGTGGCCGCTGCTGAAGCGGTGCCCACCGCACATCCAAGTGCCGTCACAAAATAACCAGCAGCAGACCGACCTGCGCTTTGACTTAAAAAGCTGAGGTAGTTTAGCTCCTGTTTAGCTTCATCATCTGCTGCAGCATGCTCAATATATTTGTTGAAGTTAATGCGAGCTGCGTGATACAGGCTGCTCAGATCTAGCTCAATTAACTCTTCAGGCTCGAGGTTTTCGTTCAACCTTAAACCATCACGTTTTTTAAGCATTGCGATCAACAAGAACCGCCCTTGGCCATTCTCGTAATCCACAAACAAAATATAACCACCAGAAGATGCCGTTGTTTTTTTCGCAGCGGCGAAAAGTTCGACCATTGCCGATTCAGTAATCTCCAAAAAGGATTTTTCCGAAATATCGATCTTTGAATAGGCATCAAAGTCTTTAGGAAAATCGCTCGCGGTCTTTTTCGCAAATATTCCGTAGTGAGTAGCATTATTCTTCTTGCCGTAAATAGACGTAGCACCAATTATAAGCTTATTTACAGCCGGCTTATCTTTCTTGAGCACGACCTCGCGAATGTCGGATTTTTGAATATCCTTAAATTGTTCTTTGATTAACTCATGAACAACCGCGAAGTTTACCTTTACGTCCATATACACTTCCTTGTCTGCGACAAATACCTAGTTAAGCCGCCGAATCTACCTCATGATAGCAATGTGCCTCAAGCTGATTGTTTTCAATCTCACATTTAAGCCTTGTGGTAACTGTATGCATGCACAGCCGGAGGTGCAACTGCCCATCCTGTGCTTTTCGACAGAAGGCAACATCAGCCGTAGATTCGGATATGCGGTTAGCTCATGAATTCAAAGGGCTTTCTCAGGGATGCTCGACCCAATGCGGGCGGAGCGAAATGCAAAAATAGCTACTCGCTACGGACAACTTTTGCCGGTCGAAATAGACGAAGCAACTCGTCAGAATTATGAGGTGTGGAGAACAGCTTTTGGCCGGTTCCGGTCTTTCGCGACCGGCTACAATCGACCCAAAGCTGCCCTTCGTGAAAGACAGAAAACGGCCAAGAGCGGCCCATAGATCCTGCTTGGTATTTACGGTCCCTCATCTAAACATTTACCCATCTTTAAAAGTCCAACGGTTCTCAATTGAAGAACCCTGTTTTCGCGGTAACTCAGACGACGCGAGGAGCTCGGCTTGGTAGTTTGGCCGCCTTTGCTGTCAACCCAAGGATATTTCAATGAACACGCTCTACTATTCGCCCGGCGCCTGCTCGCTGTCGGTACATATCATGCTCGAGTGGGTGGGTAAGCCCTACAGTGCGGTTCAAGTGAGCTATGCCGATGCCGAGTATCAAAAGCTTAACCCCGCCGGCCAGGTTCCGGCGCTGGATGCCGGTGACGGTAATGTGCTGACGCAATGCTCAGCAATTCTCGCCTATCTGGCACATACCCACCCAGCGGCAGCATTGGCAGGGAATGAGACGCCGCTCGGCCAGGCTCAACTTGGGCGTTGGTCCGCTTTCTTCACAGGCGATGTCCACCCTGCTTTCTTTCCTGTGTTCATGCCGCAGCGCTACACGACAGCGGACGATGAGACCTCTCTTGCGAATGTGCGTGCGGCGGGAACCTCACTGGTTCGCAAGCGGCTGGATCTACTTGACGCGCATCTTCTTAACCGTACGTACATCGTCGGAAACAGTCGAACCTACGTCGACGCCTATTCGGTGCCTATGATTCGCTGGGCATCCCTCATGCTACCAGGCGGATTGGCAAGTTGGCCCGGAGTGAAGGCGCATCATGAGCGGATGCTTGCAGATGTTGGCGTGAAACAGGCAATGCGCGACGAGGGATTGATCTAGGAAGTGAGGTGGCTTGCGCGCCCCCAAACCGATGTCCCTTTCCCCTATGGTAGTTGAGCGATTGTCGCGCGTTGGAGCACCAGCCTCGCCTCAAGCAAGATAGCGGGCGAAACTCAGGCACTCGTGCGGATGAGCAATTACCTAGTGCTGATCGTGTGGACCATCGAAAGCTGGTTACCGCAATCAGCGCCTGGTTAGGGATTTCGGGTAAGGCGGTGGAGGCCAGTGCTGCAGCTTCACACTTGTGGTCTCACCCGAGGCTATGAGCCGCGAGCGAGAGCAAGGCCTCACCGTCCAGTTTAAAGAGTGCTCCGATATCGCCTCGTCCAACGCGCTTTAGTCACTAAACAGGCCCTTATCCCAAAACGGCTCGCCGCCAAAGTGGTCGACCAAAAAGTCGATGAACGCGCGCGCTCGTGCGGTTTGGTTTCGCATCGACGGGTGTACCGCGTACATGGCAATCGGCGGCCGCATATGCTTTTCAAGCACGATCGAAAGCTCTCCGCGCCGGATGGCCTCGTGTGCAATGAAGGTTGGAAGTACCGCCACCCCAAGCCCAGCGATGGCCGCTTCGCGAATGGCGTCGCCGTTGGCGAAGTCGAGGCGACTGGTTACAGATGGCACAGCGTCGCCGGTGAATTTCCAATAACCAGCTTCGTCGACGTTCGAGTAAGTCACACCAGGAAAGCGCGAAAGCTCATCCGGCATTTGTGGCGTCCCCAGGCGTTCAAGTAGCACTGGGCTGGCAACACACACGTGCCGAATGGTAACCAGCCGCCGCGCCACTAATGACGAATCGGGTAACCGCGCGATGCGGATCGCGAGATCGAAACCGTGGTGTATCAGATCGACCGTGCGGTCGTCGGTGTCGATCGAGAGCGAAACGGCAGGATGCCGTTCCAGAAACCGCCCGACTGCCGGAGCCAGGCAGTGCGCTGTGAACGAGACCGGAGCAGCAATACGGATTCGCCCCTTCAATTCCTTGCTAGCGCTCGAAGCCGCTTCTTCCGCTTGTTCGAGCCCCGCTAGCACCTCGACGGCCCGAGCATGGAAATCGCGGCCCGCTTCGGTGAGCTGGACGCGGCGCGTTGTCCGGTCAAATAGCCTGGCGCCTAGCCTGTCTTCCAGGTCGCGGACACGGCGACTCACTGCCGACTTCACCACGCCAAGACGTTCCGCGCCCGCAGCAAAGCCGCCGGCGGAGACGACAGCAACAAATACCCGCATATCTTCAAATC
The DNA here is from genome assembly GCF_016405635.1 of Pseudomonas sp. MF6755. Lineage (NCBI taxonomy): Bacteria > Pseudomonadati > Pseudomonadota > Gammaproteobacteria > Pseudomonadales > Pseudomonadaceae > Pseudomonas > Pseudomonas sp. MF6755. The sequence continues at coordinate 232,181 of NZ_JAEKDA010000011.1, forward strand.
GGTCGGCCATGCGCAAATAGTGAAGGCGGTAAGTAGCGTAATCAACCCAAAAATGGTTCGCGAAGGAAGAACAGATAGTGCTCGCGATGGTGGTTTTTCGAAAACCCTAACTGACGTAGTTTGGCCGTAGTTTCATTGCGCAGATGAGCAGGATGTTTATCCGGCCGACTCGCCATTCAGCAGATGGTTTGTGAACAGCGTGACCAATCAGGTCTGCGTCGAAAATCTCAAAACAACAATCTAAACCAGGGGGCGTCATGCCGAAATCGAACGCCGCAACCAGAGCCTCTTCTCGGCTTGCCCAAGTGGGCGCTGTGGCTTACGTGATCTGGGCGCTGCTTCACTTCAATGCGGCCTGGAGCGTCTATCAGCTTGGCCAATCCATGGCTGAAGGCATGCCGCGCGGGCGGGTTCTGCAGGACGCCTGGAACCTGCTTTGGCTCTCGGTTATCGCGCTCGTCGTTGCAGTGGCTTTGAACTGGCGCAATGACGTCCGTGGCTGGTGGATAAACCTCGTGGTCATCAGCGTAGTCGATTTGGGTTTCATCTTCTACGTGCTGATTCCTGGTTATGTCCCGATGTGGCCAGGCCTCGCAGGCCCGCTGTTCTGGCTCGTGGGGCTCTTCCTGTCGAGCCTGGCGCTGCGCCGAGCCGGGTAACCCAATGACACCTCCCATTTGAATGTACCGATCTGCCCGGCGATCAAGCATCACCTATCACCTTTGCGTCGAAACGCGCGACATCTGAGGTCGAGCTGGACCGACTTCGTCTGAAGCTTTCTCGGCCTGAGCTGATTTCAATTTCAACCCATAAGGATATCTATCCATGACAAGTGAAACGATCCGCAACCCCCACGCTGACCATCTCCTCACGCCTGAAAACTCGGCGCTGCTCATCATCGATTACCAGCCGCTCCAAGTCTCCTCGATTCGTTCGATGCGGCCTGAGGAACTCGTGTTTAACATCGCGGCCATTGCGAAGGCGGCAGTCAACTACGGCGTGCCGATTATCCACTCGACGGTGAACGTTTCGACCGGCCTTAACAAACCGCCGATTCAGCAATTGCAGGACCTCATTGGTGACGTTCCGACCTATGACCGGACCACGGTCAACGCTTGGGAAGACGTCGAATTCAAGCAGGCCGTTAAAGCGCTCGGGCGCCGCAAGCTCATTGTTACGGCGCTGTGGACTGAAGTGTGTCTAGCGTTCCCCGCGCTCGATGCTCTTTTGGAAGGCTATGAAGTGTACGTTCCTGTAGATGCCGTGGGCGGAACGTCGGTCGCTGCACACGAGGCAGGGCTGCGTCGTATCGAGCAGGCGGGTGGCAAGATGACCAGTCGCGTTCAGTTGTTCTGCGAATTCCAGCGAGACTGGGCTCGCAAGGCGACCGTCCCTGGCTTCATGGATGTCTTCGAAAGCTTCGACGGGGTCAACCCAGAGAAAGCCGCAGCTGCAGGTCCCGCCCAGGCTCGGTAAACCCCTTTCAAAGGGTGGGTTGCGGCGGTAGTTACCGCCGCCGCAACCCAGCCACGAAGAGACAGCCAATGAGCAAATCATTCAGCAGCGTCGGCCACACAGTCAGCGCCAGGGCGGAGCACGAAATCCGCCTACCGAATTCTTACATCAATGGCGTAAGCGTCATTGATGTCCCGAGTGCGCGTCCATGATTGAGCCGGAAACCGCGAGTCACGGTCTCAGCCTGGTGACTCCGCTTGTTTTTTTGGGCGCAGCCGTTCTCGCCGTTCCGCTCTCGCGCCTGTTGAAACTGGGAGCCGTGATCGGGTACCTAGTAGCCGGCCTGGCCGTCGGGCCCTCGGGACTTGGCCTGATCGACGATCCCGCTTCCGTGTTGACGCTAGCCGAGCTGGGCGTCGTCCTGCTTCTCTTCATCATTGGCCTCGAGCTTAAGCCGAGCCGCCTATGGGCGATGCGCAGGGACATCGCGGGCCTTGGGCTTTGCCAGGTGGTCCTGTGCGGGGGGGTATTGGCAGGCCTCGCCATGCTTGCAGGTCTCAACTGGCAGGCGGCGGTAATCGCGGGAGCTGGCTTGGGCTTGTCTTCAACCGCATTCGCGGTGCCGCTGATGGAGGAGCGCAACGAACTGGCTTCACCTTATGGTCAGCGCGCATTTTCCATCCTTCTTTTGCAGGACCTGGCGATTGTCCCGCTACTTGCCCTGATCACAATACTCTCGCCAGTATCGCCAGAGGGGGGCGGCGTGTCGGGATGGCTCGCCAGTCTCGTCATGGTCGCTGCGGTAGCGTTCGTCGTGGTGGTGGGCAAATATGCGCTAAACCCCCTATTCAAGATGCTGGCAAGGTCGGGCGCGGGCGAGATCATGACCGCCGCTGCGCTTCTCGTGGTGCTCGGAGCAGCCGCGCTGATGCAAGCTGCGGGGCTATCGATGCCAATGGGCGCATTCCTCGCTGGCGTCTTGCTGGCAGAGTCGCGTTTTCGGCATGAACTCGAAGCCAACATCGAGCCTTTCCGCGGCCTTCTGTTGGGACTGTTTTTTATCGCTGTCGGCATGGGCATCAATGTGAGCCTGGTGGCATCTAACGCATTTGTCATCGCCGGTACGGTAGTGGCACTGATGACCGTCAAGTGCGCACTGATCGTCGGGTTGGCGCGCGCGACAGGATCGGGCTGGCGAGACGCGCTGAAGATTGGCACCGTCCTGTCGCAAGGCGGAGAATTTGCCTTCGTTCTGTTCGCAGCTGCCGCAATGGGGCGTATCCTACCGGCGGACAATGCAGCGATCCTGACGGCAGTTGTTACTTTCTCTTTGGCGCTCACTCCGCTCGTGTTCGGGCTCGCCAACCGTTGTTCTGCCCCAGGCATTAACAAGCCCGGAGCAGGGGACTTTTCGACTGCTAACGGCAATGCGTTGATCATCGGCTTCGGCCGATTCGGGCAAGTCATTTCGCAGATTCTGCTGAGCCGTGGCGTCGGCCTGACGATGATTGATCATCGTGTCGACGCCATAAACGCGGCTGAGCGCTATGGCATGAAAATCTACTACGGCGACGGCAGTCGACTCGACATTTTGAAAGCCGCTGGCGCGAGCCGGACTGAGTTGATTTGCGTCTGCGTCGATGATGCCAACGCAACGCTGAAAATCGTCGACCTCTGTCGCGAGCATTTTCCAATGACCAAGTTGATGGTGCGTTCGATCGACCGCGACCACAGCCTCGTTCTTGCAGGGCAAGAAGTCGATTTTCAAATTCGTGAAACCTTCGAGTCTGCCGTGATGCTGGGCGAGCATGCGCTTGCGGCACTCGGTATGTCCGAGCTCGCAGTTGAAGAAATGATTCTGGAATTCCGCCGCCGCGACGAGCAGCGCTTTGAGCTTCAACTTGCCGAAGGGATTTACGCGGGCGCGGATCTTCTGAACGCCAAGTCAGCGGTTGGGCCGACTCATTGAGGGGCTGACGTCGAGCGTACGGTCCAATTCCCGCAGCTCGATCAATATCGCCAAGAAAGAATTAAGGCGAGCCCACTTCATTGAGGCGCCGTTCGTTGTTTACAGCGAGGCACTAGGGGTTGCCCAGACTCCTGAACACCTGGCGTCGCTCTATTTTTCTGAAAGATCTGCAGCCGATCTGATCCACCCGCCCCGACACTCTAACCAACGCATATAGCCATGAGTCGCGTCTCGCTGCGACACAGGCGCAAGGATTCAACGATGACCGAAACCCCAATTGACTATGACGGCTTGATGCAAGCCAACCTCAAGCATGTGTTTGGCGAACACGATGAAAATCGGCGTATCAAGGCTATTCGAATTATCTACGCGAAAAACGCGGTTTTGAACGAGCCTCATACCCGTGCGAAGGGGCAGCATGCGATTTCTGACGCCATTGCCGAACTACTCGCCAGCCTTCCGCGGGGCTTTGTTTTTCGGGCGAAAGGGCCTGCAGTCGGCCATAACGGCTTGGGTCGCCTGAGTTGGACTTGCGGTCCGCGAGAGGGGCCTGCCGCTGTCACAGGAATGGATATTGCTCACTTCAAGAACGGCCGTATCGAATCACTGTTTGTCTTTGTCGATCCTATCTCGCCTGACATACGTTTTCAGAGCCACGTTGGTTACAGCCTGTAGGTACAGGTTTTGATGACGGCGAGCAACGTAGAAGGCTACGGGGTTCGACTCTGGATATCCGCTGAAAAGCCTGTGGATGAGCGTTTACCGAATCAGCCATGCGGCAGACACAGGTGCTGAAACACGCTGAGTCAGCAACTCAATCTTAGGAGGACGAATGGATACGCAACTTAAGGGTCGGGTCGCATTGGTGTCGGGTGGTGACGAGGTGATAGGCGAGGGGGTAGCGCGGGTGCTTCACCATGCGGGTGCCAAGGTAGCTCTTCTTGCTCGTGGCAAGGACCGGCTGAAAAAGATCGCTGCTGATCTTGGAGACGGTGCTTTCGCAATCAGCTGCGACATTACGACTGCTGAAGGTCTAGCCCATGCCATAGAGGCCACACAGGCGAATCTCGGAGCCATCGACATCGTTGTCAACATTGCCGATGTTCTGCGGTCGTCGACCAGTTGGCCCGTGCGGCCGTATGGCGAAATTCCTGATGGTGTCTGGACCGAAACCTGGGAGTTCATTCGGCTTATCAACGCATTGGCGCCACGGATGGCAGAGCGGGGGTGGGGGAGGATCATCAACATCACATCGGATAGTGATGCTCATCCCGAAGGCGTAACCGCCGAATACGCCTCGGCCAAATGCGCACAAAGCGCCCTTACGAAAGGGCTGGCGAGAACATTTGCCCCCCAAGGTGTGCTGGTAAACGTTGTGTCACCTGCCTATGTCGCTTCCCACACGCTGCGCGATCTGCTCACTCAGCAGAGTGGCCCCTAGGGTACGCCTGATAAATAACCGGCCGCTCATTGCGCACTGCTTTGATTCCGGTCGCCCGCGGTACATAGGAGAAACAAAATGCGTTTGACCATCCGCACAAAGGTCGTGCTGCTGAGCGTGATTCCAGTGCTGCTGTTGGCCGCTCTGCTAAGCACCCTCGCGGTCGTGATATTGCATCGCGCTACCGAGGCTCAGGTGAAAGACACCCGCGAGATGCTGATCGCTGATCGACGCGCCTCGTTAGAAAACCTTGTCCAGGTCGCGCAAAGCGTAATTGCTCCAATCTATGCAGCCTCGGCCGAAGGTGACACGCATGCCCGCGAACAAGCGGTCGCGATACTGCGCAAAATGGGCTTCGGCAAAGAAGGTTACTTCTATGGCTACGACTCTAATTCTGTGCGCATCTTCTGGGCCGACAAGGACGCTAAAATTGGCGAAAGCTTTAAAGAGATACACGACGTCAACGGCGTCTATGCCATCAATGAACTCGTCCGTGCCGCCAAGGATGACAGCCATTTCGTTGAGTACAGTTTCCCCACGCCCGGGAGCGACAAGAGCGTTCCCAAAATCGGCTATGCGTTCTACTTGGCGAAGTGGGATATGGCCTATGGCACCTCGGTGAACATGGACGATATCGAACAGGAAGTGCAGGTACTTGCGGGCTCATCGAACGCACGCAGCGCCCTGCTTATTGAGCTGATGCTCGGCGTGGGGGTGGGCTTGTTCTTGGTCATTGCGTTGATCGCCGCATGGACCGCCCGGACCTTGGTGCAGCCGTTACATCTGATCAAAAGCCAGCTCGATGAAATTGCCTCCGGTGATGGTGATTTGACCAAGCGCCTACCGGTATCGGGCGACGATGAACTGGGTGCATTAGCGGAGTCCTTCAATCGCTTTGTCGGCAAGATTCAGTTGTTGGTCTCTCACGTTATAGGGATGACCACGCAGCTCAATCAATTGGTTGGAGCGGTTGCCGATCAGGCGGCACGCAGCGAAGAGGCGACCGACAAACAGCGTCACGAGACTGATCAGGTAGCGGCTGCAATCAACCAGATGTCAGCCGCTGCTCATGAGGTTGCGCAAAATGCTCAAGGGGCGGCGACGGCCGCCAATCAGGCCGACAGCGAAGGCAAGGCTGCCACGCAGATCGTCTCCCTCAGCGTACAAAGCATTCATGCCTTGGTAAGCGACTTGCGCCATAGCGAAGGCGCTCTTAATCAGCTGCAAGATGACGTGCATTCGATAGTCAGTGTCCTCAGTGTGATTCGCTCGATTGCCGAACAAACCAATCTGCTGGCGTTGAATGCCGCTATCGAAGCGGCTCGCGCTGGCGAGGCGGGACGAGGTTTTGCAGTGGTCGCCGACGAAGTCCGCGCGTTGGCGAGCAAGACTCAGCGCAGCACCCAAGAAATTCAAGGAATGATCGACCGCCTGCAGCAGGGCACTGCCAATACCGTTATGGCCATGCGCCGCTCCAGCGAGGCGGGCAGTAGCACTAGCGAGGCCGCCGGCAGGGCCACCGTTTCACTCAATGCCATCGCCGAGCTGATTTCGACCATCAACTTGATGAACACGCAGATTGCCAGCGCGGCTGAGGAGCAGACCGCTGTGTCCGAAGAGGTAAACCGCAGCGTGCATCAAATTGCCGTGGTGGTTGAAGGCGTCGCGCAGGAAACCCGCCAGGGCGCCGAGACTGCCCGCTCGCTCGCCTCGCTAAGCGAAAACCTTAATGCCATGGTGCGGCAGTTCAAGGTTTAGCCTGGGTTTGCTGGCCGACTCGGTCGCGGGCCCTGAGTCAGCCGAGTCAGGGCATCTGGAGCCACTCACGTGAAGGTTACGCGACGACTATGAATGCCCGAAGTTCGACCATCTTGCCATTGCGAAAGCGCCAGACATCGCTGTAGGTATACGTGGCCATTTCACCATCGGAGCCTTCGGCTTCGATCTCCCCGATAGCGACCAGCCAGGTCACCCTCGGCCACCATATTTGTGACGGAGAAACGTGGAGGATGAACATACTCTTTTTTCATCCATCGGCGGACTGCCTTCTTTCCCACGATGGCGTCTTCTCCCACTGTCAGCCAGTGGATATTGTCATCGCAGAAAGTAAGAAGTATTTCGATGTCTTCGATAGCAATGGCCTCATTGGCCGTTTTCAGAATGCTCTTGTTGTTTTGCATGAGTAGCTCTAGCAGCGAACAACTGTGAAATGAGTTCGACTGTTTGCCAAGCGTTTGGTTGCGGGCTAGCAGCTTGATCGAAGCCCCATCGACTGACTTTTACCCGCGTCCGGCCGGCCGTAATTAGCGGCGTTTCACGTGTTTGCCCGACGCTGCAAACATCCAGGGGCGCAGCGCTCGATGAACGCGCGGCAGAATCACCCAGGTCAGGATTACCGCTAGTACTATCGAGCTGCCCGTCAGGAGCACGAGCCAGTTCACTGAATCCGCAAGGGGGCGCACCATGAGCACATTCACTGCGACAAGCGTTGGATAGACTCCGAGCCAGGTCGCGGCGGCCTGCTTCCATCTGGGCATGCTGGTCGGTCCTGGAATGCTGAAGACACCCGTTTGGCCGACTTGCGGCTGGCTCGTCCTTAACGAGTAATCTACCCCCTCCGCGCGCAACAGCAGGAATACGTCTGAAGCCAGCCAACTGTCGAGTTGTTGCTGGGAGTCGAACTGCACAACCGTGTGGGATATCGCAGGGCTTTGATCAAGTCGAATAAGTGAGCGAAAGCCGGCCGCTAGCCGGACGCTGTCGTCCATTCTTTTCGCCCATTCAACAAATGCCAGTTCGTGGACCGGACGAATGATGTGGCTGACTACGATACCCGCCATTTCAGACATGCTCATTATTCTTTGCTAGTTGCATGGCCGCTTGTGCAATTGCACCGCGATCCCAGGCATAGGCAGTGCCCACGTCATCACTATCACGCGACATTTAGACGTCCATGAGTCCTGGGGTGAGCGTGATGGTTCTGATCTCCGTGAAGTCGTCGACCGCCGTGGCGCCGTTCAGGCGGCCAAGCCCAGAATGTTTGCAACCGCCTTCCTCGGTGTCTTCGCCAAGTGCGCTCCATTCATTGATCCAGACCATGCCCGCTTCGATCCTGGGCGCGATGCGCAGCGCCTTGGCGATATCGCGCGTCCAGATGCTGGCTCCCAAGCCATAAATGCTGTCGTTGGCCAAAGCCACCGCTTCCTTTTCGGTGGTGAAGCGCTGCAAGGTGACGACCGGCCCGAACGTCTCTTCCTGGATGATCGCCATCTTCGGGTCGCTCACCTCCAACAGGGTGGGGCGAAAGAACGCGCCTTTCGACAATGGGCCTTCGGTAACCGGACCACCTCGCACCACAACCTCCGCTCCTTCGGCAATGGCGCGCTCGACCACTTTATCGACGCGCTCGACGTTCTCACGGTCGATCATTGGGCCCATGTCGCTCGTCAGGTCCGTCGCAGGCCCGACCTTTACAGCACGTAGCCTCTCGGCAAAGCGTTTTCGGAACTCGTCGGCGATTCCTTCCTGCACGATCACGCGCTGGCCGGTCACGCAAAACTGACCCGCAAACGTCGTCACTGACTTTTCAAGTATGGGCAGCGCGAGATCAAGATCGGTATCGTCGAACACGATCGATGGAGTCTTGCCACCGAGCTCCAAGCCAACGCGCTTGAAATGCGGTGCAGCGCTCAGCGCGATCGCCTTGCCGGTCCCGGTGCTACCCGTGAAGCTGATCACCGGCACCTCGGGCGAGGCGACGAGATGCTTGGCGCCCTCGCCGGTCTCGTCGGTAAATACGTTGATCACCCCGCGCGGTAGCTCCGTTACGTTGGCGAATATCTTGGACAGGGTGGTGGCGATTTGCGCGCTCTTGCCCGGCACTTTGACGACCACCGCGCAGCCGGCTGCCAGAGCGGGTGCCAGCGAACGTACCGTCAAGATAATCGGTGAATTCCAAGGCACGATGATCCCCGCCACGCCCATCGGCTGGCGAAGCATCATCGCGATTCTGCCCGGTTTCGAGTCCACGACCCGTCCGGCTTCCGTGCGCACGATGCCGGCAAAATACCGCAGCGACGGTATGCAAAGATCGACTTCGAAGCTGGCCTCGCGTTTAACCTTGCCGTTTTCGGTGCAGAGGATTTTGATTAGCTCGTCCCGATTGCGTTCGAACGCGTCTGCTAGGTCGTCGAGCACGCGCGCGCGCAGCTTGCGGTCGTGTACCCAATCGGTCTCACGCATTGCGCGTGTCGCCGCGACGACGGCCGCTTCAGCGGTTTCAATACCGCCTTCGGCATAGGTACCGATAACCTCATAAGTAGCCGGATTGATGGATCCACGGATCGTGTCCGACCCAACCCACTCGCCGCCGACCCAATTCAATGCATGTCGGGACGTGTGCGGGGTATCAATATTCATCGCTAACTCCTACGTTTTTGTCGGTTCGAATTATTGGCCGCCCTCATATCCGGGCAGCGATCGGTTCGGCGAACATAACGTCGCTCTGGTTGGTGCCGGCATTGAGAAAGCGGCGCATCGAAACCCTGGAGGCGGATGCGCCTGAAGAAAGTTGCTTGTGATGCTGCGCTCTTCCACTTGGGGAGCCGTCTGCCGGCAAGAGAGGAGTGGTTCACTCTTGAGCGTGAGCCCGTTACTTCGCGCCCACGTTGGCAGGGGCAGCGCCCGTTGATGTCTTCACGGTCCAGGAACCAGACTGGCGAAACGAGCTGGCAGTAGCGTAGGTATCTTCCATGAACTGGAAGTAAGTCATTTTTCCGTCATGGACTTTGGCAAGGATGGAAAACGGAGACGTGATCACGCGGTCGATCGCCACGGACCGGTAGGTGAATTTACCGAAAATTGCGACATCTTCGCCGGAGGCGATTTTGGTGGTGATGGTGAAGTCTTCGATCTTCCAGTAATTCGAAACTTGCAAGAACAATGAACTGAAGGCTTTGGGGCCTTTGTTTGTGCCGGTCCACGGCATGATTTCTCTGAGTTCCGGATTGTCGAAGTTGAGAGAAACATACGTGGCATCTGGAGCCGCCAGCTTCAGTGCAGCTGCTTCGACTTTATCGGGCGCAGTGTTGGCCAGGAACTCCATGACAACCGAAAGTGAGGCAGCAGACTGCGCTTCACTGGTCGACTGTGCCGCGATTTTAAGGGGGGTCATATATGCTCTCCGTTTTTTAACTGATGTTTTTGATTCGTAGAAGTAGAGCGCTGTCATTGAATTCTGTGGTGCGACAGGACGGCAGCCAACCTAACAAGCCGAGCTCCTCGCGTCGCCTGATGTGGCGCGAACACAGGGTTCTCCGGAGGAGAACACTTGCGAATGTGGGGAAGGGCTGGCTTTGGTCGGACCACGCGCAGAGGCCCGCGCAGCGCGTCAGCGGGAAGAATCGCTTCGAAATAGCCATCCGAATCGCGCGCCAAGCGTTCCCCTCACTTGAGGAAAGAAGGCGGCGCTGAATCAATCAGTCGTCGCCTTCGCTGACGCAAAGGGGTTCTACCCTGTTACCAGAGACGCGCGAGAATCGGCCACGAGAGCGATGAACTCACGCACCCATTTGAAGCCAGCGTGCCCACCCGACCGTTCATGCCAAAACATGCCAATCGCAAAACCTTCCACCGGCAATGGAGGGGCTACGCACAGCAGCTGCTCGCCACGCCCCTCTACGAGACGACGTGGAACCAGGGCCACACAATCCGACTGAGCGACCAACTCCGGTACTGGAAGGAATGACGACGCTGACAGCACCACGTTACGCCGCAGCCCCCGCGCTACCAAGGCGTTATCCACCGAGGTAGAGAAGCCTCCGCCACGTAGCGACACCACGACATGCTCCAGCTGCGCGAACTCATCCACAGTCAGGTCCGCGCGCAGGCTTGGATGCCCACGGCGCCCAATCAGCACGTAACTCTCGTCATAGAGGTGTTGCGAGCGCAGTGCAGGTGGAGCCCCGTTCATGTTGATCACGGCCAGATCCACCTCGCCGCGGGTCATCTGCAGCTCCAGTTGTGGTACGTCCAGGATGCGCAGTGCGATACGGACACCCGGCGCTTCGCGTCGCATGGCGACAACGAGGTGTTTGATCAAGGCAGCCTGCACGTAATCCGTGCAGGCGATTGATACCGTCAAGTTCGTCGTCGCGGGCTCGAAATTCAGGTGAGTAGTGACGGTGGCCCTTACCTGGTCGAGTGCCTGGCGAAGCGGGACGAGCAGCTCCAAGGCTTTGACAGTGGGTGTCATTCCACGCTGCGCGGGAACCAGAAGAGGGTCGTTGAAGACATCGCGCAGGCGGCTCAACTGTGCACTGACCGCTGGCTGGCTCAGATGCAGACGAGCAGCCGCCCTGGTCACGTTCTGCTCGATGAGAAGGGCCTCCAGTGTCACAAGCAGATTGAGATCAAGGCGTCTGGTATCCATCGGGCTGATGCTAGCAGGAAAATTTTGCGATTTCACAGGTTGTCCGAGCCCCGCGACACTCCCTCCGACATCACAGCGGAGCCGTCATTCATGTCGAAAAAAGTACTGATCATCTATGCCCATCCCGAGCCTTCGTCGCTGACGCGGCAACTGGTGGATGTGTCTGTTGAATGCCTGACTGCGCAAGGGCACGAGGTCCTGCAATCCGACCTATACGCCATGGGCTGGAAAGCGACGTTCGACGAGCACGACTTTCCCGAGCGGGCCAACCTTCAGCGGCTGTCGTTCGGCGCAGAGTCCGCCCACGCCTATCGTCATAGCCGCCAAAGCCCTGACGTGGCGGCAGAGCAAGAGAAGGTGTTAGCGGCAGATGCTGTCATCTTCCAGTTTCCACTGTGGTGGTACGGCATGCCGGCCATCATGAAGGGATGGATAGATCGCGTTTGGGCAGCCGGACTCGCCCACGGTTACAAGGACGCGGGCAACGCCTATCGCTATGGTGACGGTGCCTTCAAGGGAAAGCGGGCCATGTTGTCAGTCGCTGTCGGCGGCCCCGCTGCAGACTACTCACCACGCGGTATCAACGGCCCACTTGAGCAGTTGCTGTTCCCGATCACGCACGGCTCGCTCTACTTCCCGGGATTTGATGTGCTACCTACGTTCGCCATATATGGCACTGGCAACTTGACCGCCACAGGTGCTATCGCAGCCAAAGAGGCTTGGCGCAGACGTCTTGAGGATTTGTTCACAGACACGGCAATACCTTTCCGGCCCCAAAACGGAGGGGACTACACCCCCAGTAACGAACTTAAACCGCATGTGGCCGTCGGCCAGACCGGCATAATGGCGCACGTTGCCAACGGCACAACAGCCCAGCGGCAGCAGCTGGAAACGGAGGAGGTGTCATGAAAACCTTCGTGATTTTGACTCGCCGTGCTGATGGACCGGCCGAGGAATTCAAGCGACTGGCGAAGCCGGAGGTATTGCACGTTTGGCAAGGCTTCGCTGACGGTATTGTTCGCGCAGTCCATGGGCTGGCCGCGGGTCCCGGTGCAGCGTTCGAATTAGAGTCCGCCACCTTCGAAGAGGCTCGTGAGTACATCGAGGCGCTGCCTTACGTCAAAGAGAATCTGCTACACGTGCAATATTGCGCGCTCAAGCCATTCTCGGACTACGAGAAACTCGTTTCCTCTTAATTAACGATCAGCGGAGATTAGTGTTCAACCCCGCTTGAACAGCGATGCATGCTGCAGCAAGATTTGCTCGCAGCATGGCCGCTTTTGGCCGAAAGCAGTCTGTCATGAGCGGCTGCTTTCGGCCAAAAGCCGCCAGCCGCGACTGTCCAGAGTGTGTAAAAAAGCTTTGCCAAAATTGAAGTGTGCGCTTCTACGTTAAATCTGAAATTTATCGGTAGGTGAACTGATACAGATTCTGCGTAGGGACGCGATTTCAAGGTCGCTTTTAGATGCCTATCCCGCCGAAAATCGTTTTTACACACTCTGGTCCGCTTTGGGCCACCTCGGCCGGTCAAGGGCGCCCAACATACTGGGCGAGTCCGATGCAATCGCCTGATCAAGTTCGTGCAATCACTCATAAACGAGCGAGAATTTGATAGCAGAGATGCCATTTGGCCTTGTTCAGGGCTGTCGGCGCTTCCGTAGGCATCGAGCGCGTCGTGGTGGAGCCCAGACTGAGCGGCAGGAACGAACAGGTTATGAGATGTGGCGTCCTAGACGCCTAGTCCAGCGTCAACGCTAACGCCGGTGACGAATCTCTCTTTCATGAAGCCTGATTATGTGTAGCCAATGATTCTATCAAACCGCTTTGCCAGGTGCTGCGATCTGGGACACGATAGCGGGAACACAAGCCGCTGCACGGCCAATAAGGGACATTTCAAGAGGGCTCTCGAGGGGTGTTTCCGTTGTGTTGATGTGCACTACGCGCGCGCCTGATTTGAGCGCAATTCTCGGGATCTCTGCGGCTGGGAATACCACGCCTGACGTGCCGATAGACAACAGCACATCGCAGCCCTGCGCTGCCTCAACCGCCCGCTTCCAAACAGCAATAGGCAAGTCCTCCCCAAACCACACTACCCCAGGTCTTAGCTTCCCGTTACAACGCGGGCAGCGGGGCGGCTCTACACTTAAGCCATCGCTGAAAAACTGTTGATCAAAAGACACAGACGCTGGAATTCGGTGACAAGCAAAGCATTTAGGTACGGCGAGCGCACCATGCAAATGAATCACTCCGGTCGACCCTGCACGTTCATGCAGGTCGTCGATGTTTTGAGTGACTACGGTGACTTCGCGGCCGCTTTGGGCCAGTTGTACAACGGCAAGATGGGCAGCGTTTGGACTGGCTTGAGCGACCTGGGCTCTTCGCCACAGGTACCACCCCCACACCAGTGCGGCGTCTTTCCGGAAAGCATTCGCTGTCTCAAGCTTTTCGGGATCGTATTGGGCCCAGATGCCGGTCAGTGGATCTCGAAAAGTGGGGATTCCACTGTCGGCAGAAATGCCGGCGCCGGTAAACACCACGATGCGCTTTGCTCCAGCTACAAGCTCAGCGACGGCTTCGATTGTGCTGGCCATCTTCCCTCCAACGTTGTAACCCTTGCCGCCTTAACGGTAATACACTGCAAGCGCGCCGTTGATCCGTTCAATGCGGGTGACGGGTTGAACGAGTGCAGGCGTCTTTACCCCGATAGCGTTCAGGCCCATCGCGTTGATCAAATGGGCGTAACCCACTAGATTTCCCATTTTTCCCCTGGCTTTGGTTAGATTTTCTTAACCGACCAAAGATTTTCTTAAAATATGCGCCGAACGCTAAGAAAATATTAACCGAAAATGGCTGCGCAACCACTATTTTGGGGCTTTCCGCTTTTCGGCGGTAAGCGTCCCGCAATCACACCTTGCTGCATTCCGCGTTCTGGAGGACCTGGGCTTGAACGGTTTGGGACTTGAACGGTTTGGGATAAGAGCTACGTTGGCGCATGGAAATCCTAGCGATAAGGGTGATCTCGTTCGCTTAAAAATACGCAAACACCATCGCCCTTAATGCTGGAGTTCGGTAGGTGGCTTGGCCGGACGGTTGCTTTTCCGCTGCGTAACGAGCCCGTAAACAAACAATTCGAGCGTCTAAGTACCCACTGTCGGATCTGGTTTTCGCATCATTTATTGTCAATGGGACAGGTCCCGACGTCAAGATAAGGTGTATTGCCCGGACGGTTACAAATGTACGGTCCAGCTCCAGATCCGCACAAAAAGCCATCTGCTGAACGTTCCGGATAGAGCGGCGATTTCAAGACTGCCCCAGGTCTTACGGCTGGTTATGACATGAGCCATACTGCATACCAGGCTGCGATTCGACATAGAATCGCAGCTCACTCACTTGCTTGATCGCTAGAGTGCTTCCTGTTCGACAATAAACCCTGCCTCAAACAGCTCCTCACCCAGACTTGGCCAGCCGGCCGACTCGGCAAAATGTTTCATTCGGGTCAATGTTCGTTTCGACGCCGACTTTCTCATCTCCGCAGGAACATTGTCGGGGGCCATGGCATGGGGTCTCAGCGAATGACCAGCGGCCGCTGACGCTTTGGCCAATACAGACGCGATCCGAAAGCCACCTTCGTCAACGTCCCCCCAATGAAAGACAGGCGTGCCGGGAGCCACACCCGACAACAATCGCTGGTACATGGCTCTCCACGCCGGCGAGGGCATGCCGGCGGTATAGATCAGCAATGTGGGACGGTTGGAATGACGCTTGGCCTCGGAGTGGAAAGTGGTCAGGTTTTCAATAGTGAGCACAACCTCTACTGGACCTGAGATCGACTGAACAGCACTGGCGGGAAGACCTGTGTACGGCTCATCGAGCACGGCCGTTACCCGGCTTCGGACGATGGTCACGTTGCCCGCCATCAACACGGGTTGCTCCTCTTTGAAGAGTCCAAGCTCCTGCCATACTTCTGCCGGCGCTCTAGCCGCCGCTTCAATCGATCCTTGCAGCAGAACATCCAATTGAGCGGTGAGTTGCTCGATTCGTTTGCTGTTGCGAAGCAGACGAGCGCTGGTTTCGCGCACCGGCGACAGGGTGACATCCTGGACTTGCAAGCACTGACAGATGACGGTGATCGCCTCGATCCAGCTACTTGCGTCTGCCGGCCCCGAACCACGGACATTGGACATGCGCGCCCATTTCTCGATGACTTCCTCAAGCACGTCATACCCTGACAGATGGGGGGCCAGCAGCTCTCTGGCATCGGCCATGGTTTCTGAATGCGTCGTCTGCTTTAGAAATCGGGCAAGGACGGCAGTATCTATCAACTCAATTCGCTCGATGAGTCCATCCTCTGGATTGAGCTTGTCCCGTATGAAGCTGATAGCGCCGGCGTCCCGGGCGGCAAGGAACACTTCCTCGCACTGATGTTTATGGTGCCAGTTTCTAAGCGACCCGTAAGCCTTGAGTTTGGCTGCGGTCAGTGCAGGTGCATGCTGACGCACCCCCGCCTCTGATTTGTTACCCATCTTCAGCAGCTTCAGAAGAAGGTCCTGGGCAATCTGATTCGTCATAGGGCCGCCCCATCAGAGGAGAGCGAAGGGCCGTTCGACTGCGCCCTCATCGATAGCATTTCTTCTTCGATCAGCTCTGGATGGAATTCCCAGAGATCCTCACGGAATTGATCCCGCATCGCTTGGGTGACCTTCACCCGATCAACCTGCACGACGTGACGCACGGCATCCTTCTGAATCTCGAAGTAGCTGTCTAGAAAGGCATTGAGGATCCCGAGGTTTTCTCCCGGGCTTGCGAGCAAAACCTGCAGGCCAAGCTCCTGCAAATACTTCATTGTGGCTACGATGTTGGAGGTGTCCATTTTGTCGAATGCTTCATCTAGCATAATCAGCCGCAGGCCGTCATTGGTGCCATGATCCATGCGGTATGCGGACCACAGGCCAGCCCCGGCGATGACGTAAAGCGGAGCACGATGCTCACCCCCGGAACCTGAACCAATCCGATTGCTCAGGTGGCCAATAGTCTTTTCTGTGCCGTCCGGAGCGACCTGCTGAATGCGAATGTCGAATTCGTAGAATTCACGGTAGTCATCCAGCGGACTCTTCTCGCCCGAGTTGCCAGCAGCGGCCTTGTCCTTGAGCAATTCTTCAAACTGAGGGGGGATGCTACCAGCCTCCCCAAACAGCCCCCCGTCGACGCCGTAGTCCGCAACCTTCTTGATGAAGTCGAGCAGCGGTTTGAGCTGTGGTCGGACCTTGTACATGAACTGATATCGCTCACCGTTAGTGAACGGTGGCGTGCTGCTCAGTGCATCGTTCAGTCTGGCGAAGGTCTGGCGAAGGAACTCAAGGTTGGTGTTGAGCGCGATCGCAACATCCCGGCGAAACGTCTCCTGGGATGCTCGATAAGCATCTTCGGCCTGTACTTTATATTCAGGAAGCTCGGTGACTTCGAGCTTTTGCACATAGCTTTCGATCCAGCCCTTAGCAATGCGCCAGTCCTCCAGATCCTGTTGAGGCAGGGACTCGCGATGTTCCTGAAGGTAGGCCCACAACTGAATCTGCGCACCGCTCGCCAGCTTGGTTCCGTTTTGTTCGGCTGCTTGAGATTCTCGGTTGCAATGGGCAACCATCGCCTGTGGCGACTCGAAGCGCTCGATAAGCCGGCTCCATTCTGCAGATACGAAGTCGGCGTCGTAATCGATATGTTCACGGCACTGCTGCTTGAGCAGGATGCATTGCTCATGACGAAGCTTGCTGCTCGCATAGGCGGTCTCCAGACTCTCGATTTGCGATTCACTCTTCGTGGCAGCAGTGTATGCGCTTCGCTCGTCAGCCTTGAGTTGCTTCAGAGCAAGCTGGAGTGTCCCGATTCTTTCGCAGATATCGAGGTACTCAGCGTCTGCGATATTGGCCACCCGTTGATCTGCAAGCTCGCTCTGTCGAACGGCCTGCTCGTAAGCAGTGGCTCGGCTGAGAATCAAGCGGCTAGCGAATTCGCTACCGAACCCGCTGGTGAGATCCAGCGTGCCTTTGATGGCCGCCAGTTGATCCCGAATCTGCCTGAGATTGAGCGTGGCTGATGACAGCTCAGCCTTGAGCCGGTCGATCTGGCTCCGCGTGCCCGCGCCGATCCGCAGTTTTTCATTATCTAGTTTGAGGCGTTCGAAATCTCGCGGGCTGACGTACATGCCGTCCGTGGTCAGGGTCCTTTCGCCCTTAAGCGCATCGCCCGTTTCTTCGGCTCGCTTCAAGTTGCCGAGTTGGCCGCGCAAATAGCCGACGGCGATGGGGTTGCTGCCCTCGATCAGTTCGGCGACCAGGCCTTTCAGATTCATTGCGGCCGGTTTGACCTGGTTGCTACGAACGATCTTCACCCCGAAAGCCGTTCTGCGTCCCTTCAGCCCGCGATAAATCGCAAACGCCTGTTCTTCCTGATCTTCGGGCAGCAACAAGGCCTCGGTGTTCTTGGCCAAGTAGGCTTCGATCGCCGGTTGCCAACGTGGGTCTGTGATCTTGACCAGATCGCACACCGGGATCGGATTCAGCCCTTCATCACGCAGTTCTTCCAGCAGAATCTGAGCATAGTCGCTGAGGGGCGCTCGTCCTTCTTGCACCCGTGCCAATGAGCCCTCCAGCCCACGAACCCGGTCACCGAGATCGGACGCCTGATCTGAAAGGTCCTGATGAACGGCCTCCAGACTAGCCTTGACCCCTTGACCTATCGAAGCCATATCCTCCAAGGGCGCTCTCAGGGTCTCCACGCTGGTCAGCCCAGGGGTAGCGACCAATAGCCGGAAGCGCGCAGCAAGAGATAGAGTCGGATCCCGCAAATCTTCGAGATAAGGCGACTGAGCAGCGGTCTCCAGCGCCGTGCTGATCCTCTGGAGGTCTTCATCAAGTGCTTCGCCCCCTCTGGCCAACTGCCGTCGGGCATTCTCCTGACCCAACTGAGCCTCCGCATTTTCCTTGTGCGCCGCATGCAGTTGCTGACGGGTACTCAGGTGATGGAGTTCAGATTCTGACGCGGTCAGTGATTCGCTTAGGCGCTGACTGGCAGACTTTAGCTCGCTGGTGGTCTGCTTGGCCTTTTCAAGAACATCCTCGGCGCTTTCGCAAGCGAGTTGCGCCTCTTCATCTTGAGCGGTGGCTGCCAGGCCGCGCCACGACACCGCTCGGCGTAGCTTCGTCTGCGCGGCGAGATACTGGCCCGCGACCTTTCTGCCCTGGGCAATTTTCTTTTCAACATTTTCGATGAGCAGATTGAGGTGTTTGAAGGTGTCAACGATGGCCTTGAACTTCTTGATATTCGTTGGCTTGCTCTCCAGCACATCGTTACGGACAATGTAGTCGACCGACTTGTCGAACTTCATCCGCAGCGCGAAGCGAAATGCGCGGATGAAGGCATCATAAGATGGCTGTCCGTTTTTACCCCTCAACGCGAACAAGATCTGCTTGGTAAAGCTGGACGGGTCATCGTAGAAAGGGTCTTCCCCCAGAATCTTCGCGCGCTCCATCAAGCGGCTGCGAAAGCTCTTCCAGGGCAGGGGGCTGAAGTCTCCTTCGATCGATTGAAGGTGGTCGGCCATTGCCAACTCTATGCCGTTGACCACGTAACGACCCACAACCCGCGCCTCTTCACTTTCGAGTGAGGCCTCAATGCAAATACCGGTTGTGGTCGGTTCGTTCGTTTCGGTGTTTCTCCAGGTCAAGGTGATGTAGGTCGTGGAGTTGGGGCGTGCGCATTCGACGATCTCGTCGCCGTATTGCCCTAGGCAGTAGGAGCGCAGCGAGCGAGACATCTTGGCGCCGGAGGAGTCGGCTTGAGCGTTGAAGGCCATGTGATTCTTGTTGGCTCCGAACATCGCGATTTGCACGGCATCCAATGCCGAACTCTTCCCGCTGCCATTGGGACCGAAGATGCCGGTGGTTTCCTCCACCAGAAATTCTTCGCTTTCGTACAGCAGAAACTGCACCAGCTTTATGCTTTCAAGGCGCTTCATGCGATGTCCTCCTGGCTAAGCTGTTCGGTATTACTGACATCGCGCGGCAGTTCGGCGTCGCGGTCTTTGGCACTCCAAAGGGCAAGCTGCTGCAGAGCGGACTCTCCCAAAATGATTCGAATGGCGGGACGTATCGCGATGCCTCCGTCCTCGGCCTCGATGTGTAGCCCCGACAGATGGGTGTCACCCGCCTTCAGTCGACGAACAATTCCCCACCGTTTGGCTGTGTGGATCAGTGCCTCAAGCTCGCCTTTAGGCGGAAGCTCCCGATTGGTCATGAGGCGGTATTTTTCCTGCAGCTCAATGAAATCGCAGATGATCTCTCCACTGTCATCCGAGACTTGGCCAGCGCGCATGCCATCTTCTGAATCGCCTCGGGTTTCGTAGACACCTCTTTGCCTTAAACTGAGGCCAATTAGGAGGTGCCATGAGCAACCCACGTTATCCCGAAGAATTCAAAATCCAAGCGGTCAATCAAGTGACCGAAAAGAA